>DVDU01000092.1 GCA_015296065.1 Oscillatoriaceae cyanobacterium M33_DOE_052 | reverse complement strand
GTCCCTCAAGATGTATTTGAGAATCATGGAGAATGAATATTTAGTCATGCTTAAACTCCTTTTTTTTTATCTGCGGCTCTCATTATAACATAATTGTGGCTATTTTTACCACTTTTTTATTGACATTCAACACTTCTGGTGTTGGGGATATCTAAAATTGTTAATATCCCTATTAAAATTGGGGTGATTTTTCTGAATTATTAATAATATTTTCATCTATTTTAACTTCCTGTACTTCACGATGTCAAGCAATTTTATCTGCCTTGGTATTGCCCAACCTGAAGTAATAGTATTTAGATTTTCTGAGTCAACATCTCAATTCCAGTGGCGAACGGCGGTTCCCCACTAGGCAGACTTATCTGTTAGAATTATAAATCAAAATGGGATAACACTCCCAGGCAAGACGGGAGCATCCCTCTTGGGGCGGAGTCAAGGGCGAAGCCAGCGCGCATGCCTTCCGGGGAGTCAACCCAAAAGCTCTCGGTGTATATGGTTCGCCCTGACAGACAGACATCTGGACAAAATCGGGATGCTCCCCACAAGACTTGCGGTGAAACAAAGACTGTTTGTCAAGCCCGGATTTTGATGATCAGATGAAAAGGAAAAACGCCCCATTGGGGGCGTTTGCCAACAGCCTGCATCTATATTGCTGGTGTAGCCAGACAGAGTGAGGGGTGTAACCCGTCATTAATTTGCTCTGGGAGAAAAATCGGAGCTACCCAGTGCGGTGGGGCAAGGGCGTTTACTTTCCCACGCTGACGGCAATATCTCCCACAAGTAAGGGAGCCTCGGATGTTCTCTGTGCGGTCGGGGGGGTCAGGTTCAGCACCAAGTGCAGTAAAAAGGTAATGGTAGCGGCTTGAATTAGTTTTTCCAGCATGATATCCCCTCCCCTTAACATTGACTAAAGTTTTCCGCTTCATGTTTGCAGTTGATTTCAATTTAAGTTTTTCCACCCAGATAGAGGGAAATCAGTGTGTCACTTTTGTTGCTGACCCCATAAAGATACCTTCTGCTTCCAGCCGATCGGCGGAAGTCGGTAGCATCGCACTTCTCAATGGGGAAAGGCCAGACCATGCCTGCGTTGGTGAATCTACTGCATCTTTGATTTCACAAAGCTGTGTGCAGTTATGGGATCCGGCCACCTATGACACAAAAGTGGCGTCAGACAACGCTGGTGAGTCAAAAAGTCGCAAGTCTTCCATCCCCCCACAGCGTGTTGCAATTCCTTCAGGTACAGATTCCGCCGAGAATAATTCTTCGGGAGTGGGTCTCGCCCGCTTCCTGTGTAGCTGGGCGAGATGCACTCCGGAATGTACCTGAGCAACTGGCAATCTGCTGTAAGCAAAGGCTACAGTGATCCGGCGGGTAAACTGTCCATCCCACCGGTATAACTACAGCAGGCATCACCAATGCCAAACCCTGCTGTTAATCCCATCCCAAATCACATCCCAACCCAACCTAGGCCCGTAGTCTCTTGATGAAAATACATCTCCTATGGGCAATCATATCACAAGAACGGATATGGTGAGGGGTATAACCCATCATCAATGCAGTCGATCGCTGGGATTGGCGATGGTGACGCGATGCCTGACGGTGTTCGGCTCCAAAACCATCCTCGAGGGCGGTTGCCAAAATCGATCGCCGCGTTTTGCCCGAGGGAGACGATCTTGCTAAACATCTTTTTATTGGGGGAGCAAAATTGAACAGCCAACCGCCAAGCGACCAAGAATTAAACTCGGCCAAGTTTGTCCCAGCCAATCTGCAAAAAGAAGACCTGCGGGGAGCCTACCTGCGGGGAGCCTACCTCAGAGATGCCAACCTTAGCGAAGCTGACCTCAGCGAAGCCTGCATCAGCTACGCCGACATGATCGGCGCCAACCTCACTGGCGCCAACTTGACTGGCGCCGACCTCAGCGAATCCAGCCTCAATTTAGCTCACTTGTGTGAGTGTAACTTGAGCGGAGCTAACTTAAAGGGTGCCAACCTCGTGGGCGCCGACCTCAGCGACGCCGACCTCCGAGGTGCCAATCTGAGAATGGCTAACTTGATTAACACCAATCTCACTGGTGCCAACCTCAGTGGTGCTAACCTCAGCGGCGCTGACCTCAGCGATGCCGAAATGCAAGGCACTATCCTGCAAAAAGCCATCTACGACCTGAGAACTCGATTTTGCGATGGGCTAGACCCGAAAAAAACCGGCGCTTACTGGATCACCTCCAATGTTTCCCTCCCCGGCGTTAACCTCAACGGCGTTGACCTGAGCGGCATCAACCTCAAACGTGCCGACCTGCGGGGAGCCAACCTGAGAAATGCCAAGCTGGTGGAAACCAACTTAGAAAGCGCTAACCTCTTTCGGGCTAACCTCAGCGGCGCTGACTTGCGGGACGCCAACTTGAAAGGCACGATCTTGCAAAAGGCCGTGTATGATGCCAAAACCCTCCTCACCGATGGTATCGACCTCACCCTAGCTGGCGCTTACCGCATTGCTCCGAGTGTCTCTCTTTCAGAAGTCAACCTCAGTGGTGCCGATTTGAGCGGAGCAGATTTGCGTAGTGCAGACTTAAGTTCTGCTAACCTAAGTGATACAAAAATGATGGAAGTAGATCTCACGAGAGCCAACTTGCGGAAAGCCTATCTGGAAAATGCCGATATGAAGGGAGCCGACTTGAGATGGGCGGACATGATTGGGGCAATTTTAAATCAAGTTAACCTCAGCGGGGCTGACTTACGCTGGGTAGATATGACCAGAGCCGACCTCCGAGGTGCTAATTTACGATTAACAGACCTGCGAGAAGCGGACTTGACCGGTGCTTTTTTGAATCAAGTTAACCTCAGTGGTGCTGACTTGCGGGGGGTGGATCTGAGCCGAGCCGACCTCCGAGGTGCTGACCTCTCTGGTGCGGATCTCCGCAAGGCGGATTTAACTAAGGCTAATTTGCAGTGGGCGAAGTTGGATGGAGCTAATCTCACGGATGTGGATATGAGTACGGTTTTGCATTAGGGTGGGGTCGAGGCAATTCACGAATTGCAGTTGGTCATTTGTCAAACGTCATTGGTCAAATTCCTTTGTGCTTCTGCCTTGGGACTAGGGACTGGTTCACGAATTGCCGCCCTGATGCAGAACCAACAGATGTGCTTCAATTCCCCTGGCTGAGATGAGCAAAATTTTACAAACCGGTTTCCCGCATAAAGATTCTGTAAAGTTGTCTCCCCATCCCTAGACTATTCCCCCCTGCCTTGACTATTAATGAAATAGCGGCATAGATCGCGGCGGCAGAATCTGTTACCAGTAGGGGCAAAACCAATGAACCGGATTAACTATACATTAGGTTTGGTGGGCTTAGTTGCGGGCAGTTTGGCATTTACTAACTCAGCAGCAGCTTTCAATTTTACTACCAACTTCACCACTAACCCCAGCTTGACTGGAAATCAGCGGTGGCAAGGTGATATCTTCCTCGATTCGGTGCAGTATGGTAGCACGATCGTCAACGAGTTCGCTTTGGTGAATCGGGTTAATATCCTCAGTAATGACCTGTGGACGAGTGGTAATACCGGTGCTGCTAGCGCTGATATGGGGGACTTGGCCACAGTAGGTCTTTCTCAAGAGCGGCTCACCGCTGATGGCGCTGTGGCGGCTTTGGGTAATCGCTATCTCAGCAGCATTATTGATACGGAAGATTCGGGCAGCTTTGCGATGAATTTATTCTTTGACAAAGCCGTTGATAACTTGTTCTTCTTTGAACGGGGCCGCAACAGCAAACTGGACGTGCAGGCGATCGATGCCAGTGGCAACCTCATCGGCAACTTGCTCGCCCTGGACTCGGGCAAAAATGGGCCTGACTGGCAAAGTGCTGGCTATCAGCTCAACACTAAAGAAATTGGCGACTTCCAGACGGTGGGCTCTTTCGGTGTCAGTATCGCTGACTTGGGTGTTGCTGCTCCTATCTCTGGTATCCGCGTCTTCAGCCGTGGCTCTGCTTACCAAGGCCCTGATTTTAAGGTGGTGGGCTCCGTGGCTAGTGTTCCAGAACCAGGCACGATCGTCGGTTTGGGTGTTGTCACCGCCGGTTTGATGGCGTCTCGTCGTCGCCAAAAGAAGGCTTGATCGCCTGACGGGTGGATTGGGGATGTGAGATGTTATATTGCACATTGGGGATAGGCTAGGTGTCCAAAGATGTTTCCCCCCACTCCTCCCCATGTGCCAAAATTCCCTCGCTTCCATCAGCCTAATAAATGGTGATTTAGCTATTTAGATGAATTTGCTATAAAAGGCTGATTTAGTATCAAACCTGCCCCTACCTTGAACCAGTGACAAATGACATTGGACTTTTGACAAATCACAATTGCCCTAATCATGCAGTAGAATAAGTGCAATGTCTCGCAAGGGCGGCTGGGTTCGTGACGGCAAATCCTCCTATTTTCCTCCTCATCGATGGTCATTCCCTGGCTTACAGGGCCTATTACGCCTTTGCTAAAGGGCGGGATGGGGGTTTGCGCACTTCCGGGGGTCTCCCTACGAGTGTTTGTTTTGGCTTTCTCAAGTCCCTGATGGAGGCGATCGCGGCGGTGACAGGAGCCGCTGGGTCTCTCCCCCCACCTGCTGTGGCGGTGGCTTTTGATTTGGGGGAACCGACGTTCCGCCATGAGGCGGATGCTAACTATAAGGGCGATCGGGCGGAAACTCCCGCTGATTTAATCGCGGAAATGCCGTTGCTCCAAGAACTCCTCGCCGCTCTCAACCTGCAAATCTTCACTAATCCAGGTTATGAAGCGGATGATATCATCGGGACGATCGCCCAAAAAGCCGCCGCTGCTGGCTACCAAGTGCAAATTCTCAGCGGCGATCGCGACCTATTCCAACTCGTCACCGACACCATCAGTGTCCTCTACCTCAGTCCCGGCAAAAAAGCTACCACCAACCAATTTGGCCCGGAACAAGTCCAAGAAAAACTCGGCATTCTCCCCCACCAAGTCGTAGATTATAAAGCCCTCTGTGGTGATAAATCCGACAGCATCCCCGGCGTTTCTGGCATTGGGGAAAAAACAGCCGTTCAACTCCTCAAAGAATACGGCGACTTAGACAATATTTACACCTCCATAGAAAAAATCAAAGCCAGCATCCGCCAAAAACTCATCGACGGCAAACCAGCCGCCTACCATTCCCGATTTCTCGCCCAAATTGCCACAGACGTGCCCCTGGATATTACCCTAGAAAACTGCCAACTCCGGGGTTTTGACTACCATAAACTTACCCAAATCCTGCAAAAACTAGAATTTCGCGATTTTATCGCCAAAATCGACCAACTCCAGCAACAATTTGGCGGGGAAATTGCCCCTACACCCGCAGCCATACCTACCACCAACACCACAGACTTACAGTTATCCCTATTTCCTGAAACCCCAACAATTGCCCCCCCACCGGTAAATTTTTCGCTGCCACAAATCATATCAGTTCCCATTCAACCCCGGATTATCGACACACCAGAAAAACTGGCCGATTTATTGTCCATCCTGCAAACCTGCACCAATGCCAAAACCCCCGTAGCTTGGGATACGGAAACCACCGCTTTAGAACCCAGGGACGCCAAGCTGGTGGGTATCGGTTGCTGTTGGGGAACTGCACCAGATGATGTGGCTTATATTCCCCTAGCACATACTCAAGGCTCTAACTTAGAATTAAATGTAGTTTTAGAGGCACTGCGGCCCATTCTGGAAAGTGCAGCATATCCCAAATGCCTGCATAATGCCAAGTTCGATCGCCTCGTGTTCCGCGCTCAAAACATCAACCTGGCTGGTGTCATCTTCGATACCATGCTCGCCAGTTACATCCTCAACCCCGAAACCACCCATAACCTCACCGATGTCTCCCGTCGCCATCTCGTGGAAATTGAAGCCCAAACCTACAAATCGTTAAACCTCGCCAAAAACCAAACCATCGCCGATTTAGACATTCCCACCGTTGCCAACTACTGCGGGATGGATGTTTACGCCACCTTTTTACTTGTACCCGAACTGCGGCAAGAACTAGAATTGATTCCCGAACTGCAAAAGCTACTAGAAGCAGTAGAACTCCCCTTGGAGCCAGTGTTAGCCGAGATAGAATGGTGCGGGATCCGCATTGATAGCGCCTACTTGCAACAATTATCCCAACAACTAGAAACAGAATTAGCGGAAATCGAGCAACAAGCCTACGCCGCCGCCGGAGAACATTTCAATTTAGGCTCCCCCAAGCAATTAAGTTATATCCTGTTTGATAAACTGCAATTAGACAGGAAAAAATCCCGGAAAATCAAAACCGGTTACTCCACCGATGCGGCAGTTTTGGAAAAACTCCAAGGCGAACACCCGGTAATCGATGTTATGCTCCAGCAGCGCACTCTGGCAAAGTTAAAATCTACTTATGTGGATGCTTTGCCCCAACTGGTACGCCGCGATACCGGACGGTTACATGGTGATTTTAACCAAGCCGCCACCGCTACCGGCAGATTGTCCTCCTCTAATCCTAACTTGCAAAATATCCCCATTCGCACCGAGTTTTCTCGGAAAATTCGCAAGGCTTTTTTACCTGAGCCGGGATGGCTATTGGTATCCGCCGATTATTCCCAGATTGAATTGCGGATTTTAGCCCATCTGAGCGGCGAACCGGTGCTGGTAGAGGCTTATCAAAATAATCGCGATGTGCATGCGCTGACGGCGCAGTTGCTGTTTGAAAAGGAACAGGTGACTGGGGAAGAGCGCCGGTTAGGCAAAACGATTAATTTTGGGGTCATCTACGGGATGGGAGCCCAGCGGTTTGCCCGGGAAGCGGGGTTTACTGTGGCGGAAGGCAAGCGGTTTATTGACCGGTTTAACCAGCGGTATCCCCAGGTTTTTGCTTATTTGGAGGAGCAGAAACGCTGTAGCATCGCCCAGGGTTATGTTTCTACGATTATTGGGCGTCGTCGCTATTTTCAGTTTGAATCTGAGAGTTTGCGGCGGTTGGAAGGGCAAAATCCTGCCCATATAGACTTGGAGGATTTGGGGCGGTTAACGCAAAATGACGCCCAGTTATTGCGAGCGGCGGCTAATGCGCCGATTCAGGGTTCTAGTGCGGATATTATTAAAATGGCAATGGTGAAGTTGCACAGTATTTTACCACAATATCGGGCGCGGATGCTGCTGCAAGTTCACGATGAATTGGTGTTTGAAATGCCGCCGGAAGAATTGGAAGAATTGCAGGTTGTGATTCGCGAGACGATGGAAAATGCGGTGGCTTTATCAGTGCCTTTGCTCGTGGATGTGCGCGCTGGGGATAATTGGATGGAGGCGAAGTAAAACTAATTGATAATTGATAATTGATAATTGATAATTAAATTTCATATTCAATTAGCTATCGTAGGGTGGGCAGTGCGTTACAGAATAACCTCTTCATAGGTAGTTGACTTTTGGCACTGCCCACCCTACCAACTGGATGTCCTAATCTCTCTGACTACTGCTATATATCATATTTAAATTATAGTTATTTCAAATAAAAGCGAGACATTATCGAGCGCAATACTCTCGGATAATTTCGTCGATAGATTTGTCAGGATGTGCATACATTCTGGCTCTCTTTAAAGCACTAAAATCAGGCTCTATGTCATTTAAGTCTG
>DVDU01000164.1 GCA_015296065.1 Oscillatoriaceae cyanobacterium M33_DOE_052 | reverse complement strand
GTCCCTCAAGATGTATTTGAGAATCATGGAGAATGAATATTTAGTCATGCTTAAACTCCTTTTTTTTTATCTGCGGCTCTCATTATAACATAATTGTGGCTATTTTTACCACTTTTTTATTGACATTCAACACTTCTGGTTTCTCGGCAAACATGGCGGCGGTTTGTCCGAGTTCTCGTTCCACATCCAGAGGTGTGGGTTGAGCCGGGAAGGTGACGCCGAGGAGTTGCAGGACTTGCAGCCCAATTTCTACGGCGGTTTGCGGTTTCATCTGGGCTGTACAGGCGGCAAGCTGGATTTCATAGATTTTGACTTTATCCAGCAGATTGGTGGCATTTTGCAGGACGATTTGCGCCAGTTCCTCCATCTGGGAAAAGTTGCTGCTCAGGTATGCTACCTCGGCTCCTTCTACATGGAGGTGGAGGGCGATTTCATACTGATTTTGCCAAGCATTCGTCATCGCGAGCAGTTGCCTGCCGATGTTTAAATATGTGCCTGCGGCGGCATATGCGGTGGCGCTTTTGGCTTTGCGTCCGCACTTGAGGTTTAATTGTGCTAGTTGCAGACGCTCAACGTTAGCGATGATTAAATCGATACCGTAATTTAGTTGGTTGACGGTATCGAAGATTTTATCTTCCCATTCGGCGGCGGGGGTGTTGTTGAGCAGAAGTTGGCCGATTTTCAGGTGGGTGGCTTTTTTTAATGGTGGGGGAATTAAACCGTAGGCGGCTTGTTGGATCCGATCGTGCAAAAACTGGTAAGTGGCGTTTTGGTCAAAAGTCCGCAGGGGCGATTCGCTCTTCGCCCCTAAAGCGATCGCATTTTCTGGTTCTTGGAATAACTTGTACACCTCACTGGTGGGTTGCACCAAGCCATCTTGTAAGGCTTTCCACAAATCGGCGGCGGCGGCGGATGGGGATGTCTCCAGGACGATCGCCAGGGTGTTTAAGTCGAATTGATGGCCAATACAGGCAGCCAGTTTCAATGCTTCTTGGGTGGCGGCGGGTAACTTCTGCAGCTGTCGCGCCACAAACTCTACCACATCATCGGTGAGGGCCAATTCCCGCACTTTGGCAATATCGCACTGCCACCCACCGCCACTGTTACCCCTGTCGCGAGTAGGTGGGACAAACTTAATGATGCCATCATCGTGGAGAGATTTGAGGAACTGGGTGATAAAAAAGGGATTACCTTTGGTTTTTTGATAAACCAGCTCCGTCAAAGGTGCCGCCAGAGCCCTCACCTTGTCTGTGGCGTTGCCCAGCCGCCGAGGTGACAAAGTATCGGCAATGAGGCGATTCACATCGGACTGTTGCAGGGGAGCTAAAGTCAGAGTGTTGATTGTGGCGCCAGATTTTTTGATTTCAGCCAAAGTCAGCATCAAGGGATGTCCGGGGTGAACCGCGTTATCCCGATAGGCACCGATTAATAAGAGGTGATTGATGCCTGAGTCAGTCATTAGCACTTTAATTAAGTCTAAGGAGGCGCCGTCAGCCCATTGTAAATCGTCTAAAAAGATGACGAGGGGGTGTTCGGGGGTGGCGAACAGCCGGATAAATTTTTGAAATAGCGCATGAAAGCGATTTTGGGCGGCAGTCCCGGAGAGTTCAGCGGCTGGGGGTTGAGGGCCAATCAACATTTCTAGTTCGGGGATGACCTCAACGATAACTTGGGCGTTTTCCCCTAATGCGGCTAAAATGGCGGTTTTCCACGTCTCGATTTTGGCGTCGGTTTCCGAGAGCAGTTGTGCCATCAAGTGGCGAAATGCCTGGACGAATGCGGCCCAAGGCACGTTGCGCCCGAATTGGTCAAATTTGCCTTTGATGAAGTAGCCCCGCTGACGGACTATGGGTTTGTGGATTTCATTAATGACGGCGGTTTTGCCAACACCGGAGAATCCGGCGACGAGCATCATTTGGCTGTTGCTGCTATGGTTTTGGTTTTCCGGTACGGTGGTAATGGTGTCAAAGGCGGCGAGTAGGGTTTGAACTTCGGTTTCTCTGCCATAGAGTTTTTCGGGGATGGTGAAGCGATCGCAAATATCCCACTCTCCTAATGGAAAATCGGGAACGATCGCCCCCCCAGAGGCAGACATAGCCCCCGTTTGCCAGTGATGCCAGCAGATTTCTAGGTCGTGTTTTAGTCCGGTAGCGCTTTGATAGCGGTCTTCGGCATTCTTCGCCATCAATTTAGCTACGATGTCTGACAGCACCGATGGGATAGTCTCTTTGAGATGATGCAGTGGTACTGGTTCCTTGGCTAAATGACAGTGAATTAGCTCGATCGGGTCGTCAGACGCAAAAGGCAACGCTCCCGCCAGCAGTTCATAAAAGGTCACTCCCAAGGAGTAAAAATCTGTGCGGTAGTCAATGCCTCGATTCATCCTGCCCGTTTGTTCTGGCGACAAATATGGTAAAGTCCCCTCTAAGACGTTGGTCATTTGCACCAGTTGCGTTTCCCGAGGCAGCACCGAGGCAATGCTGAAGTCAATCAGCTTGACTTGCTTCGTCTGGGGATTAATTAGAATATTGGCTGGTTTAATATCTTTGTGGATGACCCGGTGGCGGTAGAGTCCATCTAGAATTTCGGCGATTTGGAGGGCGATCGGAAAAAAATCACACGATGGCAAGCTATGGTTTTTGTGGTCAGCCTGGTTGATAGCAGCCAGGTAACTACTCAGGGAAATCCCGCCGAAGTCTTCCATAATCAGAGCATAGCGGTTATGCTCGATTTCCATACTATAGGGTTTGACGATGTTGGGAACATCCAAATTCTTGGTGATGACGTACTGGTTGCGGAATTGCACCATTTCGCTGAACCGGGGCAACTCATTGCGCACGATTTTGATAGCTACTGGCTGCTGGTCTGACAGCCGAACCCCACGATAAACTAGAGTGCGCGTCCCTGCGTATATTTGCTCGTTAATCTGGTATCCCTTCAGATTTATCTTGATTTCTCCCATATCTCCTCCTAAATTTCGGCAATCCGCTCCTATGGCAGAAAGCCCCGTTGTTTCTGCCTAAAAAACCCTAGTTTTTGCTTGGTTGGCTGCGCCGGTTAAATTTCTGTGATCTAGATTTTTGAAAAAATTACCCACAACCTCCAACAGTGGCTCGACTGAGTGCCGATATCAGTCGCACCAGGTCAATCTGTAATTTCAATTATTCTTCACACTACCCTGGTGTTTGGGGCTAATTGAGATTGCCCCCCATCATATGTCTCTAGTGCTGATTTACTATCGGACTTTTTGCCATTGACAATTTTTGCCGTTCAATTCATCAGACACATAAAAATCCGGAAGTTTTCACAACTCCCGCAATTATTGCTCAAACTGCAGTGCCAAAAATGGTCTGGTTTATCCATATATTTCTTGGAAGCTGCTTGGATCATAAACCGAACGCCTCTGAATGCAAAGCACTGCCTTCTAGGAAGGCTTCTATATCTAGAATGACGCAAAAACCTAAAAAATTTGTAAACTTCACAAAACTTAATCAAAAATAGACGGACCCCTCTCATGGGTAAGTCCGCCCTCATCCCACTTTAGATGAGATTGCGCCACAGGCGCTCCTAGGAACAGATAGGCAAAATGGCTCCGCCTCTATCTGGTTCCTAAAAACGCCAATTTTGCACATCTTTATTCACTTTTTGCCAACTAAATCAGGAAAATATCCAGTTTTTTCAAAAAAGTAACTGTTGCTTTTATCCTGACAATTGTTAACACAACATTACTGAAAAAACATCTATCAGCCCATCTCAGACCCAGCAAAATTAATCACCCCAGTGTCAGTAGTCTTTCCCAAGCCCCAGGCTTGTGCAAATGGATGCGGTTTTGCTGCTTAGCTGGCCAACCACCGATTCTTCGCGGAAATCGACTCTCTTTTCACCTGACCAGACATAACGGCATATTGCAAATCAATGAGAGCGTCAATGTCTTCCAAATTGCAACCCGCTTCAAACATCTGGCGGATTTCTTCTTCCATTTTGCAAGAAAGATATCCCTTTTGCACAACCTTTTGGACGACCTTACGAATCATAATTCCCCTCAAATGGCACAGATTTTTTTATTACGAGCTTGCAACTATAGTATGAGGTGAACATAAAATCATTTCAGTGATGGCAGTTCATCAGGAGAGCGATCGTTTTGAGGTTTTCAGGTGATCGGCTGGATTTAACGTAGTGACTGGTATCACAGGATTATGGAAGCATGGGAGATGGGGGCAGGGGGTAACGGGGAGCAGGGGGGCAGGGGGGCAGGGGGGAGGGTGGGGAGGGGGGGGAGTGTGGGGAGTGTGGGG
>DVDU01000002.1 GCA_015296065.1 Oscillatoriaceae cyanobacterium M33_DOE_052 | reverse complement strand
ACACGAGGCTTCTTAGTCTTCGGTGGGATATACTTTTGTGCCAGAAACTCAATATAATCTAGCACCTGCTGCTGTTGAGCGGCGGGCAACTGTTGCAGCTTGTCGATTACAGATTGGTCAATTACAGACTGAGTGCCATCATTAGTGGAAACCATCATATTTAACCTCATCAGTTTTGCTGGACTACATCTATATTACCGGAAATGCAGTGTGACTAGCAGTGACCCTGGTGAGCAGGTTTCTGTGGAGGGAAATTTTTACCGCCATTCCCCCTGCAACGTAAAAGCTGCCCAGAAATAGGGTGATTTCCATTCCTGACTTTGCCACATCTCCAACTGTGCCGATCGCAACGCTTGCGCCGGAGTCATACCTTGTGATAACATTTTTCCATAGAAACCGGTCATTAATGCTGCCGTTCCCTCATCATCTACACTCCACAAACTTGTCACCAACCGCTCCGCTCCTGCATACATAAATCCCCGCGTCAGTCCGGTTATCCCTTCTCCCCGCACATTCTCACCTAACCCCGTCTGACAAGCACTCAAAACCACCAAATCTGCATTCAAACTCAAGTTAAAAATATCGTGCAAGCGCAGGAACCCATCGACGGGTTGCCCCTTTTCATCCACCAAAGACATGACTAATCCCGATAATTGGGGATTTTCACTATTAAAAAACCCATGAGTAGCAAAATGCACGATTTGATAATCTGCCATTTGGGAGCTAGTAGCAGTTTTGCGGTTGGCGGCAAAATCAAAAGCGGCAAATTCCTCAGCGTCTGGCACTAAGTTGAGAATTGCAGCGGCTTCCTGGCGGGTGTTAGGTAGAGGTGCCAATTCACCGCTAATTCCCACATCTCTGGCCGAATCTATCACCATCTGCGTCACTAAATTATCATTCCCAGTTGGCGGTTTTCCCGATACGCGGGAGTCACTCAACCCAAACACCGGGTCAGCCAGAATGGCAGCTTTTTTGGGAGCTGGGGGACGCTGATTCACTTGCTGGCGCAAAATCGCTAAACTGGAAGCCGAGGGCAAATTGACGATTTCATGCTTAACCAACAAAGGCTCATCATTAGTTCCGGGTAAAGCCAAAGCCGCAAAGGGAATATAGTAGAGGGAGCCATCGCTGACAATTACTAACCGCTTTTCTCCCAATTGCGCCGCCGCTGGGGCTAAAATTAATTCAGTGAGAGCCGCCGCTGCCTCTACAGCTTTTTTCGGTCTAATTCTCAGACTTGGAGAGGTAATTGCATCCCGAAAATTCTTCGCCGCCGCCTCTATTTCCGCTTTGGGGGGCAATTGGTAACTGGTGACTCCCGTCTGGGATACCACCCATAAATAACTGCGCTGTTCCCCCAGTGCATATTGCAGCAGCAGCGTATCTGCATCTAACACTTGTTGCTGAATTTGGGCTACAGTCAAAGGTTGGGGCTGAGTCAGAGCCGCATAACCAGGACTACGGCGGCGAATTTCTGCCTGAATTTCATCTAGTTGGCGCAGCAAATTATCCAAATCTTGTTGAATAGCGGCGGCTTGTGCAGGCGTATGTTCTCTGGATAGTAAATCAATCTGACTCTGGGCAATCCTGTTGAGCTGCTGTTGCAAATTACTTTCTTGCTCCCGTAGTTGCGGGTCAACACCCGTGCGGATATCGGCGTTTGCTTCTGCCAATAGTTCTAAAAGAGTGCGGGATCTGGCGCGTTCTGAAGCATTGAGAGCTTTGGCGTCATA
The DNA here is from genome assembly GCA_015296065.1 of Oscillatoriaceae cyanobacterium M33_DOE_052. Taxonomy (GTDB): domain Bacteria; phylum Cyanobacteriota; class Cyanobacteriia; order Cyanobacteriales; family Laspinemataceae; genus Koinonema. Next base: position 10,492 of record DVDU01000002.1, on the reverse strand, counting down.
GCCTTGATGCGGCTGTTCCTGGTGCAACTGCATCAGCAAGTCAATGTAAAGCTCATAATAAACCAGGTTTTTGGCAAAATAGGACTGCCTTAGCTGTTCGCTGACGATTTTAGTGCGCTGATTTTCCACAATGGTAATGGCAGCTTCAATATTGGCTATGGCTGCATCTAGTTGCTGTTGGTTGCGTTGCAGCAAAGCCAAATTTCTCAGCACAGTGGCTTCTGCGGTTTTATCTCCTACTTCCCGTAACAAGGGTAAGACTTGGTTGTAGTATTGGAGGGCTTGTGGAAAGTCTCCTAAGTAGTCGTAAACCTGGCCAATATTGCCGAGGACATAGGCTTCCCCTGCCTTATCACCCAATTGTCGTAACAGGGGTAAAACTTGGTTATAGTAGTTGAGAGCAGTTTGCTGATCTCCCTGGTTGGAGTAAATCGCGGCAATATTGTTGAGGGCAGCAGCTTCCCCCCACTTATATTGTACTTCCTGATACAGGGAGAGGGCTTGATTGTAGTAGTTGAGAGCAGTTTGCTTGTCTCCCTGGTCGGAGTAAAGTAAACCCATATTGTTGAGGGTATTGGCTTCCCCCCCCTTATCCCCTAATTGTCGGGAGAGGGTGAGGGCTTGGTTATAGTAGTTGAGAGCGGTTTGTTTGTCTCCTAGCTCGGAGTAAACCCGGCCCATATTGCTCAAAGTCGTGGCTTCTTCCCACTTGTTTCCCACTTGTTGATAAAGGGGTAAGGCTTGGTTGTAGTAGTCTAGGGCTGTTTGTCCCTCTCCTAGCTGAGAGTAGAGAAAGCCAAGACTGTCGAGGGTATTGGCTTCCCCGCCCTTATCCCCTACTTGTCGGGATAGGGGAAGGGCTTGGTTATAGTAGTTGAGGGCGGTTTGCTTGTCTCCGAGGTCGGAGTAAACCCGGCCCATGTTGAGGAGGGTATTGGCTTCCCGCCTTTTATCTTCGGCTTCTCGTGTTAGGGGTAAGGCTTGGTTGAAGTGGTCGAGAGCCAGTTGTTTTTCTCCGAGGTCAGAGTAAACCCTGCCCATATTGCTGAGAGTCACGGCTTCCTGCCTTTTATCTCCGGTTTCTCGTGTTATGGGTAAGGCTTGGTTGTAGTAGTCTAAGGCCAGTTGTTTTTCTCCGAGGTCGGAGTAAATATTGCCCATAATGTTGAGCGTGTTTGCTTCTCCTCCTTTATCCCCTACTTGCTGATACAGGGGGAGGGCTTGCTTGTAATAGTTGAGGGCGGTTTGTTTGTCTCCGAGGTCAAAGTATATTATGCCTATATTGTTGAGGGCAACTGCTTCTCCTCCCTTATCTCCAACTTGCTGATACAGGGGGATGGCTTGGTTGTAATAGTTGAGGGCTTGTTGTTTATCTCCAAGGTCAGAGTGTATTTTGCCGATGTTGTTGAGGGTAATTGCTTCCTCTTTTTTATCTCCAACTTGCTGATACAGGGGGAGGGCTTGGTTGTAATAGTTGAGGGCTTGTTGCTTGTCTCCGAGGTCGGAGTAAACTACGGCTATGTTGCTCAGGGTAATGGCTTCTCCTCCCTTGTTTCCGGTTTGCTGATGCAGGGGGAGGGCTTGGTTGTAGTAGTTGAGGGCGGTCTGCTTGTCTCCAAGGTCGGAGTAAACTACGGCTATGTTGTTGAGTGTTGTGGCTTCTCTTTTTTTATCTTCGGCTTGGCGATATAGGGGGAGGGCTTGGTTGTAGTAGTTGAGGGCGGTTTGCTTGTCTCCGAGGTCAGAGTAAACGCCGCCGATGTTGAGGAGGGCGGTGGCTTGCCGTTCCTGATTGTTGATTTGCCGGAAGAGGGGGAGGGCTTGATTGTAGTAGTTGAGGGCTTGTTGGTTTTCTCCTAGCTGGTCGTAGATATAAGCTATCCAGGCTACTGTGTGGGCTTGTTGGGTGATGTTGCCGGATGCTTGATAAAGTGGGAGGGCTTCTTCAAACTTTTTCATCGCTGCCTGGAATGATGCGGGGGTGTTCTGCTCAAATAGTTGTTCTCCTTCTTCAAAGAGTCGATCGGCTTCTGTATCGCTGCTATTTTGGGCGATTTCTACTAATGGGAAGATTTTCGGTTTGATGGGAGCGGGTCCAGTAGCGGCGATGCTACTGGGTACTAGCAGTAGGCTGAAGGATAGGATAAAGGAATGGGAGAGTAGGGTTAACCAGGGGTAAGGCATGATTTTTAAGAATCCTGTATTTGAAACTAGAAACCTTCTCAGGGTGCATCTCAGTTAGGCAAATCTGCCCTCATCCCCCAACCCCTTCTCCCAAGCCGGGAGAAGGGGAGTCAACCAAGTGAGCTGCAACAAAATTGTCACAGAAACCCGGTTTCTAATCCGCAGAAGGTTTCTAGAATAGTTAAAGTGGGATGGTGTTAAAAGCGATGCAAATGCGGTCTTGGTCGCCGGAGAAGGGCATAGTGCCATGCCAGAAGTAGGAGGGGAAAAGTACCATTAAACCTTCTTGGGGTTTAACTAGGTGTTTTTCTACTTCTACGGATTCGCCGTCACGGTGGAAGATTTCGACAAATTTTAAGTTGCCTTCGTTGGGGTTTTCCCGGACGGTGTGGGGAATGGAGATGTAGTAAACGCCGCTGCAGAAACTTTCGGGGTGGATGTGGGCGCCTTGAAATCCTTCTGATTCTAATACTACGGCCCAACCGCTGAGTTTCCACCGGGAGGGGGGGTTTTTCAGGAAGGGAATGGGGGAGTTTTGGGCGCGGTTTTGGATGTAATCTTGGATGTTGGTTTCAATCAGCTTATGGAGGGCGACCATGACATCTTGGGTGTCCTCGAAGATTTCATAGGTTTGACGCCCTTTGTAGAGGGGTTTACCAAAGCGATCGTTTACGAGGGTGGGATGATGATACACGTATTCGGCTAAGGCTTGGTTGTAGGCGGTGAGGTTTTCCCATCCGGGGACTTGGGTGGTTTGGTATTGGGCGACGAGTTGGGAATAGTCAAATATGGTGGTGGTTTCCGGGGTTGGTTCCGGGAGGTCTTGGAGGGCTAAACCAAGGTGGGCGTAGGCTTTGACGCTGTTCGGTTGGATTTGGCGAGCGTGGTTTAGCTGCTCGATCGCCCCTAGGGGGTTCCCCACGGCTCGCAAGGCAATACCCAAATGTACCAAGGCATCGGGATAATTGGGGTCAATGGCGAGAATCTTGTGATAAATGTCGATCGCCCGTTCCCACTGCAACTCCTGGGTGTAGATTTCTGCGAGACAGTCTAAGGCTTTAATCGATTTCGGGTCACAAGCGATCGCCTTGCGCAAATATTCTATGGCATCCCCATTATTCCCCGTCTGACTCAGCAGCACCCCCAAATTGATATAATGAACGCTGGCATCCGGTTCCAAATTAATCGCTGCTTGGTGACACGCGATCGCTGTATCTATCTCCCCTAACTCATAAAGCGTCACCGCCATCTGAGATAATCCTGCCGTCGAATAAGGATTAATCGTCAGAGCCCGCTCATAAGCATTGCGGGACTCCACCAAATCCCCCTTGCGATACCTCGCCATCCCCAGAGCCAGCCAAGCCTCAAACGACTTAGGATAAATAGCGATCGCTTTACGATAAGAATCGATCGCCCCATCCAATTGCCCCTGCAACTGGAGCAAATCGCCCATTGCCACATATGCTTGCAAGTAATCTGGCTTTAAAGCGATCGCCCGATCCAAAGCCGTCATCGCCTCACCCGGCATGGCTTTTTCCGTATAAGCAATGGCCAAATTCAGATAAGAAGCCGCCGAACTGCCATCGATATTAATCGCCCGCTGATACCATTCAAGAGCCGCATCAGGCTGGCCATCCATCCGATAAGCATTTCCCAAATTATTGATAAAACCGATATTATTCGGTTCCAAACTAATAGCTGCCTCAATGGTGCGTCTGCCCTTTTCTTTGTCTCCCATTTGCTGGAGCAGCACGCCGAAACTATTCAAAACCTTAGCATTTTTGCTGTCAGTTTTTAAGATTTCTTCATAAATAGTTTTCGCCTGATCGAACTGACCATTTTGGTGCAGAGCCACCGCTAAAGAGAGGAGATTTGGGGGAAAATTCGCCCCTTGGGGCATCCCCGGTAAATCATGGCCTTTATTTTGTTTCCCTGCTTTTCGTCTTTGTTCCCGGTTCACGATTCGGCTCCTGCAACTATGCGGACATTAATCAACCTAACATAACCTTACTCAGCCAGAAACATCGGGTAAGAAACCCTGAATAAAAAATTTTGTAGAAAAAATAGGAAATTTTTTAGAAAAAACGATCCCCTTAGCCCTCTTTCTGTGGTTCGTAGTAGGGCTTTAGCCCTCTTTCTGTGGTACACAATAGAGAAGGTGGGCAAAAAAGTCGTTTTCTGCCCACCTTTGGGATTTTGCCTAAGTGCTAACCTTAACTAGCGGGTGCTACCACCATTAACCCGATCGGGTGGCGTGGTTACGGGTGGCGCAAACTCCACGTCTGGCTGAGAATCGCTCTCAGAGGGGTTTTCCTCCCACGGAAGTAGGGGTGCTTCGGCAAAGGATTTGAGATTGACAGAGCCGAGCAGCTCTTTCCACTCATTCACCAGTTGGTCATCATCTGGGTTAGACTGGCGCAACTGCATTAAAGAGGCAACGGTTTCGTGCCAAATGCCTGCTTTCGCATAAGCCAACACCAGATCCTCACCTTTGGCAGCCTTTAACTGGGCTGTTAGCTCCTGGTTAGGTTGCACCCGTTGCACCCATCCCCCAGTGTAGGCGTCGCCGCCCCGATCGCTCGGGTCGCACACCATAAACACGTACCAGCGATAATACTTATTCTCAATCAAAGCGGGTGCCGTTTCCGGCAAAGTCAAGCTCACAATCCCCGCATTGCCAGAGATGTTGACCTGAGTTTCATAAATCACATCGGTTTCATCCATCAGCAAGAATTCCACTTGCCGAGCCGAGGTATTCGGTACATACCAGAAGAAAGTAGGATGGGCTTCCACGGTTAATCCCAACTTCGTTTCTGGATCTGGGAGTAGGACGGTGAGCAGCCGTTTTTCCAGATCTGGGGAAGTATTCTCGCTGGTGGGAGCGGGTGGGAGGTTCCGGCGAGAGCGATCGTCATCCTGAAGGCAGATTCTCTTTTCCGCGTCTGGACCCCGAGTAGCTCCGCCAATTCTCCGCCCCGGAGGTTCCGGATCGGAAGATTCAAAAATATTTCCTGGCGTAGCTTCTACCCCAGTAGGCAAGGGTTGAGCCGCCCGAGTTCCTCCCCCGATCCGCCGTCCCGGCGGACCCACATCTGGGGGTGAGAACTCCACTGCCTGCACTGGGACTGCAACCCATACTAACAAAGGCAGCAACAGTGCCCATCCCATAGTTATCGAAACTTGACGTAATTGTTTCCAGGGCATATTTTTTCCCTTGCTCGTGCAGATTAACTAAGGACGAATCGTGGCTATAATTATCTTAGTCTCTATTTGGGCGCCCTCCCTGCCTTTCATCATTAACTGCAAATTTTTAGCCTAAAATGGCCTTAGCTAGCGGTTTACCCTCGTTTTCTGACACCCAGATGATTAAGAGTTAATAAACTGACGATAGTTCACCATTTATATAGCTCGTCAAATGTAAAACGCTGGCAATGACCCTAATCTATTATAGTATTAATCTGGTGAAATTATGGCCAACAGAAATAGATTGTATTATTTCTTAAAACAGACCCAATGCTCGGAGGCAGGGGAGGCGGGTGCGCCTAATTAGGGTTAAACCTCCGGGGTAGTTTTAGTATCAGTTTCAGGTAGGGAAATCACCCGGCGAGAGATGACGCGGTAAACTTCCACCGTTTGATGCTTGCCTTTGAGAGCCAGCGGCCCCCATGACTCTACCTCAAATTCATCTTGGAGGTAAACCAGGGTTTCCTGAGCAATCAGCACCCGACAGATGGTATCTTGCCGGTCTTTTTCGCAGCTTTCCAGGCGAGAAGCGATGTTGACGCTATCGCCGATGATTCCATATTCCGATCGCTCTTTGCCTCCCAAAGTTCCCGCCACCACCGGACCAGTGAAAATACCCACACGCATTTGCACTACCGGGAAACGCTGCCGCGCCCATTGTTCATTCATCTGCGCGAGACGATCGCCCATTGCCAGACCGCAAGCCACAGCATTACGAGCATCCTCGGCAATTTCTGCATCGGTCGATCGGGCCACGGGCACCCCAAAAGCCGCCATAATCCCATCACCAGTAAACTTGTTAATAATCCCGTGATGCGCTTGCACCGTTTCCGTCAACGCCCCCAAATATTCATTCAGCCATTCCATTAACATCTCCGGCGGCATTTGCTCAGAGATGGTGCTGAAACTTTTCAAATCCGTAAACAACATCGTCGCCATCAGCTTTTGCCCCGGCATTCGGCCATCTTTCAGGAGACGATCGCGGCTTTTCCACAGCGCATCAGCAATTTCCGGCGAAGTATTTTGCCCCAGTAACTTCATCACCACCTGCTGCTGTCTTCCCGCCTGATAAGCTCGGTGAGCCACCACAAAACCCCCTGTCACCAAATAAGCCATCATTGGACTAAACACAGGCACCCATCCCGCCTGGAGAAATATCCCCCAGCAGCTACCCACCAACACCCCCACCATCGCCGTACCGGTCAGGCCCAAAATCACCGGATGACGGCAAAACATCGCCACCATTCCACCCACCACCGCCCAGCCGATCAACCACCAACCTTCCACCCATTCCGGCCAAAACCAAAACAGGGGTCTGCCATCCATCACCGCACTCAGCATCTGACTCAGCATTTGGCCGTGAATAATCACTCCCGGCATCATAGGATTGTCATTTTCCCCCGGACTATAAGGCGTGAAATGAACATCTTTGAGAGAAGGCGCCGTACTGCCAATCAGCACAATTTTATCTTGCACCCACTCCCGAGGCACAGAGCCAGACAAAATCTCACTCACACTCACCACCGGCGCCAAATTTCGCCCAGAGCGATAATTGAGCAAAATCTGATAGCCTCCAGCATCGATCCGCTTATAGCCCCCAGAATTAGATTGCAACTGCTCAAAAGTCGCTTTGCCCCAGAGGATTTGACCACTAGAATTAGTTTTTGGGCTAATCTTTTTGGACTCTAGATAGGAGTAAGCCAAACGCAAAGAAAACGAAATTTGGGTTGTACCCTTACTGTTAAAAGTCATCAAACTACGGCGGATGGCACCGTCCGGATCTGCCACCAAATCATTAAACCCAATTTGCTCTGGAGGCATAGAAGGCGGCGGCCCCACTTTACCCGCATCATCCCTGATCGCGATAATATTGGTAGCCTTGAGCTGTTGCAAAAATTCCTCATGTCCCGGTGGTTGCGGCACATTGCGATACAAGTCCAAACCGATGAGGCGCGGTTGGTACGACTGTAATTTCCCCAGCAACTGCGCCAGCACCTGGTCGGAAAGCGGCCAACCATGAACTTCGATATCTTCCTCTGTGATCCCCACCACCAGCAGTCTGGGGTCCGGTTCTTCATCGGGACGCAGGCGCATCATCGAGTCAAAAACAATTAACTCTAATCGCTGGATGCCCCCCAGTTCCCGCACTCCCAACAGCACACTGCTGGTGAGGACTGTGGCTATAATCATCGCGCCCAAACCCGTTAAGTCCGGCACCTTCTCCCACAAGCGATGCCAAAACTTGGAGACCACAAAGCCCCCAATTCGATTGATATTTCCCATCAGTTTCCCACCCTATAAGCCGCTTTGCCGCTTTCAAGGCATCCCATCCACCAGCAAACCTTTCTCTCTAGGATACTTTCTCCTTTGTACTCTGTCCTTGGTCACATGTCACTTGTCACTTGTCCCTCCCAGAAACCGGGTTTCTCCCACCAGGTGCTTCGTGCTTGAGCGGAGGTCTAACGTAAGAAACCCGGTTTCTCTTCCAATGACTTTTGACCAATGACCAATGACAAATCTAAACTCGGCCATAGCGGGCAGCAGGTTGATTAGTCAACCAAGCCCACATCTGGTCCCCCCAGGAGAAATGCCACCATTCATTCGGGTGGCGGGCAAAACCCGCACTGTGCATCACCTGATATAGCAACTCCCTGGAGGTGTGATAGCGTTTTGCTTCCGGGTGGCTACTGGCGGCGAAATAGTCGGGAATAGAGCGGGGGGAGGGTTCATCTACTGGGGAACCCATATCTATAGGGATACCGGTGGCGTCGGTGAGGGTAAGGTCGATCGCCCCACCAGTGCTATGGGGGGGTGGAGTCTTCGGGTCTTCACTGGGTAACGCCCAAAATTGATAAACTTGCGCCATCAGCTCTTCCTCACTCGCCCCCGGTGAAGCACCTTGGCGCAAAGTTTCATAAGTATGGCGTACCATAAATTCCTGCACTGCCACCGGACGGTAGGCATCAAAAACCTGAATTCGCCAACCCGGATGAATTTCTTCGAGCTGGGTTTGAGCTGCGAGTAACCGGTCAACTACAGTTTGACGGAGTAGATAGGGAGATTTATCACCGTAAGGCGCCCCCAACTGCTGATAAGGGTGTGGCGATACCACCGCCAACCGCTCTAGGGGAATGGACACCAACCGCTCGCCACACTCGACAATTGATATTTGCTGATAAGGTTTCATTTGTCCAAGAGTCCTTTGTCCAAGAGTCCTTTGTCATTTGTGAGGCAGGGGGTGGGAGCCGTGGCATCTGTATGCCTACGGTTCTAATGGCAGCTTGACTGTAAATGTAGTGCCCTGTCCCAGTTGACTTTCTACGGCAATATAACCGTTGTGCAATTCTACGCACTTTTTCACAATTGCTAACCCCAGTCCTGTGCCGGGGCGATTTTCTACATTATTCCCTCGGTGGAAAGGTTCAAAAATGTGGAGCTGGTCTTCTGGTGAAATGCCGATACCCGAGTCCTGAATTCGGAATACAGCCATATTGTCTTCATAAGCTAGTTCCAACCTGACTGTTGTGGCTGAATATTTGAGGGCGTTGGATAGCAAATTAGTCAAAATTTGCCGCAACAGCTTTTCATCCATAATGCAATTTGTCTGATTGCTCCCATTCTGGGGTGGGGGTTCCTCAAAATTAATCCGCTTTGGCCTAGGATTGGCATTATTATTTGGTCGCTTCTTGTTTTGGATATCTTCTTCTATACTGCTCACTAAGTTCCGGCAGAATTGGCTTAAATCCAAAGCTATTGGCTTGAATTCCAATTTTCCTGCATCTGCTTTGCCGATTACCAGCACATCGTTGAGCATTTGGGTCATGTATTCCGCCGCATTTTGCAACCTATTGATATGTTCTATAAGTTTATCTGCCTGCCAGGAATCTACATAAAATTCCATCAGGTCTGCGGAAGAAAGTATCGTGGCCAAAGGGGTGCGAAATTCGTGGGAAACCATCGTGACAAACCGAGATTTTAGCTCGTTAACTTCCTTTTCTTGGGCTAGAGCTTGACGCAGGTAGGCTTCCAACTGTTTGCGCTCGGTGATGTCGGTTTCTGACCCGGCCATGCGATATGCTTTGCCATCGGTATCCCGCAATGCGGTGCCCCGGGACAGAAACCATCGCCAAGTACCGTCTTTATGTAGTCGCCGGTATTCTACCTCATATTGCCCGATAAAACCGGCCAGGTGGGTCTCTAATGCGGCCATTACTGGTGCGCAATCTTCTGGGTGTAATAGTTGTTTCCACTCGTCCCAGCCGTTTTCCAGTTCGGCTTCACCATAACCGAGCATGGCTTTTAAATTGGGAGAGATATAGATTTCGTTACTGTTGATGTTCCAGTCCCAAACTCCTACTTGACCGCCAGCTAATGCGAGGGCATAGCGTTCTTGACTTAAGCGCAGGGCTTTTTCGGCGCGCTTGCGCTCGATCGCATAACGGATAGAACGCTCCAGCACGTGCGAGTCTAGCTGGCTTTTAATCAGGTAATCTGCGGCTCCAGCATTCATCGCTTCTATATCCACATCTAAATCTGCTAACGCCGTCAGCAAAATTATCGGTCCAGAGCAACCTTTTGCTAAAGCTTCCCGTAGCAGTTCCAACCCCCGTCCTCTTTCTCCCCCCGGGGGGCTGAGAGGCTTCTTACCTTTGGTGTGCCCCTTTTTGGCGTTGAGTGTCTGACCCAGGTGGTAATCTAGCAAATATACGTCATGCTGATTTTGCAGTATTTGTTCTAAAGCCTCAGCATAACTGTTGACTGTTCCAAACTCAAATTTTCCAATTTTAATCGCGGATAACAAATCATAGATAAATTTGCAGTTATCATCATCATCATCCACTAAGAGAACTTTTACTGGCTTGCGATACATATGCCAAAGGGGGGTAAGAGGTGGGAGAGTTTCCGCGACTGACGTGCCGATGTTATATCATTTAGTTAAAGTCCTGCTACAGATAGTGCCTCCAGAATGTCTGACCATCCACAAATCGATTTCACCACTGACTTACTCAGAGACTTGACCAGGGAAGCCACTCGATTTTTCAGGGAATCTAAGTCGTCAAAAGTT
>DVDU01000256.1 GCA_015296065.1 Oscillatoriaceae cyanobacterium M33_DOE_052 | reverse complement strand
CATCGGTGGTTTCTGTGGCTACAGTTTCCTCTGGTTCTGAGACAGTTTCCTCAGATGGGATAACTGCATCGGTGGTTTCTGTGGCTACAGTTTCCTCTAGTTCTGAGGTAGTTTCATCAGATGGAATAACTGCATCGGTGGTTTCTGTGGCTACAGTTTCCTCTGTTTCTGAGGTAGTTTCATCAGATGGAATAACCGCATCAGTGGTTTCTGTGGCTACAGTTTCCTCTGTTTCTGAGCCAGTTTCATCAGATGAAATAACCGCATCCGTGGAGTCTGTGGGTACAGTTTCCTCTAGTTCTGAGGTAGTTTCCTCAGATGGAATAACCTCATCATCAGTGTCTGTGGCTACAGTTTCCTCTGGTTCTGAGGCTGTTTCCTCAGATGGGATAACTGCATCGGTGGTTTCTGTGGCTACAGTTTCCTCTGGTTCTGAGACAGTTTCATCAGATGAGAAAATTTCATCAGTGGCGGCGTCTCCTACAGGTTCTTCTGTTTCTGATGCCAAAATTTCATCAGTGGTGGCGTCTCCTACAGGTTCTTCTGTTTCTGATGAGAAAATTTCATCAGTGGCGGCGTCTCCTACAGGTTCTTCTGTTTCTGATGAGATTTTCTCATCAGTGGTTTCGGTGCTATCTGAGGCGGTATCTAAACTGTATGGGTCAGTTTCTAACTCGTCAAATAGGCTTTCTAGGTTGGAAACTAAATCGGATAAAGCTCCATCAAAATCCGGTTCATCGGGGGTAATGTATGGTTTAGCATACTCTATCAACGCTTGACCCACATTGCTGCCGCGCCAGTCTTTACCTGTGGCTACCAATTGATCCATTAAAGGGGCGGTGCCTTTGGCTCCCCGGACTTGGAAGACGATATCGTTGTAGTCTTTATCTGTATTACCATCAACGCGCAAGTCTTCCATAGCGAAGGTGCTGCCATCGCCGGTTACGTCGGCAATTTGGCCGATATGATGGGCGTCATTGGGGTTGGCAGTGGCGAGGGAAAATAGAGGACGGAGATTACCGGTGGCGGCGGGGTTATCGAATACTTGCTGTACGCTACCTTTGGGAACTAGCATGATGGCAAAGGTATCCCCTGGACGCATGGCAAATGTTTGGACTCCCTGGTAGGTGCCCAAATTGTAGTTCTCGCCGTATTGGGGGTCAAACCGGGCGGCTTCGGTGAGGTCGGAAATGACTACATGACCCAGGTCGGAGCTGCTCAGGGAGCGGCGGGCGGCTTCTTGAATGAATTCTGGCGAACCGAATTCAAATTCATCCATGCCGTCGATGTTGAAGATGGCTACTTCTCCTTCATATTTGCCGCCATCAAAGAGAAAATCGGCGCTGACTTGGCCGGTTTCTCCCACGGTGAAGGTGCCCACGTCAAAGTTAATTTGATTTGGGTTTAATTCGGCATCGGCTAGGAGATTGTTGCTGGATTCTTCGGTGGGTTCGCTGTCGGTTTTATAGACTGCATCGGTTTCGGCGACTAATTCGCTGTCGTCACTGGCAGTTTCCGCAGTTTCCGCTGTGTCGGTTTCGGCGACTAATTCGCTGTCGTCAGAGGCAGTTTCCGCTGTGTCGGTTTTGGCGACTAATTCGCTGTCGTCACTGGCAGTTTTCCCTGTGTCGGTTTCGGCGACTAATTCGCTGTCGTCAGAGGCGGTTTCCGCAGTTTCCGCTGTGTCGGTTTCGGCGACTAATTCGCTGTCGTCAGAGGCGCTTTCCGCTGTGTTGGTTTCGGCGACTAATTCGCTGTCGTCAGAGGCGCTTTCTTCTCCATCGATATCGTCACTGGCGATGTCTTCCCCATCATCGCTGACTTCTGCTGTGGTATCGTCTGTGGTGCTATCTTCGCCTTCGGTATCGTCTGGGTCGATATAGTCGAGTTCTTCTAAGTCTTCTTCGGCGATATTATCGCTGTCGCTATCGGTTTCGGCGGCGATATCGTCGGTATCGTCGCTGTCGGTATCGGTTTCGGCGGCGGTATCGGTTTCGGCGGCGGTATCGTCGCTGTCGGTATCGTCGCTGTCGGTATCGTTGTCAACGATATAGTCGAGTTTTTCTAATTTTTCATCGGCAATATCGCTGGCGTCGCTGCCATCAATTTTGGCATTTGTATCGCCGCGATCGCCCATATCGTCGGGTTCCAAGTCGGCGTCATTCCCGGTATCATCCCCTGGCGAATCTAGTTCTATATCTAGGTCGTCGGGGGGGATGGGGTCGTCTGTGGGTTCGGTATCGTCTCCAATAACGAGTCCGCTAGGCGTTCTCATCTCTTCCAAGCGCATGGCGGGTCCACTATACCGTTTTTTCGGCTGGAACCCTCGCGGTTCTTCTTGCTTTTTCGGACGGAAAAATTATTTAAACATCGATGGATTGCTCCTTGTAGATGTTGTTTGCTGAATCACCCTGGTTTCTGTGGTGGGCAAGACCCACTGCTGGCGCATCCTCGGGGTTAGTGGGGGGTGAATCCCACTGATGAGGGTTTTTCTAGCTCCTATCTCTGTTATTAGGAGAGACGGGGGAAAATTATGCGCGGTCTTTTGGGTGAGTTAGGGAAAATGTCTGTGCCCAGGGGCTGCATCTCCTGACAATTCCTTATTAGGATGAGGTCTGGGAAATTATGCGCCTGGTGAAAAATTATTTTTGGGTGGGGTGGGTCCAAGAGGAGATGGGGAGATGGGGGACGGAGGGACCTTACAGGTGCAGGTTTTTCAGATTGGTGGGGATACGTTGGGAAATTTAGATACCGAACCAAGATGTGTTTTGAGGTGAGGATGGGGATACTTGATAGAGGAGGGTGAGTGAGGTATTTGATGCGCCATCATCCACAACTG
>DVDU01000096.1 GCA_015296065.1 Oscillatoriaceae cyanobacterium M33_DOE_052 | reverse complement strand
TATTTTTACCCAAATACTCACCAGACTTAAATGACATAGAGCATGATTTTAGTGCTTTAAAGAGAGCCCGAATGTATGCACATCCTGACAAATCTATCGACGAAATTATCCGAGAGTATTGCGCTCGATAATGTCTCGCTTCTATTTGAAATAACTATAACCATCATCGCTGAGGTAACTTTGACCCCCACATTCCCCATCGATGAGCAAAACCACATCGGGTTGGGGTTCGTTATCCACATCCAGACGCACCGTGGGGTTATCCCCCAAAAGCACTCCCGGCGTCGCTATTTTATAGTTACCAAACCAGCCGATTAAATTAGCATGGGTTTCGGCGTGGGTTCTAAACGGTACGGTAGAAGATATATAAACAATTCTTTCAATCAGTTCAGCTTTTTTCAAGTGGGGCATGGCTGTATAGCGCCGCTCAAATTCTGCGCGAGAAAGCATATCCCCATTTTCTAGGGGGGGAATGGTGATGCTACTCTTCTGAGTGGTAGCGCGCATCGTCTTTCTCCTGTTTACTTATGGGATGGCCGATACTATTAATCTAACTCAAGTAGTAGGGTGGGCAACAGCCAAAACCGCACAGACCATCAATCATCATCTGTGCTGTTGCCCACCCTACAGAGTTGCGCTGGCGGGATACAATAAAGAGCGATCGTCATTACCACGGTTCCTATGAGCCCAAAAATCGCGGGTATGGTCAGCAGCTACTCGGCCCTAAACCCCAGTCCTGCTGACTGGTTGTGGCATCAAACCCCCCATCCCTTCGGCGTTTGGGGTAATGTCCAGATGAGAGCAGCCGCCGAAAAGCCCGATTTTCTGCTTATGTACCAGTTTGATTTTCCCCACGCTCCCAAACCTCTGTCTTGGAAAGATAAACTGAGGGGGAGAAAACCTGCTCAAAGTGCGGATATTCCCTCAATGCTACGCGGAGTGCCCCAAGAGCGGATTATTTATTTGTTGCGGGAGCCACCTTTAGAAGAAATTTTGCCTAAAAATCAAGCGAACTATGAGGCGGCGAAACCTTACTGTGGCTATATTTCCGGGCCGGACTTTTTTGCTCCCCAACCGGATTATATGCCTGCGATTTGGTACATTTCTAACTCTTTTCGTGAACTTAACGAGATGACGCCGCCGCCAAAGGTGAAGCCTTGTAGTTGGATAACTTCGGGTATCGATCGCACCGCGAACCACCGCCAGCGGCTGGATTTTTTGCGCCTGTTGCAGGATAATGGGTTAAATTTTGACCTGTATGGTAGAGATTTGCCGGTTTGGGCGCAGTCGGCGGGGCGAGTAGGTGCCAAGTGGCACGCTATGGCTCCTTACTATTATAATTTGGCTATAGAAAATTACGCTGATAATGATTTGTATGTGAGCGAAAAACTGTGGGACGCTTTGTTAGCTTGGTGTCTGCCGATTTATTATGGGGGACCGGCGGCGGATCGGTTGTTACCGCCAGGAAGTTTTCTGCGCTTGCCCAGTTTGGATGAAAAGGGTTTATCATACATTCAGGAGGTAATAGCCACGCCAGATGCTTGGCATGAAGCGATATCGGCGATCGCGGAAGCCCGCCAGATTATCCTCCACAAACTAAATCTCCTCAACTGGCTCTCCGATTATGTAACTAAATTTGGTTAAACATGGACGGAATTTGCACCCTGGCGAACGATCGCGTATATGACCAACTCATTGCCCTGCTCAACAGCATCGAAGCCAATGCAGGGAAACATTTCCCCGTGTGTATCTACCCCTACGATGACAACACGGAAAAAATCGCCGCCGCCATCAAACACCGTCCCCAAGTTCAACTGTATAATAACTCCGAATCTATCCACAAATGGGATGAATTTGCCCGCCGAGTCTGGGATACTCACCCCACCGCCAAACAAAGATGGCAACAAATAGGCAGCAACGGTTATCATCGCTTTGGAACCCACCGCCGCTATGGCGCCTTTGATGGACCCTTTGACCAGTTTCTGTACATGGACGCTGATACTCTGCTCATCAGTCCTCCCAATACCATATTCGCGCAACTAGAAAGTAGCGACTGGGTGGTTTATGACTTTCAGTATAAAGACCCCACCCACGTTTACGAGGTCTCCTCGCCCAAACTCCGAGAAATCTTTCCCCCAGAACGCATAGAAACCGAAATATTTTGCTCTGGCTTATACGCTTCTAAGCGCGATATATTTGGTGAGGAAAAGCGGGAGTGGCTGATATCCAGACTAAAAGACGGAGAAGCAGAAATATTATATCCAATGGCACCCGACCAAACTATACTTAATTATATGGTGATGCGTTCCGGGCTGAGTTTTGCTAATTTAGCTCGCCAATTACCCCCAGATAAACGCACTGGTAACAGTGTCACTTCTAGCCACTTTGTCACCGAAAGGGGGATGGTGCTAGATAGAGGCAACCCCCTTACCTACCTCCACTACATAGGCATTTCATCTAGCATCTTTGCTCGCCTTTGTCAAGGAGAAAATCTCGATTTTCCCTATCGAGATGTATTTTTACACTATCGCTATCTTGGCGAACCAGAAAATCGCCCTCAATTTACCACCAAACCCCAACCATACAACCCCCCTCCTACTTTCACTCAGCGGTTGTTACGTAAACTGGGATTAATGACCAAGGACCAATGACCAAGGACAAACAACCAATGACACGCGGTATTTATATTACAGCTAACGATAAAGTCACGGAACAGGCAATAACCCTGCTCAACAGCATTCGGTTTTATGACCCAGATACTCCCATTGTCCTGATTCCTTACGATGACAATTATCAAAATATTGCCCAGCGTTTGACTAGAGATTACGGGGTAGAAATTTACCCAGATTTAGCATTTATCCAGCGTTTGTCTGAACAACTGCATCAAATATTTGGCGCCAAATTCTTTGCTCGTCCTAATCAATTCAGGAAACAAGCCTGCTGGTTTGGCGTTTTTGATGAATTTCTCTATTTAGACACAGATATAGTAGTTTTTGAAAAAATTATTGACAATCTCAATTATTTTGCTGATTACGATTTTCTCTGTTGTGACTATCAGCACCGTGGGGGAATTACTAACGTTTTTTCATCGCAAATTTTGCAAGTTTTTAGCGAAACCGAAATTCAGGATATTTTTAATGGTGGTTGGTGGGCGTCGAAAAAAGGCTTAATTTCTGAAGCGGATTTATACGATACTTTTACCGAATGCGCCGCCCATCCTGAATATTTTGATTTTAGCCAAAAAACTTCCGACCAGCCGATTATCAATTATATGATATTGCAGCGGATTCAACGGCGGTTTAACATTGTGCGGCGTCCGGGAAAAGCTCCAGGTAGCTGGGCGGGCAGCAATTATTTTGAGCGGTCTGGGGATAAACTGATAGACCCGAAACTGGGGCAAACTTTGCAATATCTCCATTGGGCGGGAATTCGCATTGAACCGGGTTGCCCTTATTGGGATATTTGGGAGCATTACCGCTACCTCCGGGAACCGAAACCGGCTGATGCGGGGGTGGTAAAAGTGCAAAAAAGTCCTTGGCAGCGGCTGCTAGAGGGGATGAAAAGGAAATTGAGATGATTGGTGATTTGTCCTTTGTCATTTGTCCTTTGTCCTTTGTCCTTTGAATGTTGGCAAGGGACAAGGGACAAAGGACTAATCTCCTCTATCTTGGACTAATTGTATGTGTATGCTTTGATGATTTCGGTTAGTTGGGTTTGATTTTTGTCTGAATTGAGAGCTAGCAATTGCACCACGGTGGCGGCAATTTGGCGAAAAATTTTGTTGGAGGAGCCGATTTCTCCCCATGCAGCTTGGTCAAACCGGAGAATCCCAGAACCTAGCTCGGTGCAGGATTGAGGGTTGAGAGCTTGTAAAGCTCCCTCAATTACGCTATTGCTGTATTCTCTGGGAAGTCCCACTCTGACGGTATCGAGGTGCTGTTCGGAGGCGATCGACTTCTTGTAATCAGCTTCTTCAGTTGTAGATACCAAGATTTGCACCACGATTTTTCCCGAATCGTTAGGAATAAATTTTGCTCCCAACAAACCGTATAAAAATCTAGGCCCAACAGGGATGAGAATTTCTAGCGCGGCTCGTTTATCTCCGGCTTTTTTCTCTAATCCGCTACCTACTTCTCGCTCTATTAAATCTGTTGCACTATAGATTATCTGGGGATGTTCTTGGAGCCATACTCTAGCTTGGATGTGGAAATCTAAAGTGATATTTTGCATGATTCTATCTCCCATTATTCGAGTGGGAGACTGTTGGGTAGTATCCAACAGTCTCATTTTCATATTTTGGCTTAACTAAGGCTTAAGTAATTCCCCAATAATTCTTCCAATTTTGGTTGAATTCATCAGGATAAGCTCGGATTACATCAGGATGATAAACACTAAATGGCGAAACTTCATACTCTTGTAAAGATTGTTGGTGGGCTTGGTGATAACTTAAACCGCTTTTCATTAATTCAGCCTCTCTAAGTTCGTGAAAATAAAAGCTGGCATCAGCTCCTGATATTTTTTGGTTGTTATCTAGGGCTATCTGCAATCTATCAAGCATCATTAGATTTGGTTTATAATCGTAAAAATTATTTTTGATATGATTTTTAATTACTTCTAATTTTTCTAAATTTATCGCAAATTCTTGTTGGTTTAATTTGCCGAACATATAGATTTTTAAAACATAATAATTATATCAATAATACCATATTTTTAACCATTTTTGCAGAATTGACCTAGATCGGATTATAGCATAAATTTTTCTCGTTCACCAGTTATCCCCATATTTAGGGCTGGGGAACGAGAAAAACTGGATGGTTCAAAGGAATTTAAAATGAATCTAAATCAAGGGCTTTAGAGCCGCCGCTGACGATCGTTTCTAGGAGCTTGCCGAGCTGCCACCAAACTAAGCCGCAGGTGCCAATACCGAGGGGAAAGGCGAAGAGGATGGCAATAGACGCGGGAAAGCCGAAAATTTGTAAGCCGGAGGAGAGGAAGGCGCAAATACCGCAGCCGATACCAACAAAGGGGATGAATAATTCTTTTTCTTTGGCGCGTGCGGGGAGGTTGATAGAACGATCGCGATTCCAAGCCTGTACCAGTTGCTCCAGGCTGGCTTTGAAAGCCAAACCGGAAGTGGCACCAGCGAGCAACCCGGCGATTAACAAAAAGTAAGGGGGTTGGGGATAATAATACAGAGACACGAAAGGATCCATGATGACTTATGATTTTTTTTCAGAGTTGTGCGATGATTGGGCGGTCTGTGCTGGTAGCTTTGAATTAATGAATCCGGCTGGCGGGATTGAAATATAAAGCTGCTACTCCCTCTCGGGAGAATTCTACCAAAGCACCGATCGCCGCGTTAAGCAATTGGTTGGGTTTGATATCTTCTTTGACCAAATCCCATAACCGCTTCACTTCTTCGGCGTGGAGTCTGTCATCCTCAATCAAAGCATTGAGGAGCTGACGGCGGACGAACTCCCCTTCCGCAGATAGGAGGTATTGCATACCGAGCTGAGCCGTGGGGAGGAGGTTAAAGTTGCCATCGCTGCGGGCGATCGCCAGCATATTTTCCAGGCGGGACCATTGAAACTTGCCGTCTTTAAACAACACCTCTAGCAGCCGCCGCCGCAAAGACTCCGACTCACCGGTGAGCAGACGCCGAGCCACGTAGGGATAGGCGATATCGACAATTTTAAAATTCGGGTCCACCGAGAGGGCCAAACCTTCCTGAGTCACTAAAGAGCGGATAATCAGGGCAAACTTAGCTGGAACTCGGAACGGATACTCGTACATCAACTCCGAGAACCGGTCCGTAACGGTTTTGAAGTTAAAATCCCGTACCCGCTGACCCATAATATCCCCTAACACCGCTTCCAGAGCGGGGATGATGGGCTTGATATCTGTTTCTGGCGTGAGAAAACCGAGGTTAACAAAATCCCGCGCCAGCTCCTTGTAATCTTTATTAATCAAGTGGACTACCGCATCCACCAGGTTTTCTTTGGTGGTTTCATCCAACTGATCCATCATCCCGAAATCGATGTAAGCCATCCGACCATCGGTGAGGGCAAATAAGTTACCGGGATGGGGGTCAGCGTGGAAAAAGCCGAATTCCAGTAACTGCTGCAAGCCGCTAGTGACGCCAATTTCTATTAAAGCCTGGGGGTCAATACCGGCTTGTTGCAGGTTGTGGCTACCACTGAGTTTATAGCCGTCGATCCATTCTAGGGTGAGTACCCGGTGAGAACTGTAACGCCAGTAAATCGAGGGGACTTTGACTTGGGGGTTTTGGCTGAAATTCGTGGCAAATTTTTCGGCGTTGCGTCCCTCGTTGAGGTAATCGATTTCCTCAAATAACTTGATGCCAAATTCATCCACAATGAGGGTGAGGTCATGTCCTAAGTTCAGGGGCAGCCATTTGCCGAGAAATTTTGCCCCTAGTCGCATCAGGTACAGGTCCAGGGCGAGAACTGGTTTTAAGTTGGGTCGCTGCACCTTGACCGCTACTACTTCGCCGGTGAGCAGGCGGGCTTTGTAAACTTGCCCCAAACTGGCTGCAGCTACTGGTTCTGGGGATATTTGGCTGTAGATTTCTTCTACGGAGCGGTCCAACTCTTGCTCGATGATGCGGAGGGCGATCGCGTTATCAAAAGGCGGGAGCTGGTCTTGGAGTAAAATCAGCTCATCAAGGAAGTCTTGGCGAATCAAGTCCGGTCTCGTGGAGAGAGCTTGACCGACTTTGATAAACGTAGGGCCGAGATTAGTTAACAGTTCCCGGATCTGAGTGGCGCGTTTGGGGCGGTTTGTCTCTACTTGGTTCGTCCATTCATCCCATTTAAATCCCAAGAGTAACCATGCAAAGGATAAGAGGATTTTAAGGGCGCGCCCGATCGCTTGCCAAGGACGATAACCGTAGTACCGCGCTATGCTTTCCGGATCGTAACGCCGAATCTGAGCTAGTTGTTGCTGACTCACGCGATCAATACCTCTAATTACTCAAGATTGACTTTTATTGGTTTTTTTTATCTTGACGAGTTTACTATACTACATAAAAGTTAAAATTACTCAACATTTCTTGGCTGGTTGAGGTGATGTCACCGGAGGGACACGGCATTGCCGTGTCCAGGTCCAGGTCATGCCACCGGAGGGGCATGGCGTCATCAATCTTGCTGTGAAAACCGATCGCCTAATGATGCTCTGCCCCTACCAGGATCTGTTGTAATTCCCCAACCACTTTCTGCTGCTGCTCTGGGGATAGTTCTGGGTACATAGGCAAAGAGAGAACCTCCTGGGCGACTTGCTCAGCCACCTTGTGACTGCCAGAGGCATAACCCAGATGGCGGTAAACCGGTTGCTGGTGTAGAGGCAGAGGATAATATACAGTAGAACTGACGCCGGAGGCTTGGAGATAGTGGCGGATGCGATCGCGAAATTGGCCATTATCTTGATTTTGGTCTTGACATTGCAGCCGAATTGTGTATTGATTCCACACTGATACTCCGCCTGGAGTTTCCCTAGGGGGAATAACTCCCGCCACCGGTTGCAGTAATTGGTGATAAACCGCCGCTACTTGCCGCCTCGAAGTGTTCCAAGCATCCAAATGGCGCAACTTGACTTGCAAAATGGCGGCTTGTATGGCATCCAGGCGGCTGTTGATGCCGACAAATTCGTGATAATAACGCTGGGTGGCGCCGTGGTCTTTGAGGACCCGGATTTGGGCGGCGAGGTGGGCATCGTTGGTGGTGACAGCGCCGCCATCGCCAAAGGCGCCGAGATTTTTGGTGGGGAAAAAGCTAAAACAACCAATTTGCCCGATACTGCCCACCTTTTTGCCGTCCCAAAGGGCGCCAGTGGCTTGGGCGCAGTCTTCGATAACGGCTAAACCGTGGGTGGCGGCGATCGCCATTAACCGGGTCATATCCGCCGCCTGACCGAAGAGGTGAACGACGATAATGGCTTTAGTTTTCGGGGTAATGGCTGCCTCAATTTGGGATACGTCGAGATTAAAACTATCTGCCTCGATATCCACAAATACTGGGGTGGCGCCCACAAGGCTGATGGCTTCGGCAGTGGCCATAAAGGTAAATGATGGCGCGATCGCCTCATCTCCTGGTCCCACATTCAAGGCGCGCAGAGCCAGATACAGCGCATCAGTCCCAGAAGCGCAAGCGACACATTCCGAGGTGCCAGTATAAGCAGCAAACTGGGCCTCGAATGCCTCTACCGCCTTACCGCCGATGTAGCGGCCCGAAGCCATCACGTCTCTAACCGCCGCTTCCACTTCAGCGGCAATGCTTTGGTATTGTAACCCTAGGTCGAGGGGAGGAATTTGATTCACGTTTGTCATTTGTCAGCAGCCATCCATCCAGATTACCATGAATCTTTACTTACAAACACCGGAAATTACTGTTTGGCAAGGCCACTGCCTGGAAGTAATGCAAACTCTTCCAGACGCTTCAGTTAATCTGATTATCACTGACCCGCCCTATCATACCACCAAAAAATCTAATATTACCGGTGACAAAGATTTTAAAACCGATGCTGATTATCTGGAATGGTTGGATATAATATCACAACAATGGCAGCGGTTATTAGCGCCCAACGGCTCTTTATATTGTTTTGCTTCTCCCAAAATGGCGGCTAGGGTAGAAGTTTTATTAGGAAAAAAATTTAATATTTTGGGTTCTATCACTTGGACGAAACCCAACGAGCCCGGATATGATGGCTGGAAACAAAAAACGAAAAAAGAAAGTTTGCGAAGCTGGTATCTGCATTCAGAAAGGATAATTTTTGCTGAATCTGCTTGCCCAGATAACTCTAAACAATCTCCCTTTGGCTCGCTGCTCAGAAAAACCCGCTTAGCAGCGGGAATGTCCACCATTGAATTAACCGCTGCTATTGGCGAATATGGAAAAGTCAATCACGGAGGGGCAGTATCCAATTGGGAAACCGGGAGAAATATTCCCACTCGCGAGCAGTATGCTAAACTAAAAGCGGTGCTGGCAGAATTTAGCCCGGACATTCCCGAATTACCTGAGTATCAACAAATCATTAGACCTTTTTTCGCGAGAGCTGATATTCCTTACACTGATGTTTGGGATTTCCCCAGTGTCAAACCTTATCCCGGTAAGCATCCAGCGGAGAAACCCCTAGAAATGATGCTGCATATGATTAAAGTCAGCTCTTATCCTGATGATGTGGTGTTGGACTGTTTTGCCGGTTCGGGTGTTGTTGGGCAAGCGGCTAAAATGTTGGGTAGGCGAGCAATCTTGATAGAAATATCCGCCAATTTATGTGATAAAATAACAATTAACAATTGATAATTAACAATTGATAATTAATAATTCATGGATATCAATTATCAATTATCAATTATCAATTATCAATTATCAATTATCAATTATCAATTATCAATTATCAATGATTGAACTAGATTTTATTGATTTGGGGTTAGCGCTGGGGATGATGGTAATTGCCGTGGGGGTGTCTTGGTGGCAAGGGTTGGGGTTGGAGGGGCAACTGGCGATGGCGACAGTGCGCACGGTGGTGCAGTTGCTGGTGGTAGGAAGCTTGCTCGAGGTGGTGTTTCAGTGGCGACATCCGGCGGCGGTTTTGGCGGTGGTGATGGTGATGCTGACGATCGCGGCGGTGGTGGCGCGCAACCGCATTGGTAAAGAGATTCCTGGGGTGCTGTTGATGGTGTGGGGGTCAATTTTGACAGCACTTTCCTTGACGATGGCTTATGTGAATTTGCTGGTGTTGCGCAGTCCCGAGGCGTTATATTCACCACAGTATATGATTCCTTTGACGGGGATAGTGCTGGGAAATGGGATGAATGCGGCGGCGATCGCGGGAGAACGTCTCGCCACTACCATTAAAAACAGTAAGCAGGAAATCGAAACCCACCTCTGCCTAGGAGCGACCCCAGAGCAAGCAGTCAAGCAATATCGCCGGGATGCCATCAAAGCGGGGATGATTCCCACATTAAACGCCATGATGGTGGTGGGAATTGTCACTTTACCCGGCATAATCACTGGTCAGATGCTCACTGGCGTTAACCCGCTGAATGCGGCGGCTTACCAAATATTAATCATGTTTATGTTGGCTTTAACCACTTTAATCACCGGTTTATTGGTGACATGGGGTTTGTGCCAGCAATTTTTCAATCGCTATGCCCAACTCAGAGAGTTTTAATCAGTTTGTAAATAAGTTCGTAGTAGGGCTTTAGCCCTCTTTCTTCAGTTTGTAGTTGGGCTTCAGCCCTCTTAAACTTAGATTTTTTTGGGCTAAAGCCCAACTACGAACCTATGAGGGCTAAAGCCCTACTACGAACCTATGAGGGCTAAAGTCCTACTACGAACCTATGAGGGCTAAAGCCCTACTACGAACCTATGAGGGCTAAAGCCCTACTACGAACCTATGAGGGCTAAAGCCCTACTACGAACCTATGAGGGCTAAAGCCCTACTACAAACCTGCATTTAACTGGGGGAATGACGACCGATCGGGGCGCCATAGTGGTCGTAGAGAACCAGGGGAATGCCAGCATTATTACTGATAGTTTCCAGAGCTTGGCGGAGGATTTGCACGTGGCTTTCGACTCCGACGAGGGCTTTGTAGTTGCCGTTAGTGCTGGCGACGATCGCGGTACTGCGGACTTTGCGCACATACTCAGGGGTGAGCCAAACACTGATCGCATCTTTGCTGAGGGTGTAAGCGCAAACTTTGGGAGAACCCGAGCAGACTTTTTTGAGGCTGTTGCCAGCCGCTTGCAGCTTGAGGGCGATTTTGAGTTCGGCTTGGGCTTGGGTGAGGGATTTGGTATAGGTTTTGATATCGCTTTGGGCTTTAGGGTAGTAGAAAGTGCTGGCGGGGACTTTCTTCGCGTAGTTGATGGCTTCCCGCCAAGCATCTTGGGCTTTTTTCCATTGGTTTTGCATAGCGGCGGCTTCGGCTTCTTGTGCCCAACTCACAGCCTCTTGGAAGTGGTCGGCGGCTAGTTCTTCTTGGATTTTCCGCTCGGTGGCAGCAGTTAACTGGGTGCGATAGTCTTGGCGTAACTGCAGAGCTTCTCGGGCGGCGATCGACTGGGAGGGAACCAGAGCCAGCAGATTCAGAGCTTGTTGCCATTGCAGCTGTACTTCCTCCCAACCAGAAATAGAGCCGGTAGCGCCAGCGCGGGCGGCGGCTACTCGTGCCAGAGACTTGGCCTCCTCCATATGTTTGGTGGCGGCGGCTTCCATATCCAGACGCCGGTTGATGCCCATCAAGTTACCCCGATACTGCTGCAATTTTTGCTGGGCGAAGGGATAGATCGTGGCTTCGGCGGGGATGGTGCGCAGGATCGTGGTTGCCTTCGTCCAGGTGCTTTGAATTTCCTCCCAACCAGCGATCGCTAGGGGCGGATTTTTGCCATTTGCCGCTGCTTGCCAGCCCAGATCCATTGCCTGCAGCACGAGTGAGACATATTCAGCTTCTTTTTCATAGGAGCGACGCATAGAGCTAGCATCAGAGGCATACTTCGACCAAAAGGGCACGGTTTTTAGCTCTTTAACTGCTGTGTCTAGCTCCTGTTTGGCACTGAGTAATTGTTGCGGATACTGGGCGCTGCCTATAGTTCTGGTGGCACTGGCGTTGAGTCGGGTGGCGCTGGCGATCGGGTCGCACTTGCCGATCGTGCAAGGACTTTTCAACACCCACATGACTAAAGCTGCCATCACAAAAGCAGGTAAAATATAGACGGCTAAGCGGGGATTCCAGGAAAATTTGGGCTTCTTCTGCGCCCAATCTGCGGTCAGGGAATGCCAGTGATTCGCCAGTAGGGATGAACCACCATCCCCCCCTACCGGCCAATGCCAGCCCCACTTAGAGTTACTTGTATTCCCAGCACCAGGGAGGACGGGGATTGACTCGGCTGGCGCCGACGACCAGTTATCGGCCTCCTCCACATGCTCTTCTTGGGGCAGCGACAACCAGGCCAGCTCTGGGGGCAATGCTCCTACTCCTAGGGGTTGAGGATTTCTAAAGGTGTGATGGGCGTAGGGCTGTTTTTGACCGATAAAGCGCAAGTAGATGCGCAGTTCGGCGATCGACTTGGGGGCTAGGGCCAGGGTAATTTCCTTGAGGGCTTGAAAAGTTTCTGCCAGGTCAGGTTTGAGGCTAATGGGGTGTTCTGCCAAAACCATTAAATGGGAGTCTTTGAGGGCACAACGCACCAGGACGCTCGCCTCTGGGGGCAGTTGCGCGGCCCAATGTTCGTGTAATTCCCGCTCTAGGGAGTGGATATTGAATAGCACTGGTGGGTTCATAGGCTTGGGGGCGAGTGTTGTAAAAGTAGCGTTGCGGCGCTGGCGGCGCCTACCTATTCTTTGAGATGAATAGTGGGACGATCGTGCCTCTGATTTGGATCACAATATATTCTATTTCTTTTCATAAGGGGTGATACCCATCACCCATTTTTCCAAAGTCCTTGGTCATTTTTCCTTTCTTTATTCATACAAATGAGCAAAAACAAGTAGGGGCGATTCGCGAATTGCCCCTACTGTAGGGGCAGCAAAGCTGGGCTACCCTCAAGCGGACTTGGGGACAAGGGACATTGGACTAAGGACATTGGACTAAGGACATTAGACCAGGAACTTGTTACCATCGTTGACTCATCACCCCACGAAAACCGGCTATAAAGGAAAATATACGCGCTTGCCCGCTATGACGGCGTGTCAGGGCGCCCTACATAATTGAATTTTATGGATTTACTAGAGTATCAAGCTAAAGAACTATTTCGGGATATGGGAATTCCGGTGCTACCTTCCCAAAGGATTGACCGGCCATCTGACCTCAAGGGGTTGAAGATTCCTTATCCCGTGGTGCTAAAGTCCCAAGTGCGGGCAGGGGGCCGAGGCAAGGCGGGGGGAATCGAGTTTGTCACCACCACAATTGATGCGGTGGCAGCAGCACATCGGATTTTCAACTTGTCGATTATGGGTGAATATCCTCAAGTGCTATTAGCCGAGGCTAAGTACAATGCTTTACAGGAATTGTACCTGGCGGTAGTGCTAGATCGTGCCGAGCGGCGGGCGGTGCTGTTAGGGTCTTCCCAAGGGGGTACTAGCACTGAGTCGGCAATGGAGAAAATGCAGCGGGTGGTGGTGGATGAGGATTTTTCCCCGTTTTACGCCCGACGGCTGACGCAGAAAATGGGGTTGCGCTCCAAAGTGGTGATTTCTGTGAGCGATATCATTGAGAGAATGTATCGCCTTTTTGTGGAGCAGGATTTGGATCTGGTGGAAATCAATCCTCTGGGAATTAATCCTAGTGGGGAGGTGATGGCTCTCGATGGCAAAGTGACGGTGAATGATGAGGCGATCGCCCGTCATCCAGATTTATTGCAATTGGCCGAGAAAATCCCCACAGTGGAGGGAAGTGGGGCGGGTAATGATGGGGCAGCCATCGCCACGGCCACCAGGAATGAGCCGGTTTCATCAATTTCCTCCTGCCTGGGGGGGAGTTTGGGGGCGCCTCATTTCTCTAAGCTGGATGGCAATATCGGCATTATCTGCAATGGTGCGGCTTTGACGATGGCCACTCTGGATTTAGTTTATCTCTGTGGTGGGAAACCAGCTTGCTTTGCCAATATTGGCGGCGATACTCGTTGGGACTTGACACCGGATGACTTTGTGCTGCGCCTGACTCAAGCTTTGAATCTGACGATCGCTGATGCTAGCGTTAAGGCGGTGGCGATCGACATTATCGGTAGTGCCATTGACTGTAATGCCGTAGCGGCGGCCATTGCCGCCTGCGTCCAGCAGTCGGGACGCTCCCTTGACCGTTCGATCGCGCCCGCTTCAAGTGTAACGAAGCCATTAAACGGATGGGATAGTCACCATAACGGCTTCCTCAACGGTTTCGGGGAAATCAGCGAAGGCCCAGCATTGAATTTCGACCTGAGACAGGCGGAGAGTGACAGTGCCAGCCTCTTCTCTGAAAGCTCCCAACCCCAACGGCATGGGGGCATCAGTTTGATCGTCCGCCTCTGCGGTACTGACTTAGAACCGGCGAAAAAGAGCTTGGCACCCCTTAACATCCCGGTGGTGGACAGCTTGGAGGAGGCGATCGCGCGTGCGGTCGCTTACGCGAATAAAATTTAATTGGTGCAGAGAGTATGAACGAGCGCAATTTTGATAATCACTAATTAGGGTGTTGGCATGAATTTAAAGCCAGATAGCAAAGTGCTGGTCCAGGGCATTACAGAACCTCTCGGTTCTATCCACGCTGCGCGGATGAAAGCTGGCGGCACGAATGTGGTTGCCGGTGTCAGCCCGGGGCACGGGAGTGAGAAGCTGCATGACATCCCAGTTTTTGACTTGATCGAACAAGCTCTCAGTGCTGTGGGGCAGGTAGATGTGAGTGTGATTTTTTCTGCGCCTTTTGAGGCGTGCGATTGCGCTTTCGAGGCGATCGCTGCCGGGATTCGCCAAATCATCATCATCACTGAGGGGGTTCCTCCCCTGGATATGGTGCGTCTGGTGCGCAAAGCTGAAGCCACAGAAACCCTGATTGTTGGGCCTGGTACTCCCGGCATCATCATCCCCGGTAAGCTGCTCTTAGGCACTCATCCGGCGGATTTCTATACTAAAGGTCCCGTGGGGCTTCTCGGTCGCAGTGGCACTCTCACTTATGAAATTGCCCTAGAACTGACTAACGCTGGTTTGGGACAGTCGATCGCCTTGGGTATCGGCGGCGATGCGATCGTCGGTTCTAGCTTTCCCCAATGGCTACAAATCCTCGATGAGGATGACCATACTGAGGTCATCGTCTTAGTGGGAGAAATTGGCGGCTTTAGCGAAGAAGCAGCGGCCAAGTACATCAGTGAGGCGATCGATAAACCCGTCATCGCATACGTCGCCGGTCGCCACGCCCCCAAGGGCAAACGTCTCGGCCATGCGGGCAACCTCATCGCCGCCCAAATTTCTGCGGGCAACCCCGATAAAGTCAGCCCCTCTGGTGCCGACCCCGAAACTGCCCAAAGCAAAATTTCTGCCTTCAAACAAGCCAAAATCCCCGTAGCCGATCGTCCCTCTCAAATCCCCGAACTCGTCAAAAAAGCCCTCAAACATGGAGTTAAGAAAAAGTAATATCACCTCTGACAATTCACCAATCAACATTTAATCCTCATGGGGACACGTTGTGGGCGTGTCCCCTGCAATTATCTGATGCCCTAGCGCCACCCCCACCCCGGTTATCCACTTTCTCCCCCCCGCACAAAAATTCATCATTGCCTAGGCGCCTTACCAATTATTGCAATTAGTAATGTACAACCAGCAATCGACAATTAACAATTTATTAATAATAAATTGTTAATTGTTAATTCGCTCCCAGTTGCCCCACCCTTGTGCTATCTTGGGGATAACAAAAAATCGCAAGGGAGGCAACCCCTAATGGGTTTGTTCGATAAAATCCGAGGCGCTCGCCAATCCACAGAAGTGAACCTTGGCCCCGCCGAAGCCTTCGCCGCCATCACCTTAATTGCCGTTGCTAGTGATGGTTACATCACAGATTCTGAAGCCCAAGCACTCAGCACCATCTTATCTCGAATGCAGCTTTTCCGCAGCTATCCTGCAGACGTGATGCGCAAAATGTTTGACAAGCTGCTCGGCATCTTACAGCGACAAGGAATCGACGTTTTATTTAATGCCGCGATGAGCAACTTGCCCCACGACCTCAAAGAAACTGCCTTTGCTGTGGCTACCGATATCGTGCTGGCTGATGGCGAAGTCTCCCCAGAAGAAGAAAAACTTTTGAACGACCTCTGCCGCGTCTTAGAACTCTCAGAAGACCTCGCCATAAAAATTATCGATGTGATGATGATTAAAAACAAAGGTTAGAGTCAGCCATCAATCTCAAAAAAATGCCGAAAAATTGCTGATGCACCGCCGAAACTATTAGGGTAGATAATACCATTTGCCTTGAGTGAGCAAATATATCAGTAGGGGCGAACCTTCGTTCGCCCCAAAGAAACACCGCGACCCCAGAGCGTTACAGTTCTCCATCAAAATCATATAATATCAAGTTCGGGGATATCCTAAGCTGGTTTTTTCAGGCAGTTTTTCCCTGCCCACCTGAGCGCAGTCATTGAGCATCCCGGCTTCATTATTTATTCACCAAGGAAGCGATCGGACTTGATATTACCGGTAATTTAGTTCACCAATGCCGCTTTAGCTTGGCTGATTTTTAGCTGCCAGATTTCGCTATCTTGCAGAGTAAAAATCATCCGGCGGTAAGTTTCATTATTGAGTTCCAAAACTAAATAATCTTTATCTTCGGTGACATACCAAAATTCTTTTCCTTGTCTGGTGTAGTAAGTTCCAGCTTTGATGATGCCAGGGATAAAGGTGCCGGGGGCTCGAATTTCCGCCCAGTTGCTCTTGGGTTCCTCGGTAGTCACCTTGTCTAGGTGTGCCAAGGGGATCTCGAAGACTTTTGACCAGCTAAATGCCCATAGCTGCTCAAACCATTCTAGCTCGATTTGGAGTTTATCGCTAAATATGTTGAGATTCATAATTTTTGGGTTTACCTAAAGAGGGCGATGGCTACACGAACCAGGCGGTTCGCCCAGATTTCTGCCACCGGTGGGAATAGTCTGTTAGCTGCCTTTCGGCTTGGTTGACCTGAACAGGAAGAGGAGAATAGTCAGAGAGCGCCAGAAGTGCCCCCGTGGCTTGCGGCTAGAGCTTCTCCCTCACACTAAGCACTAATGTTGCGGGGGAGAAGGCACTCCTCCCATACCGAGAAGGCAAGCTAACTTTAAGTTTAATTTTACTCGGTTTTGGGGACATGGCGCACCTGATGATAATATGTTACTTGTCCAATGTCATTTATCCCAAGGTCCCTTGACAAATGACAAAGGACTTTTGACAAATGACAAATCAAAATCTCTGTTCTCGCTCCGGTGTGAAAATATAATCGTAGTCAAAGCGAATATATTTGATGTGGCGGATCACAGAGAATCCTAAATATACCACAATATCGGTGGTAAATGTTGCCATAATTAGGGAAATGAGTTTTTTTTCGCTAATTTCTGGCGCCTGCACGTAGTAATCGCGCTCGGCAAAAAATAAATTTTTATCTTTTGGAACCACCAAACTATTGACAATGTGGGCGTGGCGAATTGGTTTGATGTAATATTCTATAAATTCCTCCTGATTTTTTTGCAGCCTGTACATCCGCTCTTGCTGAGCCCAGCTCATTTTAAAGATGATTTTAAAGATTTCAAACCCGAGGATATAGTTAAATACATTAGTGCGCTCTTGAGATTGCATAATTAAGCGCAAAGCCGATTCTAAATATAGCTCGGGTTGGCGGTGGGCATCTTGAGCTGAGTGGATGTAAAATTGGCGGATATAACGGCGAATGACACTTTCATCTAATTTGGTGGTAATTCTAAATTCATCCAGATATTTTTGGACTTTGGCTTTAGTTTCTACGTCCATGAGCATCCGGGATACCAGTCCATCGGCGGTGTATTCATCTAAAAATTCTGCTTGCTGGCCGGGGGATGCGGCCCGCATCAAGTGACAGAGGGATAAAACATAACGGCGCTGATTCCAAGGCAAGCTCTCTAACCATTCTTTGGCGGCGAGGGGCAGTTGTTCTAAAATTGTTTCTGACTGCAGATTATGCAAGGGAAGTGTGGTTCGATCGCCGTTGTTCATAATTTCTGCTTGTGCGGAAAATGCCCTGTACCAAAAAACAAGTTTTCAGCTCCCTGATGGCTGATGGAAAGAACCCGATAGCGGCGCTATCCTGCCGGAACGCATCGCGATGACGATGGCGAGATTTATTTAAATTTAAACGGAGATGGGGAAATAAATCCGGAACAACTGGATATTCCTGGCTGCTTTTGATAGCAAAGACGCTACATGAGGGAATTTTGATCCCGGTGCATCGGTTTACAGGGCGGGTAAGCTGTTGATTTTCACTCCCGCCGCTGTGTGTTTCTGGTTGGGCTTGAGCCTTTCGGCTCTAGATATCGCCTTTTTCAATTGTATGAGGGAATCCGAGTGCCGGTGGTTGAGCCTGTTTCTTATTGCTTGGGCAAGTCCACCTGCAATCTAGAGGATTAGCTTTGCGAGTAGGGGCTAGCAGAATCCAGCCCCTACTACGGAAAACTGCGATTTTTCTGAGTTGATTTTAGCATTTTGAAAGACTGGATTGGCGGGGGCAGGAAATGGGAGTTGGGACTGGGATTGTCTGGGAGCGACTCGAGGTGGGATAGGGATTTGACATATACCCGATCGCACCGAGCGGTTTCCACCCCAGTTGTCTGGATATAGTCGCTACTTTCATAAAGACCGATCGCCTCCACCATCACGCTGGTGGTTTCCAGCCAAATTTCTTGGAAACCAGCCCGAGTGATTGCTGTTTCTAGCTCTTGGAGCAAAAATTTGCCCAATCCTTGCCCCCGTACCCAAGGACGCAAATAGATTTTGCGGATTTCCACGGCTTTGGGGCCTCGGTGGATGGGATAGTAGGCGCCGGTGCCCACAATTTCACCGCCGGTTTCCGCTACCCAAAAGGCTCCGCCGCGATTCTGATAGAAGTTTTCTACCTCTAGCACATCGCGATCGGCTCCCAGGGGCTCCCAACCCAAACCATACTCTGCCAAAACCGAGCTAATCACGGCGGCGGCGGCTTCGCGGTCCTGGGGTTGCCAGTCCCGCACACAAAAGTCCCGGTATGTTTTTTTCATTTGAATAAGCCAATATTTTCTTTATTTTAATAAAATCAGGATTTTTTTCATATGAATCTTTTAAGGCTCGCGGGATTTCTCGGGTAGTAACTGGTGGCGGCTGGTTAAAAATAGTATAATTACTTAGCAGATACCGTATTTTTACGGATAAGCAATTTAGAGGCTGTGCGGATGCCAAAATTAAGGAGAAGGAATTAAAATATAATCTGAGAAAATAACGCCGAAAAACTTCAAACAATGGGCGTAAGCCCTTGAATTTATATATGTCAACTATCAAACTGAAAAAATTTTGTCGAGAGCGACGAATTATTAATTTTATCGATGAATGGAGCCGAGCGATCGGGATAAGCATAGGCATTTTAGATGCTTGGGGGAATTTAGTCGGAGGTAAAGTGGTCGAGACGGAGCAGATAGAGGCATTAGACAAGATTCCGATTGAGTTAGAAGGGGAAGTAATTGGCTGGGTACTGGGCGGAGAACAAGCTGCTCCCGTGGCGGGGATGTTAAGTTATTTAGTCGGTAAAGAGCTGGAAAAGAAAATCCTGGCGGAAAAATTGCTAGAAAAATATCGAGAAATTAGTTTTCTCTATGATATTTCTACAAAAATTACCGCTAGTCTGGATCTAAAACAAGTAGCAGAATTAGCCCTAGACGAGGCAGGAAAACGTACTCAATCTAGTGGGGGGCTAGTTTTGCTGATTAATACAAGAAACGAGCGGCTAGAAAGTCTGACGGGATGGGGGTATGTGGCTGGATGTCAGGCTAGTATTGGCTTAGGGGAGGGAATTATTGGTTGGGTGGCCAGGAGCGGTAAGGGGGAAATAGTTAATGATGTGTGGTTAGATGAGAGATTTATCGACATAAAAATACCGGTGAGTTCAATGATGTGTGCGCCGTTGGCGAGTAATAATCAAATCATCGGCGTAATTGTGATGATGAGTGCTGTCCCGGTGACTTATACGGCTGGGGATTTGAAGCTGCTGACAATGGTGGCATCCCAGACGGCATCGGCGATCGCCATTGCCCAGATGCACGATCGTACCCTGGAAGAAAGCCGCCGGGAAGCGCTGCTGTTTCGCTTGGCGAGCCAAATTCGGGAATCTTTAGAACTAGATACAATCTTAGAAACTGCAGTGAGTGAAATTCGCTGCCTCCTGCAACTCGATCGCTGTATGTTTATGTGGCATCGGGGGACAAAAATATCTAGCAGCCAGAAAATCATTCATCCGCAATTTTCTCCAGTCACCTGTTCCGGCTGGGAAGTAGTCAAAGAAAGCAAAAATCCCCATTTGCCGAGCTTTTTGGGTTGCCACGGAGTGGCCACATTGGGTGATTTGAGCCAGCAGCTTATGCGTCAAAACCTGCTACGGGTCGATCGGGTGGAGACATGGAACTCCGAAGCGGTGCGGAATTTTTGGCTGGCGGGGGGGTTTAAGTCCTTGCTAGCAGTGCCAATGCAGACGCGATCTGGGGAAATCGGCGTGTTATGCTGTGGAAAGGGTAGTGGGGAAGCTGGTTGGACGGATGACGAGGTGGAGTTGCTACAAGCAGTTAGCACCCAGTTGGCGATCGCAATCCACCAAGCTGAACTATACGAGCAAAGCAGTCACGCCGCCGCCACCGCCAGCTCCCGTGCGCAACAGCTCCAGCAAGCCCTCAAAGAACTGCAAGAAGCTCAAGCGCAACTGATTCAGAGTGAAAAAATGTCCGCCTTGGGGGTGATGCTCGCCAGCATTGCCCACGAAATCAATAACCCGGTGAATTTTATTTATGGCAACCTCAATCACACGGAGGAATACATCGAAAAACTGCTGAAGATACTCCGGCTTTACCAGCAGGAATATCCCCATCACACCCCCAAAATGGGGGAACAGATGGAATTCAGCGAAGTAGAGTTTCTCCAAGAAGACTTGCCCAAACTTATTACCAGTATGAAGTTAGGCACAGAGCGGATTGTGGAAATTGTGACCTCCCTGCGGAGCTTTTCCCGCTCTGACAGTGGGGAGATGAAACCCGCCGATATTCATGTGGGGATTGACAGCACGCTGGTGATGTTGCAGCATCGGTTGAAAGCAAAACCGGGGGGAGCGGCAATTCAAGTGATTAAAGAATACGGAGATTTACCCACGGTGTCTTGCTATGCAGGACAGCTCAACCAGGTGTTTATGAATATTATCAGCAATGCCATAGATGCCCTGGAAAACCAACCCCAACCCCAAATTACCATTCGCACTTTCCTCCTGAATCCCGAGACGGTGGCAATCTGCATTCAGGACAATGGCTCTGGCATCCCAGAGGCAGTGCAAACCAAACTATTTGACCCTTTCTTTACTACGAAACCAGACGGTAAGGGCACAGGATTGGGTCTTTCTATCAGCTATCAAATCGTGGTGGAAAAACACCGAGGCGTGTTAAAGTGCATCTCTCACCCTGGTGAAAGTACGGAGTTTTGGATGGAGATTCCCGTCACTGCCGCTACGGCAAACCTGCGGGACTTGAATGAGATGCCAAGACCAAATGCGAGCAGTAAATCTTCAGACGATCGGGGGATAGAAGAACTGAGGAAATGGGCACCCTAGCAGTAGGCGAGGGTGGGTTTAGCCTGCTGCCTCCATGTGTTTCAAGGGGGTAGGGTCGGCGCGGAAGGCCAGAAGGCGCTAGGTAGTCAACCCGCCCCTTGACCAGCTTAGGGTTAACAAAATTTATAATAAAAAAGGACAAAAATGGAAAAGATGGGACTTATAATTTCTATAAGCAGGATAATTTTCCTAACCAGTGAACTTGTCAAGATCCAAATCAAGCAACCGAGTGAGTGGGTAAACGGATGTCAGAAACTGTGACCATCAAAAAGCTGCTATCTAAGAGCAATCTGGGGGGGGTACTCCATGAGATAGTAGGGAGTATGGACACCCAGATATCAATTCTCGATTTGGGGGGAAATCTGTTGTGGGGGGATGGGGCAGAAACCCCAGCGGGACAATATCCGGTGTCTTTGCAGGGAGAGACGATCGGTTGGGTAGTCGGGTCGGAAAAAGCCGGGACGGTGGCGAAGCTACTGGCCC
Organism: Oscillatoriaceae cyanobacterium M33_DOE_052; assembly: GCA_015296065.1. Lineage (GTDB taxonomy): Bacteria > Cyanobacteriota > Cyanobacteriia > Cyanobacteriales > Laspinemataceae > Koinonema. Next base: position 25,861 of record DVDU01000096.1, on the reverse strand, counting down.
ATTTGGCTGCCAAAGAGCTGGACAAGAAAACTCTCGCAGCAGAAGTGCTGGACAAATATCGGGAAATTACCCTCCTTTATAATATTTCAGAAAAAATAATTGCCAGCTTAGATTTGAAAGAAGTAGCACAATTAGTGCTAGAAGAAGCCCGAAAATTTGTGAAGGCAACCAGCGGCGCGGTGCTGTTAATCCGAGATGGCAACAGCGTGGGGGAGAATATATTTTCTTTTGGTGAGGAATGGGAAGCTGACACGAATAGTGAACAAACTTGGTATGGTTGGGAGGGTATTGTCTCTACTGTGGTCTCTACGGGAAAAGGGGAAATCGTTAACGATGTCACGGCGGACCCCAGGGTAGGGACCGAGGGGGTATGGTTTCAGTCGTTGCTTTGTGTGCCATTGAAAACTCGGGAGGTGGTGGTAGGCGCGATCGCCCTCGGCTCATCAAAACCCGTGACTTATATGGCAGAACAGCTCAAATTAAGTTCTACCCTGGCATCTCAAGCCGCCAGCGCCATTGATGCTCTCGTCCATGAAAATAAACTTCGAGAAAGCCGCCGGGAGGCGCTGCTGTTTCGCCTCGCCAGCCAAATTCGTTTATCTTTGGACCTGAAAACTATTCTGGCAACTGCAGTCACGGAAATCCGCACCCTTCTGGGATTAGACCGGTGTCTGTTTATGTGGGACCGCTCGCCAACGATGGACAGCAACCCCAACCATCGTTTCCAACCGCGAGGGTTAATGCCGCATTATCCCTATTGGGAAGTGGTTCAAGAAGCAAAGCACCCGAGCTTACCTCGGGCAAGACAATGGTATGCAGTTCCCGCGCTGGGGAGCTTGTCGGCGCAGATGCGACAGTTGGAAATCGTGCGCATTGATAATGTGGAGGATGCAAAAGAGCGGGTAATGCGGCAATTTGTGTTGTCGCTAAAATGTCGATCGCTCCTGGTGATTCCCATTCAGACCCGAGGCGGCGAAATTGGCGCTGTCGCCTGTGGTTGCACCGGGGTGAGGGTATGGAGTGCTGATGAGGTGGAGCTATTGCAGGCGGTGGGGACTCAGTTGGCGATCGCCATTAACCAAGCGGAACTCTACCAGCAAAGTTGTCAGGCAACCGCCACCGCCAAAGCCAGGTCCCAAGAATTGCAACAAGCCCTCCTCGACCTGCAAAAAACCGAGGCGCAGCTAGTTCAGAGCGAAAAAATGTCCAGTCTGGGGATGCTGGTGGCTGGGGTGGCACATGAAATTAACAACCCTCTCGGCTTCATCAGCAGCAACCTGGTCCACACTGCTAGCTACATCCAAGACTTGATTCAGGTGGTGGATGCGTATCAGCAGGAATATCCCCAAGCCTCTGCAGAGATTGAAAAGCTGATTGAAGAAACTGAGCTAGAGTTTCTCAAAGAAGACTTGCCCCAAATGCTTTCGAGTATGCAAATGGGAGCCGATCGAATTCGCCAGATTGTCCTTACCTTGCGCGTATTCTCCCGCACCGATGGCACGGAGATGAAACCGGCGAACCTCCACGAGGGGATTGATAGCACCCTCGTCCTGCTGCAAGACCGGTTGAAATCCAGAACCGATCGTCCCAGCATTCAGGTGATCAAACAATATGGCGCCATTCCCCAAATCGATTGCTACGCCGGACAGCTCAACCAAGTGTTTATGAACCTGATCGCCAATGGCATCGACGCGATCGAGGAAGCCATAGATAAATCTCTCCCAGTCATGGCTGGGCGAGTTCCCACCATTATTATCAGCACCCAAATCAGTGCCGATGGCCAATTTGTCTCGATCCGCATTGCCGACAACGGCCCCGGTATGAGCGAGGAAGTCCGCCGCAAATTGTTTGACCCCTTCTTTACCACCAAACCCCCCGGAAAAGGCACAGGTTTGGGCTTGTCCATCAGCTACCAAATCATCACCGAAAAACACAGCGGCACCTTAGACTGTATTTCCACACCCGGTAGAGGCGCCGAGTTTATCATCCAGCTCCCCGTGCGCTCTCAACTGGCGATGAATTCTCCCGCAGAAAACAAAATCACACCCCGGTCAATCCATGAATTGCCCCTGCTACGGCCTCAAAACCAATAATGGATTTTAAGCAAATCTTAAAATCCTGATGCGAAATTTATGGTGTAATAGCTATATTAACTGCGAAAAATCAATTTTTTTCAGTTAAGGGGCTGTAATTGCCAATAATAACCTTGATGATTGGGGTACTGCTCTACGTGTAATTATACTCATTAGGGAAGAGACAGCAGATGAAACCAGAACTGAAAGGATACACCATTGAGGAATCACTCCACGTAGGCGCCAGTACCGCCATTTATCGAGGGCAACGCCAAGACGGCACCCCAGTGATTATCAAAATCTTGGGGGCAGTTCATCCCAGTTTAGAAGATATTTCCCAGCTTAGAAACGAATATGAAATCGGTCAAAGCCTAGATATAGAAGGCATAGTTAAACCCTTAGACTTATTAAATTATGGCCACGGCCTAGCCCTCATCTTAGAAGATATCGGGGGAGAATCTCTCAAAAAATATGTGCAACAGCAAAAGCTGGGAATCGGGGAATTTTTAGAAATTGCCATCCAATTAGCCACGGCTTTAGAAGGAATCCACGCGCTGCGCGTGATTCACAAAGATATTAAACTAGAAAACATTATTATCAATCCCAAAACCCGGCAAGTAAAAATCGCCGATTTCAGCATTGCTTCCCGGTTGGAAGAGGAAAAAACCAGCTACATCAATCCCAACCAGATGGAAGGCACCCTCGCCTATATGTCACCAGAACAAACCGGGCGGATGAACCGCTTGATTGATTATCGCAGTGATTACTATTCCTTGGGAGTATCATTTTATGAAATCCTCACCGGACGCCTGCCATTTATCGCGGAAGACCCGTTAGAATTAGTCCATAGCCACATCGCCAAAAACCCGCCCCCCCTGCGAGAAATTAATCCCGAAATTCCGGCGGCCCTTGAAGCGATCGTGATGAAATTGATGGCAAAAACCGCAGAAGAACGATATCAAAGCGCGGTGGGGCTAAAATTAGACCTAGAAACCTGCTCCCAGAAATGGTTAAGCGGAGTCAGCCTAGAAGGATTGATACCCGGAATGGGCGATCGAGCCGGACAAATGCTGATTCCCCAACAACTATATGGCCGCCAACCAGAAGTAGCCCAACTGATGACCACCTTTAACCGCGTCAGCAACGGGGCCAGCGAAATCATGCTCGTCAGCGGCTATTCAGGCATCGGCAAAACCTCCCTAGTTAACGAAGTCCACAAACCCATAGTCAAAAGTCGCGGTTACTTCATCGCCGGGAAATTCGACCAGTACAAACGTAATATCCCCTACTCCGCATTAATTCAAGCATTTGGGGAATTAATTCAGCAACTGCTCGCCGAAACCGAAGCCGCCATCGAAAAATGGCAGGAAAAAATCACCGCCGTGGTGGGAGAAAATGGCCGCGTCATCACCGATGTCATCCCCGAAGTAGAATTCATTATCGGGGAACAACCAGAAATCCCCCAACTCGGACCGACGGAATCCCAAAACCGATTTAACCGCGTCTTTCAAAAATTCGTCAGCGTCTTTACAGCTCCAGAGCATCCTTTAGTAGTATTCCTGGATGACTTACAATGGGCGGATACCGCATCTTTAAAACTGATTGAACTGCTGGTAACAAATATTGAGAGTAAATACCTACTACTCATCGGCGCCTACCGGGATAACGAAGTCAGTCCCACCCATCCCCTCATCCAAACCCTGGGGAAAATTGAAGAGCAGGGGGGAACAGTACAGAATGTCTTACTCGGACCATTGCAGTTAGAACACGCCCAGGAATTAATCGCCGATACTTTACCGCCATCTCACAATAACGAAAACAGCGGCTGGCCAGAAAAAATTGCCGCTTTCGCGGAGTTGCTGTTTAACAAAACTCAGGGTAATCCCTTTTTCCTCACCCAACTGCTGAAAACCCTCTACCAGGAAAAACTGGTGCAATACGACTTTCAAGCTGGGGAGTGGCAGTGGGATATCTCGGAAATCCAAGCGGTGGGTATTACAGATTATAACGTGGTAGAATTGATTGCCAGGAATATGCAGAAACTGGCAGCGGCGACGCAGGAAGTGTTAAAACTTGGTGCCTGTCTGGGCAACCAGTTTAACCTGGAAACTCTGGCGATCGTCCATCAAAAATCCCCATCAGCTACTGCAGCGGACTTGTGGGAAGCACTGCAAGCCGGGTTAATATTACCCCTGAGTAATGCTTACAAGATTCCCATGTTGGTGGGAGAGTATGAAGAACGCCGCCAGTTAAGCGATAATTCCCGCACAATTGCTTATCGGTTTTTGCACGATCGGGTACAACAAGCCGCCTACACCCTCATCCCCGAAGCCGCAAAACAAACCACCCACCTGCACATCGGGCAACTACTGCTGCAAAACACCAATCCCGATCAACGAGAAGAAAATATTTTCGCTCTGGTGAACCAACTCAACTACGGCATTGACATCATCACCGAGCCACAAGAAAAAACCCAACTCGCCCAACTCAACCTCATCGCGGGCAAAAAAGCCAAAGCCGCCGCCGCTCACGAAGCCGCCGTGCGGTACTTAAATGTCGGACTGACATTATTATCCGCAGATAGCTGGGTCAATGACTATAACCTCACCCTAGCACTATACACCGAAGCTGCCGAAGCCGAATACTGTAACGCCAATTTTGAAGGGGCACAGCAACAAGCCGAAGTCATCCTGGCAAAAGCCACTTCAGAGTTAGACCGGGTAAAAGTTTATGAGCTGAAAATGGAAATGTTTACAGCTCAACACCAAATTTTAGCCGCCATCGATACAGGGATGCAGGCATTGCACATCCTCGGAGTATCTTTAGATGACAGCAACGCCGCCATCAACCCCAAGCTAACATTACCCAGTCTGGATGAATTAGACAACTGGCCAGAAATGACCGACCCCCATAAACTGGCAACCATGCGGGTGTTACTCAGTTTATTTCCCCCGCTTTTACAAGCAAAACCCGAAATGTTACTGCCAGTTACCCTCGCCCAAATCAATCTGTCCCTGCAATATGGCAATTCATCTGTAACAGCTTTATCATACGCTTTCTATGGGATGCTGTTGTGCGGACCCATTGGCGATATCGAATTAGGATATCAATCGGCGCAGATAGGCATCAAACTGCTGGATATCTTCAATGCCAACAACTTGAAAGCGCCAGTCTTTAACATGATTTACGCTTTTATCACACCTTGGAAAAGCCACATTAAAGAAAACATGCAACCCTTACAAGAAGGGCTACAAAGCGGCTTGGAAAGCGGCGATTTGGTATATGCCAGCTATTGCGCACTGAACTATTGCACCTATTTATTCGTGGTGGAAAACCGCCTGGACAGCGCCCTAGAAAAGCAAAAAGCCTACATTAATTTGCTGGTTCAGCTAAAAAATGACCTATCTACTTATACTACCAAAATCTGGATGCAAGCCAATTTAAATCTGCAAGGTGTCGCCAAGCATCGCACAGATTTAATCGGGGACATTTTTGATGAAACAGTCATCCAGCCTAAGTTACAAGCCGCCAATGATGGCTGGTCTCTGTTTAGCTTATACCTGGCAAAAGGCATCCTCTGCTGCACCTTTAAAGACCACGCCGCCGCCGTGGCGAATACCTTCAAATCTCGCGACTATGTAGCATCCGTGGGCGGATTCATGCACGCAGCAACCCAGAAATTCTACCATTCCCTGTCGATGCTGGCACACTATAACGCTGCCACCCCCAGCGAGCAAGAAGAATACCTGCAGCTAGTAGCCGCCAACCAAGAGCAAATGAAAATCTGGGCACATCATGCGCCGATGAACTTTCAGCATCAGTATGACTTAGTGGCGGCGGAGACAGCCCGAATTTTCGGGCAAAGAACCGAGGCGATCGAACTCTACGACCAAGCCATCGCCGGAGCCCATGACAACGGCTATATCCATTATGAAGCCCTGGCCAATGAAAAAGCCGGAGAATTCTACCTCGCTTGGGGAAAGGAGAAAATCGCCAAAACCTACATCACCGATGCCTACTACTGTTATGCCAAATGGGGAGCCACCGCCAAAGTCCAAGACTTAGAAGCCGAATATCCCTACTTAATCACGATCGCCAGCCCCACCGTCACCCCCAACCTTGACATCCATAAAACCACTCATACTACCACTGGCTCTGCCACCGTCCTCGACCTCGCCACCGCACTGAAAGCAGGGCAAGCCATCTCCTCAGAAATCGAACTGGACAAACTCCTGGCCAAATTGATACATATCCTCATCGAAAATGCCGGAGCCCAGAGCGGATGTCTGCTGCTCACAGACAAGGATAATTTAGGATTAGCTGCTGTGGGCGCCATAGACAAAACCCCCACAATTTATTTACCCCTACTGAGCTTAGATGCCAGTTTAGACCTACCCACCACAGTCATCAATTATGTCCGACGCACCCGCACCCCATTGGTGTTAAACCACGCCAGCAGCGAGGGAATGTTTGCGGAAGACCCCTATATCCAACGCCAGCGGGTGAAATCCCTTTTATGTACTCCGATCGTCAAAGGCGGGAAGCTGGTAGGTATTCTCTATTTAGAAAACAATCTCGCCCTGGGAGCATTTACACCCGATCGTCTGGAATTACTGCGAATGCTCTCCGCCCAAGCCGCCATCTCCCTAGAACTCGCCCGATCGGTCAGCGAAGTGCAAAGCACCCTCGCCTACCTCAAAGCCATCATCAACAACATCGCCGATGGTTTGGTGGTGACGGATGCAGGAGGAAACATCACCCAATACAACCCCGCTTTGATAAAAATGTTCGGGTTATCATCCCCAACCATTACCGGCGGTAAATGTTCCGAAGTCGTCAGCCCCCAAATTGGCGAACTCCTGTACCAAACATCCCAAAACCCCCAAGAAGTCCTCAGCGCCGAAGTCGAACTCACCCAAGGGCGCATTGGCGCCGCCGTAGCCACAGCCATTATGCCAGAGGCAGGGGAAGGAACATTAGGCAGCGTCACCATTATCCGCGATATCACCGCCGAGAAAGAAATCGACAGGATGAAAACCGATTTCATCTCCACCGTATCCCACGAACTGCGCACCCCCCTCACTTCCGTGGTCGGATTTGCCAAAATCATCCATAAAAAACTCAGCGATAAAGTCATGCCCGCTTTAAGCGAAGAAGACAAGAAAACCCGCAAAGCCCTGGAACAGGTGGGAGACAATATCCAAATCATTATCTCTGAAGGCGAACGCCTCACCGCCTTAATTAACGATGTCCTCGATATCGCCAAGATGGAAGCCGGTAAAATAGAGTGGCATTTCCAGCCAATCGAAGCCGGGGAACTGATAGAGCGAGCCGCCGCCGCCACATCCTCCATCCGCGACTCCGCCGGACTGCAATTAAGCCTAGATGTAGCCCCCAATTTACCCCAAGTCGAAGCCGACAAAGATCGACTGCTGCAAGTGCTGATTAACTTGATTTCCAATGCCGTCAAATTCACTCCCGCAGGCAGCATTACCCTCAAAGCTGTTCAAACACCAGGCGAAATTATCTTCAGCGTCATCGATACTGGTATTGGTATCGCCCCCGATAACCTAGACAAGGTGTTTGAGAAATTCAAGCAGGTAGGAGATACCATGACCGATAAACCCAAAGGCACCGGTTTGGGACTGCCTATCTGCAAGCAAATTGTGGAACACCACGGCGGGCGCATTTGGGTGGAAAGTGAGCCGGGAAAAGGTAGTAAATTCTCCTTTGCTCTTCCCCTCAAAAGCCCCCCTACAGGCGGCGCGGTCACATTTAACCTGGATACCTTGGTGCGGCAATTAAAACAGAGTATTCCCCCAGAACCAGAAGCTACAGCCGCCAATTCCCCCAAAACCATTTTGGTGGTAGATGACGAAGCACATATCCGCTCTTTGTTGCGTCAGGAGCTGGAATCTCAAGGCTATCTGGTGCAAGAAGCAGCAAATGGGATGGATGCCATTACCAAAGTCAAGCGAGAAAAACCCAACTTGATTATCCTGGATGTGATGATGCCAGCGATTAATGGTTTCGATGTGGCCGCTGTGCTGAAAAATGACCCCACCACGATGGATATTCCCATTATCATCCTTTCCATTGTGGAAGACCAGAGCCGGAGTTATCGTTTGGGCATTGACCGCTATCTGACTAAACCCATTCATACGGAAACGTTGCTATCGGATATTGAGTCGCTTCTGTCTCAGGGTGGTTCTAAGAAAAAAGTCCTGGTGATGGATGAAGATGTGAATGCGGTAAAAGCCCTAGTGGAGGTGTTGGAAGCCAAGGGATATGTGGTAGTCGAGGCGGCTGATGGAGCGGAGTGCATCGAGAAAGCCATCGAGCTTAAACCGGATTTGATTGTGTTAGATTCGATGCTGTCCCGGCGGTATGATATTGTCAAAACCCTGCGGTTTGAAAAGGGTTTGGAAAATGTGTTCTTTGTCTTGCTATCATAGGTCCAGCTTGTTCAACAGTTACTTATTACAACCCCTCACCCTAAATCCTTCTCCCAAAAAGGGAGAGGGACTTTGAAGATGTACCACATTTTTTGAGAACAAGCTGTAAGCTGGTTCCTGCTAAGTTCTAATTTCTCTCCTTCCCTTCTTTCCTCTCGTCCTCTCGATCGCTCCCAGTAGTGTTGGGGAGGGAGGGGACGGCGCGGGCGGTGACGGGGTGCGGCGCGCCGTCCCGCCTCTTTTCTTGATATAAGAGAAATAATTTTTCTTAATATTTGATTTTGCTGGGTATCTGGAATTCTGGTGGGGTGAGGCTTTTGGCTATTTTTGGACTGATTTTGCCTCTTTTTTTTGTGCTGTAATCAGCGGCTACTGTTGGGGCGACTGGTGAGTATGAGCGTGCAGCGGTGGCGGGGTCTTCCGCCGATCGACAATTTTGTTTGTAACCCAGATTTTGATTATCGGCGGCCCGCCACTGCTAGGGCTCTGCCACCAGTCGCCCGGGGATTCTTCAGGGGCTAGCCCCTGAAGCGAGAGAGTCCTCAGAGAGCGCGGCTCTGTGAGGACTCTCTCGCTTCCCTACGATTAATCTCTTGTTGCTGCTGTTCTAGGGCGTGTGCAAAGACTAGAATTTTTTCTGGGAATTCCTCTGGTCCCCCGATCGGCACTGTTTTTCCTTCGATGTCCCATTTGCACCGTCGTCCTCGCTTTATGGTTCCTTCTTCATTTGGATATTACATAAAGTTCTTTCAGCATTTTGGTCGGTTCCTTGATTATGGGGGCAGCAATTATTTCTGCCCAGGAGCCTGTGGCTCAAGTGGCTTGGGTGAGCCCGGTGCTATTTGCCGCCGCCAGTCTGCTGGGACTATGGTTAATTGTCAGTATTATCCGCTCTAGCCGTTTACGCTAGGGGAGTAGGGGGTTTCAGCCTTCATCACCGGCGGATTTTTCGCCGCCATCCCGAGAGATGGATGGCAATTTATATGTTTACAGGTATAATGGAATACATGGTGCAAAAACTAACTCTGGGAGCAAGCATAAGTCCTGAGTAGTAGGCTGTTCCGGCGTCGCCACGAAAAATCCCCAAGAAAAAAAAGCGGTTGATTATTTATCGTAATCGCTGGGGAAAGCCATAAATGCTGTTCCACCGAACCATTACCATAAACAATCAACCGCAAGCCATGTTAGTTGGCTTTAAGCAACATTTGCTGGATGGTGATTGTTGGGTTGTGTGATAGATGCCCCTGATGGCAGAAAAACAACCTGATGGATGAACACCCTGATGGCTCAACACCCTGATGGCTTAGGCTCCTCTACTCAAATCTGCAAGGCTGGTGCAGTATGGTGGAAACTAAATGTCACTAAGGACGTTTTTGATCCATCAGAGTGGTTATCAATGGTCTAATTATGTCAGGCATCTCTGCCTGAATACAAGAGGGCTATTGCAATAACCCACTTTTATCAGGGACAAACCGTCTAATAGTGACGTTGCTTGGAAATCAGGGGCATCTCATGAACAAAATAGCTATCGTTTTTGGCGTTCTTACCGCCACAGCTTTGGGTTTTGTACCCCCGCAGGGGGCAATCTCCAGGCAGATGGCATCCCAAGAGGCGATGGTAACGCGACGCCTGACGGCGATCGCACGGGATAGTCTGACCGAGGTCAACTACACTGGAACTAATGAGGATGGCGACCAAGAAGACATCGACACCGGCAAGCAGCAGGGCAGTGGCTCTTGAGCTAGCTCGGGCGTAAATCCCACCAGTCTTGAATTTCATCTTGACGGGGTTCATCCCAAGTAGTCAGCTCTTGGGGTGAAGCCCGTCTCGCATTTCCACTCTGTAGTCATGGGAAAACCGGAATGACCACAACCACCAGAAGACGGGTATTAACGAAAACTGAGGGTAGGCGACAGGCGACCCCGAAAGAGCGGGAGTTAATCCACCTGCTGGCTAATTTAGGCTGCTCTTTGGCGAGATACGGCTACAAGCATGCCACTAGCAAAGGCGAGATTACTGCCGAAGAGCGCTTGCGGTTGGCGGAATGGCACTACCTGCGGGTACAGCAAATTCGCCGCATTGAGCGCAGCTTGGAACCAGTGGGCACCCTCAAACGGGTGTATTTTAAAAGCGAGTTGAGTCCGAGAACCCTCAAATCACTAAAATTGGTTTGGGTTGAGGATGATAAAGAAAAAGTGAAGCGCGTTGATCCGGTGCTAGATGAGGTACTGAGTTTGGCGCTCGATCGCGGGGATACCCTCAAACAGGTATTTCACATTATTGAACTGGGCGATCGAACTTTCTCCGCCACACCAGAAAAGGGTAAAGTCCCCCTTTGGGTGCAAGAGTGGGAGGAATCCGGCTATGAGGTGAATTTTTTCCCCCCGTCGTTTCCTGCATGGGCTAATATCATTGACGATTAGACCTGCCAATGGTTCCCCGCCCTGCCGCGCCACCGGCACATCCTTTGCCGGTACTGCCCCCTGGGGGGGCGATCGGGGAATGGGAGATCACTCTCGGCGCTGCAACTATCTGGTGCCATCTTCTTCCCCCAAAAGGCAGCATTATTACTTAGCATTTTTCCATCATCTATTGGGAAAATTACTCAAAACCATCCCAGTTTTCCTCCTTCTTAAATTAATCTAAAATTTTTAACTGGGCATAATTTTTACAAAAATTCAATTAACTAAATTTCCCGACACATTCCTCATTGGGGCAAGCAGGCTGTTAGACTGATTTTATAAATAAAATCTAAAGACACTTAATCCCTCCCAATCAATCTGGGCGAGCCAGAGGCATCAATTTTTTTACTCGCCAGGGCAATCAGGGGTAGGGGTAGGGGGGAGAAAAGAGGAGAAAAAGGGGGGAGCGTTTCCCAAACAGACCCTGATAGCCTTGAATACAGCGGTTTGCCAGTCTATCTGGCAGATGACCTCACCCCAAGCGCCTCTCCCAGCAAGAGATAGGGGGCAATGATTAGTAGCTCATCATTGGACAAAGTTCTGGATTTATTTTTACAATCTCTCTCAGGGCTAATTGTTATCAGGAGCTGACGAGATGTTAAGATGATCTGCCCGTCACCAGGGGGGGGCAGGCAAAGCCAGATAATTTTACATTTGGCGGTTTAGATTTTACAGTGGATAGCAGACCTGGGTGTGGTCAAAGGGGAGCTGATGGGGTTCGATGCTCACGCGACGCCTGATGGTGTTTGTGGTTGTGGGGGTTTTGACCGTCTCTGTACGTCGGTGTGGTGAGGCTTTTGTGACCCACCCACAGGGTGAGCGGGTCCAGGTCACATCCCCTACAGTCGGGCTGAGAATGGGGTAGGGGGTGTCACCCGTCATCGCTACGTGTTTAAGATAGAATCGACGACTTTGAGATTAGCTGTGCAGGGGTAGTTGGGTAAATGGATCTGCAATCACACCGATTTTTATCGTATTTTGAGCCACCGCAAGCGGCAGAACTGTGCCAACTGGCAATTATGGAGCATTTTTCACCGCAAGCGGTGATTTTTGAAGAAAGCGAAATCCCCGATTGCTTATATCTGGTCTTGGAAGGGGAAGTGGAATTCAGCAAGCGTATCGGTCCGCAACAGTATCAAACTATTGCTTTGGCGAGTCCTGACGAGTTTTTCGGGGAGTTCGGAGTTTTGGACGGACAACCCCGCAGTGCTAGAGCCATAGCTTGTGGACCGGTTACTCTGGCGAAGATTCCCAGGGACCAGCTCATGGACATTTTGGATCGCTCTCCTGGTCGGGTGGTGCTGAAATTGTTTGGGCATATCATTCAATACTTGCGCTATACCACGGAGCGATATGTGAGCCAGATCGTACATAAGCAAAAAATGGCTTTGGTCGGTGAAATGGTTAATACTATTGTTCACGATTTCAAAAGCCCTTTTACTGGGATTCAGCTTTCTAGTTCGATGCTGAAAGAAATGCACCCGGATGAGGAAACTGTGGAGTGGTGCGATTTGATTCAAGCGCAGGTGATGCGGATGTCGGCAATGGCGGAGGAGGTGCTGGAATTTACCCGGGGCAGCACGGTTTTGGAGAAAAAACCTCTGCGATTATCAGACATTATTCAGAGATTTAAAAAGCTGAATAATATTTATTTTACCAATGCTAATGTGGATTTTGTGTTGGAGGTGGAGGATGCGGTGATCGCCGCTGATGAAAACAAGTTGATGCGGGTTTGGCAAAATATTGTGGGTAATGCGGTGGATGCTTTCGAGAACCGCCGTGGTAGGGTGTCGATCGCGGCGGTGACTAAGGATCAATGGGTGGAAATCAAGATTGCGGATAATGGACCGGGCATCCCGGAAGCGATTCGCGATCGCCTTTTTGAACCTTTCGTGACTTTCGGCAAGCGCAGCGGTACTGGTTTGGGCACCGCGATCGCCAAATCCATTATCGATGCTCACGGCGGTCAAATTTGGTTTGAATCTAGCGCTGAGTCTGGTACAACTTTCTACATTATCCTGCCGTTATTCCAAGAATCAATCCCCATATCTGAGTAGGGTGGGCAAAAGCCCGCCACATCAAATCTTGGCTGAAGATAATGGCGTTTGGCTTTTGCCCACCCTAGATTGGTCATTGGTCATTGGTCATTGGTCATTGGTCATTTGGGCAAGAAACCGGGCTTCTGAACAGATATCTCTTTGATCAACATAGATTCTCGGCGCTTATTCCCGGTTTCTGGGTTTGACCCCAAATCTTAATGATGCTGTGCCCTTAGCAAGTGACTAAGGACAAATGACTTGGGACAAATGACTAAGATTACAGTTTCGTCCCACATTCAGAGCAGCACTTGTGACTAGACGGGTTGTGGGTGCCGCAGTTGGGGCACTGGTGGGGCATTGCATCTGCGGTGGGGAGGTTGGGCAAACCCATCATTTCCGTGTTGGTTTTGCCGGGAGCCACCATTGGGTAACAGTTTTCTTCCCGCTGCACCCGCACGTCCATAATCACAGGACCGGGGTGAGCGAGGAAGGTGGCTACTGCCTCACTTAATTCCTCGCGAGAGCGCACGGTGATGCCTTTGATGCCGTAGATTTCGGCTAGTTTGGCAAAATCGGGGCTGCCTTTTGCTAGGTCCGTGGCTTCGTAATGTTTATCGTAGAAAGTCTCTTGCCATTGGCGCACCATCCCCAACCAGCCGTTATTGAGGATTACGGCTTTGACGCCGATGTTATATTGGGCGATCGTGCCTAGTTCCTGGATGTTCATCTGGAAACTGCCATCGCCGCTGATGCAAATGACGGTTTCATTATGCAGGGCGACTTTTGCCCCAATGGCGGCGGGCAAACCGTAACCCATTGTGCCTAAACCGGCACTGGAAACCCACTGGCGGGGTCCGGTTTTGAGGAACTGGGCGGACCACATTTGGTGTTGGCCCACGTCGGTGGTGAAATAGGCTTTTTTGGCGAGCCGGTTGATTTCTATGATTACTTCTTGGGGGGAGAGGGTGTCGGCGGGGTGGGGTTCTTGTAAGGGATACTGCTCGCGCCAATGTTCAATCCGATCGCGCCATGCTTGGGTTTGTTCGGGAGGTAAACCGTTGCCTAATTCGTGGCTGCGGCGCAACAGATCCACCAGCACTTGCCGCACGTCTCCGACGATCGGCACGTCCGGTTTCCGGTTTTTGCCCACTTCGGCGGGGTCGATATCGATGTGAATCACTTTGGCGCTCTTGGCGAACTCATCGAGTTTCCCGGTCACGCGGTCATCGAAGCGGGCCCCCACGGCGATGAGTAAGTCGCAGTCACTGACGGCGAAGTTAGCATAAGCCGTGCCGTGCATCCCGAGCATTCCTAGAGACAGGGTGTGGTGTTCGTCAAAAGCACCTTTCCCCATCAGGGTGGTAGTGACGGGGATTTGGAAATGTTCGGCCAGTTCTTGGATTTCGGCGTGGGCCCCAGAGGCGATCGCGCCCCCACCCACATAAAGCAAAGGTCTATGAGCTTCCCGAATTAGCTGTAGCGCTAAATTAATTTGTCGGGGATTTCCCTTCACCGTGGGACGGTATCCCGATAGTTTCACCGTTCCCGGCTCCACGGGGACATAATCAAACTGCTCTACCCCCACATCCTTCGGGATGTCAATCAGCACTGGACCGGGCCTACCGGTACTGGCGAGGTGGAAGGCTTCGGCAACGACGCGAGGGATGTCTCGGGCTTCGCGCACTAAATAGGAATGCTTGACAATGGGCAAAGTAATGCCGAAAATATCGATTTCTTGGAAGGCGTCAGAGCCGATCGCGCCCCGGGGCACTTGACCGGTAATCGCCACTAGGGGCACCGAGTCCAGGCTCGCCGTTGCCAACCCGGTGACTAAATTAGTTGCCCCCGGTCCAGATGTGGCTAAGCAAACTCCCACTTTCCCCGTAGCCCGGGCGTAGCCATCGGCGGCGTGGGCGGCTCCCTGTTCGTGTCTGACTAAAAAATGCTGCAAATCTCCTGCAGTTTCTGCTTTGTAGATTTCGTCATAAATTGGCAGATTTGCTCCCCCGGGATATCCGAAAATATGCTTGACTCCGTGGCGTTTCAAGCTATCAATCAGGGCAAAAGCGCCGGATACTCTCCCCACTGCTACTCTGTCTATCATCTGCATTGGTCTATTCTCCGTCAGATAGATTAAATCTGTCTAATTAAGTTCTGCGATCGACCAGATTTTTCGTCTGGCTCAGCAATTGGGTTCTTTACTCAATCAATCTGGTAGAAACCCGATATTTTGGTTGAGCAGCCCGGTTTATTGGCCGGGATTTAAATCTTCCTATGTTCATTATCCTGCCCTATATTTGAGGGGAAGAGCGGATTTTTGATAATTATTTAAGAATCTCTAGGGTGATGGATGCTATCAGCTTTGGCGAGGGCTAATTTTAGCGCATACTCCCGGATTTTTCAACGATTAAGCCAATTTTTGATAATTATTTAAGCATTGAGGGGCGGTCCATTTAGCCTCCCGGTATCTTGCCCAGAAGGGGGCGAACCACAGTTCGCCCCGAGGACAGGTTAGATATCGAGGTCAGTGAGGTTGAGTTTGGAGCCGTAAGTTTCGATGAACTCGCGGCGGGGCCCAACCCGATCGCCCATGAGGATGGTAAAGATGCGGTCCGCTTCCGCCGCATCTTCAATTTCCACCCGTTTTAGGGTTCGGCTTTCTGGGTTCATGGTGGTTTCCCACAACTGTGCGGGCATCATTTCCCCTAAACCTTTAAACCGTTGGATGGTGTAGTTAGCGTTGGCGGGGAGAGTCGCCAGATGGGACTGTAGTTCCCGATCGCTATAGCAGTAAGTATGATTCTTGCCCCGCTCCACCTTGTATAAAGGAGGGCAAGCAATATACACATACCCCTGGTCCACCAGTTCCCGCTGATAGCGGTAGAAGAAAGTGAGAAGTAAGGTACGTATGTGAGCGCCATCTACGTCAGCGTCAGTCATACAAATGACGCGATGATAGCGCAATTGTGAGGCATCGAATTCCTCACCTTTTATCCCTAAGCCGAGAGCGGAGATAAGTGCTTGAATTTCCGTATTTTTGTATATTTTGGCGTCGTCAGTTTTTTCGATATTGAGGATTTTACCGCGTAGAGGGAGAATCGCTTGGAAACTGCGATCGCGTCCTTGTTTGGCACTATTGTGAACAAACACCCCACTCGCCAAAGCAAAGTTATGGGTATGGGGCACTTCAATATCGTAAACATCGAAACGCTCTGATAACCATTCCACAGACACCACGCGGTGATTGTAGTTGGCCACTGCTTCCAGGGCCAAGGCAGCATTACCCTCAAAGTAGCGATAGCTTCGCTGACCTGTCGGTTCGCAGAATGTCTCAAATTTCAGCAGTGATTTATCCTTCGTTTGCAGACGATAGGCTCGGTAGGCTTCTAGATCGAGACCGCCTTGCTCAACTTCAATCTGCTTGAGAGCAGCTAGGGTTTTGCGGTAATAAGTTTGGTGCAATGCCGCCCGACGCTTCGCCCGAAATTCCGGGCTCCACTGTTCTTGGGTTTTAGAACGCCGCCATTCTCGTAGATCCGGATCTTGCCACTGCGTCTGGGCTTTGAGGGAGTAAAGCTCACGCTTTTCTGGGTTTTGGTCAAAATAAAGACGGACACGATCGGCCTGAGCTAAGCGATTAGCTTCTTGGCTCCAGTATTGTTGTTGAGCCCGATTAAGCTGCTCACGGTTTTCAGCTTGATAGTCTGGATTGGCTTCATAGAAATCTTTCCACTTCTGAGCCATATAGGCTTTGTACGCCTCATCTTGCCATTGAACTTTGGCTTGGGCAGATAAAATCGCCTGGGTGTGTGGCTCCTGCATCCGTTGGCTCATACGAATCCGGAAGGCTTCGGTTTGCCGCAACTGGCGACATTTTTCAATTACCTCCGGGCGATGCAAGGTTCGAGCCACATGCTTTTGATGTAAAGCCAGATGAACTGCAGCAGGTAGCCGCTGAATATTAGTGGGGTTGTTGTTCCGCTTGTTAAAGTCCTGATGATGACAGTGGTCTCCCGCCGCTTCTGTATAAACTCCCTGCCAGCGATTCCACCAATCAGCCAGAGTATGGGTGAAGAGCCACGAATCAGAAGCCGGGTTCCAGGTCATTTCATAGCCATCAATCGTAATGCCGGGATTCGCCTGACTCGATATTTGGCGATACAAGGGCATGAGGGAATCCTGGGGCGTCAACTCAGCGGCTGGTTTATAGGAACCAGAGCGCAGCATAAACCGATGATCTGGGGTGCAGACGATCGTTTCCCCATTATCCAACGTCACCCGCACCACTGCCGCATCAGTTTTGGTAATCCGGGGGTGGAGAATGCGCTCAATACCGACTTTACCATCATGGCGAATGGTGTAGCAAAAATGCTCCCGACCCACTGCCTGTTCCGCCACCAGTTCCTTAAAACTCAGGTGACGACCATCAGCCAGAGCTATTTTTGTATCGCCATGAAAACAGCCGCCGGCTGAATCCCCTTCCACGATATATATTTCCGATTCCGCCGGATTGCGACTACTACAATCAGCCAATTTCCCTGGCAAAGGCGAAGACTCCAACACCGATTTCCGGCGCACCTGTTCCCGCGCCAAGCGGGCAGCTTCCGCCGCCTTAAACGCCTGGATAGCTTTATCCAAAATCGTATCTGCTACCGCTGGCCGAAATTCTAAATATTCCGTCAGCGCTTCCCCCACCAGAGAATCCACAATCCCTCGGACTTCCGTATTCCCCAGCTTCGTTTTCGTTTGCCCTTCAAACTCCGGGTCCGGCACCTTCACCGAAATCACGCAGGTCAAACCTTCCCGAATATTTTCCCCCGCCAGATTGGCATCTTTTTCCTTTAACTTATTCCGCTTGCGGGCAATATTATTCAGCGTCCGCGTCAGCACCGCTTTCAAACCTTCCAGGTGCGTGCCCCCATCCACTGTGCGGATGTTGTTGGCAAAACCGAGCAAATTATCATTATAAGCATCAACGCACCATTGTAAAGACGCTTCTACCTGCACATTATTCCGTTCTCCCGAAACGTAAATAATTTCCTCGTGCAGGGATTGTTTGTCCCGGTTCATGTAAGCCACATATTCCCGGATCCCGCCTTCATAGCAGTAGGTTTCTATCTTTGGCTCACTCTTACCGAGCAACTCTAGGCGGTTATCCGTCAGGGTGATTTTTACTCCCGCATTCAGAAACGCCAACTCCCGCAAGCGTCCGGCGATCGTACTATAATCAAACTGGGTATCGGTAGTAAAAATTTGCTTATCTGGCAGGAACTGAACCGAAGTTCCGTGGAGGTCTTCGGTGATACTGTTAGATTTCAACTCCGTAGCCGGTATGCCCCGCTCATAGCGCTGTTTATGTACCTTTTTATCTCGCCATACGGTCACATCCACCCACTCCGATAGGGCGTTCACCACCGAAACCCCTACCCCGTGCAGACCCCCCGACACCTTGTAACCGCCACCGCCAAACTTGCCCCCAGCGTGCAGGACCGTCATCACCGTTTCTAGAGCCGATTTCCCCGTTTTCGTGTGGGTATCGGTGGGAATACCCCTGCCATCATCAGTCACACTGACGGATCCATCGGCATTCAGGTCAACTTCTATATGAGTGCAATAACCAGCTAGCGCCTCATCGATAGAGTTGTCCACTACCTCGTACACTAGATGGTGGAGTCCTCGCGGACCGGTAGAACCGATGTACATCCCCGGTCGCTTGCGGACCGGTTCGAGACCTTCTAAAACTTGAATCTGCTCAGCGCTGTAACTGCTGGTCATAGAAAAATTGCTCCAATTGTGAGGCGCCTATTTTCTTTTTTTTGGGCCTTCTCCCGGTTAATTATACCAAAAATCACCAAAGTTATCACACAAAACTGTTATAAGCTAAAATAAGGGGCTCTGAAAAGAAATTTTTGGGGGGGGTGGACTTGAAAAAGAAAGCGGGTACAATTGACAATTGACAATTGACAATTATCAATTATCAATTATCAATTATCAATTATCAATTATCAGGGACAAATGTTGATTGTAATTTGCGGGGCAACGGCAACGGGAAAGTCGGGACTGGCTCTGGCTTTGGCGCAGCGTTTGGGGGCTGCGATCGTCAGTGCTGACTCTCGCCAAGTTTACCGCGAGTTGGATATCGGCACGGCTAAACCGACGATGAGCGAAAGACAGCTAGTGCCGCATTACTTGATAGATATCTGTGAACCAACGGCAACTCTGACCCTGGCACAGTACCAGCAACAAGCCCAGGAGTTAATATCCTCCCCATCGTCAGTTCCCAAGTTATTGGTGGGAGGGACCGGTTTATATATTAAATCGGTGGTGCGGGGGTTGAAAATTCCCCTGGTGCCTCCGCAACCAGAATTGCGCCAGCATCTGGCTGCACTGGGTCAGCATCAATGCTACAGTATTCTGCAACACCTTGACCCCACGGCGGCGGGTAAAATTCACCGCCGGGACGCCACCCGCACCCTCCGGGCTTTGGAAGTCCATTATGTCACCGGTATCCCTATATCCGAGCAACAAGGAGAAAATCCCCCCAATTATCCCATTTTGCAAATTGGCTTAGATTGTGTGGATACTGATACTCTCCGCCGTCGCATTCAGCAGCGCACTGAGCAAATGTTTGCTGCCGGTTTTGTGGCAGAAGTCGCCTATCTCTGCCAAAAGTACGGTGCAGATTTACCGTTACTCGACACTCTCGGCTATCGGGAAATTAAGCAATATCTCAGGGGTGAAATTTCTCTTAGTGAAGCTCAAGACTTGACAGTTTTGCACACCAGACAATTTGCTAAGCGTCAGCATACTTGGTTTAGGGCTGATCCTGAAATTAAGTGGTTTGATGCTGATGCCCCAGATTTATTGGAGCAAGTTTGGTCATTGATAATTGATAATTGATAATTGATAATTGATGATTTTCATTCCCGCGACCCCATGTCATTCCACCCTTCCCCATGTCATTCCCGCGAAGGCGGGAATCCAAGGACAATTTGGTAAGATAATTGATAATTGTCAATTATCAATTATCAATTGTTAATTATCAAGTCAAATGACATAATCAAATAAAAATCAAAAAACAACCTGAGCCAGTTATGGTGATAGAAGCAAAAGCGCAAACGCGCAACTGGAAACCAATAATCGCGGAATTGGAGCTACTCCTGGGTAAAAATGGAGTAGTAAAGCGCAAAGAAGAGCTGCTGACCTATGAGTGTGATGGCTTGACTAGCTACCGTCAGCGTCCGGGGTTGGTGGTGTTGCCTCGCACCACGGAGGAAGTGGCGGCAGTGGTGAAATTGTGCGATCGCTACGAAATTCCCTGGGTCGCTCGGGGTGCAGGGACCGGACTATCCGGGGGGGCACTGCCGATCGAAGACTGCCTCCTCATCGTCACCGCCTTAATGCGCAAAATCCTCAAAATCGACCTAGAAAACCGCATCATCACCGTTCAACCAGGAGTTATCAACAACTGGGTGACACAAACCGTTAGTGGCGCCGGTTTTTACTTCGCCCCGGACCCCTCCAGCCAAGTCATCTGCTCGATCGGAGGCAACGTCGCCGAAAACTCCGGCGGCGTCCACTGCCTCAAATACGGCGTCACCACCAACCACGTCCTCGGCTTAAAACTCGTCCTCCCCAACGGTTCCATAATTGATGTGGGCGGTACATTTAACGAAATGCCCGGTTATGACCTCACCGGTACATTCGTCGGTAGCGAAGGCACCCTCGGTATCGCCACCGAAATCACCCTCAAAATCCTCAAAGTCCCCGAAGCCATCTGCGTCCTCCTCGCCGACTTCACCAGCATCGAAGCCGCCGGAGCCAGCGTCTCCGACATCATCAGTGCAGGCATCATCCCCGGCGGTATGGAAATCATGGACAACCTCAGCATCAACGCCGTCGAAGACGTAGTTGCCACCGGTTGCTACCCCCGCGACGCCACCGCCATCTTATTAGTCGAAGTAGATGGCCTACAAGTAGAAGTAGATGCCAACAAACAGCGCATCGCCGAAATTTGCCAAAAAAATGGCGCTCGCAGCATCACCACCGCCTCCGACCCCGAACAACGGCTAAAATTGTGGAAAGGACGCAAAGCCGCCTTTGCCGCCGCAGGCCATCTCAGCCCCGATTATTACGTCCAAGATGGGGTCATACCCCGCACCCAACTATCCTTCGTCCTCACAGAAATAGAAAACCTCTCCCAAAAGTATGGCTACCGCATCGCCAACGTTTTCCACGCCGGTGATGGCAACCTTCATCCCCTGATTCTTTACGATAATTCCGTCAGTGGCGCTCTCGAACAAGTAGAAGAACTCGGCGGGGAGATTCTCAAACTCTGTGTCAAAGTCGGCGGTAGTCTCTCAGGAGAACATGGGATCGGCGCCGATAAAAAGTGCTATATGCCAGATATGTTTACCGAAGCCGACTTGGAAACCATGCAGTGGGTGCGTCAGGCATTCAATCCCAAAGGTTTGGCCAATCCCGGCAAAGTGTTCCCCACCCCCCGCACCTGTGGCGAAGCCGCCAACGCTAAACTCGCCAACTTCCCGACAGCAGAACTGTTTTGACGTTTTTTTGCTTCTAGAGTATAATGATTGGCAACAGGATGGGCTATGGCCTTAGAGGGTCATACCCTCCTTATCAAAAAATTAACCACAAGTTACATTCAACTCTCACTTGTCACTTGCCACTTGTTACTTGTCACTTGTCACTTGTACGGGCGAGCAAGCGAATCGCCCTTACCAAAGGACTAAGGACAAATGACCAATGACCCTTGTCACTTGTCACTTGTACCGGCGAGCAAGCGAATCGCCCTTACCAAAGGACTAAGGACAAATGACCAATGACCAAGGACCAAGGACAAATGACAAAATTCTGATAATATCTCAAAATAACCATATCTAAACCTATGATTTATGAAGATGGACTAGCCCTAAAATCTAGCTGGAAAACGCTGCTACAGCAGTTTCAAGTTTCACCAAAAGCCGGGTGTCAACTCCTGTTAGATGTGGTGCAAGCCTATTCTAGCGGCAATCGCTTTTACCACACCTTGGAACATGTACAAGCGGTGCTAAATTCCCTAGAATCCCTAAAACACCATACAGAAAATTTGCCCGCTTTACAGTTGGCCGCTTGGTTCCATGATGTCATTTATGATACCAGAGCGAAAGATAATGAGGAAAAAAGTGCCGCCTATACCGTAACCGCATTAAATCAGTTGGGCATACCCACTGACATGATCGATAATGTGGCTCAAATAATTTTGGATACAAAACATCATCAAGCTACTGGTAATAACCGAGATAGCCAAATTTTTCTCGATGCAGATTTGGCAATTTTAGGCGCTGATGACACAGAATATCGGTTTTACGCCCAAAAAATTCAGCGGGAATATTCCTGGATGTCTCGCGAGCAATACCGAGAAGGGAGAACCGCAATTTTGCAGCAATTATTGGCAAGGGAGACAATCTATCACCTCCCAGAAATGGCAGCAAAATTGGAGGAAAAAGCTCGGCGCAATATTCGCGAAGAATTAGATATGTTAGGCTTGGACATGGGATATTGCCCGTTTAGCAAGCGGCGGGAATTTGCCGCTTAAGCAAAAGAAACCGGGTTTCTTGGCCATAACCCCGGTTTCTTTATCCACTATTCTAAGACTCGTCAATACATTATCTATCAATTCTGAATTACGCCATAATTAGACTAATCAAATCTCATTGATGAATTGGCCTAATTTTCATCGGGGGAAAGAACCGAGAAAGGAAAAGCGCATGGCTCCACCTCCACCATGCTCACCACAAAACAGCTATACCAATAACCGGTTTTTCAGCCAGGATAGGGCAGTTTCTACATCGGTAACTTTTTCTCCGTTAGGCATCAATGGCCTTTGCACCATGACCACGGGTAATCCTAACTCCCGCGCTGCGATAATTTTACCATAGGTGGCATCGCCACCACTATTTTTACTGACGATCGCCCCAATGTCATACTCCCCCAAGAGCGATCGCTCTGACTCCAGAGAAAAAGCCCCCTTTTCCAACAGCAGCTTTCCCGGAGGTACAGGAGTATCCGGTAACGGTGGCTCAATCATCCGCATGAGAAACCAGAGATTTTTCAGATGAGCATAATTAGCCAATTCTTGCCGCCCAATAGTCAGAAATATGCGCCGTGCTAAACTAGGTAAAACCCTTGCCGCCGCTTCGTTACTTTTCACCTCTATCCAATTATCTCCCGGTATCATTTCCCAAGCGGGACGAAGTAACATTAAGCGAGGAATATTACAATCATCTGCAGCTTGGGCAGCATTCCCAGAAATTTGCGCCGCAAAGGGATGAGTTGCATCAATCAAATAATCAATTTCCTGCTCTTGCAGATATTCCCTTAATCCAGCGACACCGCCAAACCCGCCGATTCTTCCCGGGGTAGATGAAATCGCCGCCTGACGAGTTCTACCAGCTAAAGAAGTGATGACCTCTACCCCCGATATTGTACCAGCTTTCGCCGCCAGATCCGCCGCCTCACCAGTTCCACCCAAAATCAGCAATCGTTTTCGTTTTACCATGATTTTTGGCGCCATGAATGATTCTATACAGCTTGTTAAACAGTGACTCAATACATTGATTATCCCGCCCTCACCCTAAATCCCTCTCCCAAAAAGGGAGAGGGACTTTAAAGATGTACCACATTTTTTCAGAAAAGGCTGTAGTAGGGGTAATTCGCGAATCACCCCTCTCCCTTTCTGGGAGAGAGGGGTAGGGGGTGAGGGCTCTACCGTATGGACATAAGAAACGCGCCATGAATGATTCTATATGATATTTCAATTTGATTTTTTCGCCCAAATCATATATAATTCTGCAATCCCCGATTGACTCGTCCCTAATTTAATAATGGCACGTACAGGTTACACTCTTCCCGTCTTCGCGGTGGCTGCTGCTAAAGCCGCCTTGCTGCATCTGCAAAACAACTATATAGAAACCCTGCAATCTGTCACCCTTGACTTAATGCCGGGTGAGGCAACGATTCCGATTCAGCAAGTGGCTAGATTAGAGCCAGATAGTGCTTTTGCCATTACCATCAGCGACCCTGGCGATAATTTAGATTTAACCCGCAATACGCCCATCTGGGCATGGGTAAAACTGCAAAAACGCAACTTAGAACCGCTGATTTTAGAAGCGGGAGAGGGGATAGGCAAAACTACATCAGGACAGCCAGCTATTTACCGCTATGCTCGCGGGTTGTTTGAGGAAAATTTATTGCCTTTGATTCCTCCCAGCCGCACGGTGACAGTATCGATTATCATGCCAGAGGGGAGACAACTGGCTCAACGCACTTCAAATGAAGCATTTGGCATTTTGTCGGGACTAGCGTTATTAGGAACCAGTGGCATTTCTCAACCGTTGTCAGCGGAAGAGCATTTGGAAGAATATCGGCAAATTCTCCAAGCTAAAATTCAACATCAGTCCCAGTTAGTGTTTTGTATTGGCAATAATGGGATGCAGGTAGCTCAACGATTAGGTATTCCAGAAAACACGATTGTCCCAACCGGTAACTGGATTGGTGCTTTATTAGTCGAAGCGGGATTGCGCGGGGCAGAATCTGTGTTATTATTAGGATATCAGGGAAAGTTAATTAAGGTGGCGGGTGGAATTTTCAACACTTCCAGTCATTTGGCAGATGCGAAGTTAGAAATCATCAGCGCGGCGGTGGTGAGAGCTGGGGGTAGTCTGGAAGCGGTGCAAGCTGTTTTAGCTGCCAAAACTGCCGATGCGGCATACAAAATATTGGTGGATTTGAACTTGGCTGAGGTGGTATTTCAGGGGTTGGCGAAAATGATTTCTGAGAAAGCCCAAGCCTATGTGCAGAAGTATGGCAATGTGCCGCTGCAGGTGAGTACAATTTTGTTCGATCGCCAAGGCCAAATCATTGCCCAAGATGATAATTTTTTAGGACCGTGGGGCGATTAACTGCTGCACAAACTCTTGATGCTCAGCGGCATTGATACCCGCTTGTAAGGTGGCTAAAACTTGCGGCATATTGCCTTGGAGCATTGCCGCCACATCTAACCATAAACCGGGAAAAACCAGAGAGCAAATTACCCCCTGCTGGTTTGGTGGCAACGACTTATAATCGCCATCTTCCAAACCAAACCAGTCAATTTTTTGCTCAAATACCTGCCAAATCAGGTATTCTTGGATGCCACTGCGGCGATAGGCACGTTTTTTATCGCCTAAATCTATGGCGGCACTACTGGCGGCAATTTCTACGACTAATTCCGGCGCCCCCTCCAGGTAGCCATCCACAGTGAGATTTGATTTGCCGCCGCTGGCTGGGCTAATTAGTAATACTCCATCTGGTTGCGGCTCGTTGTCAATATCCAAGCGGACTGTAGGCTCAATTCCCATTTCCACTTGCGGTGTGGCGGATTGATAAACTCCCAACCAACCGATAAGATTTCCGTGGGGTTCAGCATGGGATTTAAAGCCGAGGGGGGATGCCATATATACAACTCCTTCGATAAGTTCGGCTTTTTTGATTCCCGGCATGGCTTGGTAGCGGCGTTCAAATTCCGGGCGCGTCAAGCGATCGCCATTTTCTAACGGCGGCAAATGTGGCGCGGGTGTGATTGGAGAATTTAAGGGTTTAGGTAGTGAAGAAGTCATGGTTAGCAACCTCTTGGGGTGGAGATGGTCGTAATATCATTTAGTTAAAGTCCTGCTACAGATAGTGCCTCCAGAATGTCTGACCATCCACAAATCGATTTCACCACTGACTTACTCAGAGACTTGACCAGGGAAGCCACTCGATTTTTCAGGGAATCTAAGTCGTCAAAAGTT
>DVDU01000247.1 GCA_015296065.1 Oscillatoriaceae cyanobacterium M33_DOE_052 | reverse complement strand
TCTCCCAAGTAGGGAGAGGGGAGAGTTGGAGCCAGAAAGCATCCAGGTCTTACTCCCCTTTCTCCCTTTTTGGGAGAAAGGGGTTGGGGGATAGAGGGCAACTCTCAAGGGTTGTCTCATTCTTATCTGAAATGACTATATCCCTAAAGGGGCACGGCATCATTAAGATTTATCCACATACCTGGATATTAATGCCGCCGTGCCCCTAACGAAAATTATCCCGGCAGTTCTGTAGTTCTCTAGGGTGGGCAGTGCCGACTACAGAACTGGTTATAAAAAGAATTCTCGGTGAGGCACTGCCCACCCTACTACTACGCCTCTTGCCGTAACGCTAAATAGTGCCGATAATCGTTAGCCCAATCGATAAAAATCATCTCATCTGCCATTTTACCTTGACTGTAAAGGGCGAAAAATTCTTCTGATTCCATGTGGTGCGTATTTTCATAAATACTCAAGCGCTTTGTTACCGCAATTAACGCATCTAGCGGTGATGTATATTCTAGCCGTTGTTTTCGCATGTCATCCTCCGGCATTTTTAATAAATTTTGCCCTAACCAAAGTTAGGACACGGCAATGCCGTGTCCCTACTAATTTCACATCTGTGCCAAAACTACGCGGATGATATCCGGGGTAACTTTATCAGTAATCGTGACTTCCCCTATCTGGGTGGGGAGGATAAAGCGGACTTTCCCGGCTTTCACCTTTTTATCAGTTTGGAGACTGTCCAAAATCGCTTCAATATCCAAACCAGAGGGCAATTTGACTGGGAGTCCGGCTTTTTGGATTAATTTAAGCTGCCTTTGGTCGCTTGGGCCATCCCACATTTGCATCATTAGGGCGATTTTTGAAGCGGCTACCATGCCTATTCCCACAGCTTCCCCATGAATCACCGTAGTGTATCCGGTTAAACTTTCCACCGCGTGAGCGATCGTATGACCGTAATTAAGAATCGCCCGCAGTCCCGATTCTTTT
Source organism: Oscillatoriaceae cyanobacterium M33_DOE_052 (assembly GCA_015296065.1). Classification (GTDB taxonomy): domain Bacteria; phylum Cyanobacteriota; class Cyanobacteriia; order Cyanobacteriales; family Laspinemataceae; genus Koinonema. The sequence goes on along the minus strand of DVDU01000247.1, from coordinate 28,434 downwards.
TCATCTTTACTTACCACATCGGCTTTACTTTGGCAAGACCTCACGATAATTTCTTGTAAAAATGCCGCATCTAAATATGACATTTCATCGAGACGCTCTATGGCTTCCATCTGGGCAAATAAATCCTTGTCCCAAATGACGCCATATTTAATCACTTCCGCCATGCCTGCGCGAAACTCTCTGGGGGGCAAAGTTTGCAGCACTAAGGGGTCAATTAATACCAATAGAGGCTGATAAAAAGCCCCGATGAGGTTTTTGCCGTGGGGGTGGTTGACGCCGGTTTTGCCCCCAATAGAAGCATCTACCATTGCTAACAGCGTGGTGGGGACTTGGACGAAATTTATCCCTCGCAACCAAGTGGCGGCGGCGAAACCGGTCATATCGCCGATGACGCCACCGCCGATCGCTACCATTGTAGAGGAGCGCTCTAAGCGGTTGGCTAAAGCTGCATCATAGATAGTTTCAATAGAGGCGAGAGTTTTATACTCTTCTCCAGCGGGGAGGATGCACTGGGAAACTTGAAAACCGGCGGCGGTGAGAGAAGATAAGGCAGTTTCGCCATAGAGAGCGAATACCTCGGGGTTAGAAACCAGCAGCACCTTTTTGCCTACAGAGAGTGCCTGCATTTTCCCTCCCAGTTCCGTCAGGGAATGGGGAGCGATCGCGATTTCATAAGCATTATCAGGTAAATTAACGGTGATGGCAAAAGGCATAGCTACTGACCCCACTAAGTTGCGTTGGCGTACCTCCAGCAGGACGTTGTAGTGGCGGGCTGGTGGCAGAACGCCGATTTTCCTATTTTACCCCAAGTTATGTTTCAATATTGAATTGATAGGTTGAAGAGGAAAAACCCCCATGAGTGCTACTGGAGCGATCGCTTACTTGTCGATTTTAGGTGGTGCATTCGTTACCGCCGTAGTGATGATGTTTGCCTTGCGGGCCGTCAAGTTGATTTAACACCGTCGGGGCGATTCGCGAATCGCCCCTACTCCGAAGCTCCCCCGCTCCCCTGCTCCTCCGCTCCCCCGCTCAAGAGGTCCCCTGCTTCCTCGGGTGGTGGTGGCTGAGATGCGAGAGTGATTCTGAGCAAGTCGGGAAGGTTGGATGAGTAGGTAGTCAGACCGAACGTGGCGGGAGTTACGGGGTCTTTGTAGGTGAAATGGCGATAGTTGAGACAGAACCGATCCCAACTACTCATTTGAATGCGGAATAGGGAGATGAAAATATCTGCCAACCAGGGATAAAGGGGGATGCGAAAAGAAATGCTTTGGCCCACAGCGGCGCAAATTTGTGATATAGCTTCGTTGACAGTAATTGCCTGATTTCCCAGGACGAAAGGGCGGGCTGGTTCCGGGGGGTTGTCGATGAGGTGTTTAACTACCGTGGCGATATCTTTGGCGTGGATGAAGTGAAAACTACCATCAGCCTCGAAGAAGCGAATTAAATTAGCCCATTTTAAGACTTCTGGGAGACCGCTGCTGAGGTGGGAGTATGGTTTAGTGCGATCGCCCCCAAAAACCAGGGTGGGAAACAGGGTGGTGACGCGGGAAGCAATGGGGAGACGGGATAAGCGTTTATAGCATTGGTATTTAGAAAAAATATAGTCTGTGCCCTGGTGTCTGGCGGGTTCGAGCAGTTCGTTGTGGCGATCGAGGATGCTAGCGGTAGAGAAATAAATCACTTGCTCGCATTTTTGGGGGTCGAGCAACTCCATCAACTTCAGGGTTTTGAGGATATTAATATCATAAGCATCCACACCACCCCAAGCCGTAGCCACCAAAACTGCCACATCGATCGTGCCTAGCAGTTGAGCAAAGCGCTCAATTCGGCGCATATCCCCTTGCAGGAGATGAACCCGGGGCGATCGCCAGTCAAACTTGAGTTTGGCCGGGTTTCTGACCAACAAATACAGTTCGTGGTCAGTTTCCTGGATGAGAGTTTCCGTCAAGTAGTGACCAATGCAGCCACTAGCGCCAGTGACAAAAATCCGCTTGGAGGTCATCAGGGAGTTAGGAATAAAAACGGCCTGGTATCAGGTCGCCAGGAGGTAGGAAATAAACAAATTCAGGTAGAGAGCCGGGAGATTTTGGCTTGAATATAGGTAATTAAGGCTTCAAGCCAAAATCATGGCTGAAAAACTGCCCGCTGGGGGCAACATTTACGCAGGAACGGCGAGGAGCTGGTGAGCTTCCTTCGCAGTTTCAAAGAAGAAGGCGGCGTTTTCTTCCGGGGTGCCCGGTAAGATCCCGTGACCTAAATTGAGGATATGACCTTTGTTGCCTGCTTTGCGAATCGTTTCGATAATCCGCTCTTTGATGAATTCCTTGGAGCCAAACAGAGCGCAGGGGTCAATATTTCCCTGTACTCCCACTTTGGAACCGAGACGCTGCCTTGCTTCTGCCATATCTACGGTCCAATCCAGGCTGACGATATCGACGCCAGATAATGCCATCCGTTCCAGGAGACCGGCGCTACCGTTGATATATAGGATGAAGGGAGTATCGGGGTGAGTGGCTTTGACTTGCTGCACTACCCGCTGTTGGTAGGGGAGAGCCAAGCGATCGTAGTCTGAAGGGCTCAACTGACCAGCCCAGGAGTCAAACATTTGGATTACTTGGGCGCCGCTGTCGATTTGGTAGCGCACATACACAGCGATCGCGTCGGCAATTTTCTCCAACAGTGCGTGCAATACTGCTGGTTCAGAAAAAGCCATCCGCTTGATAATCTTATAATCCTTAGAAGACTTCCCCTCGATCGCGTAAGCCGCCAGAGTCCAAGGCGCCCCCACGAAACCCAGCACCGCCGCTTTATTACCCACTTCCTGGCGGAGAGTTTGCAAGATTTCCCGAATAAACGGTAAAGACTCCTCCGGGTTCAGGGGGCGGAGATTATCTACTTGCTCCTTGCTGCGGATAGGTGGGTCGATAATTGGGCCCTTACTTTCGATGATATCAAAAGGGATACCAATGCCCGGGAGGGGAGTGAGGATATCCGAGAACAAAATCACCCCATCAGGAGCGAACGCCCGAAACGGCTGTAGGGAGATTTCCACTGCCAGATCCGTATTTTCCGAGCGTTCGCGGAAAGATGGATACTGATCACGTAATTCCCGATAGGCTTTCATATAGCGCCCCGCTTGGCGCATCATCCATACAGGCGGACGGTCTAATATTTCTTGCCGTGCTGCTTTTAATAGGTAAGGAAGCTGGGTTGTCCCTGCCATCTGCACTGTCCTGTTTACTGATTTTTGGAATATCTCTGCTAGCTTACCATTGGATGTATTCTTATTTTTTCTAAATTTGACAATTTACCCATCGGGAGCGCCAGCAACGACCCTGATGCCACAGCATATATTTGAAATTTTGTCAAGGCTGCCAACAAAATTAATTTTTTGGGGCTCAGCGGGGGCAGATGACATCAAGTGCGGTTAGAGCTGGCTGGAGCGAAACTCAAATCAGGGCGGAGATTTTTAGCTTCCCCCAAGTAGGGATGATAGACGTGGGTGTGGGGGGGGAGGTTGACATGGATGAGGAAGCGAATACAGCGGGGCAAATCTGTCGGCACGTGCATTTGCTGCACGTCCAAGAGAGGAACGGTATCCCAACCGGGACGCTGGCGGGCGATCGCCGCCGGGAAAATCGCATCCAAATCCCGAGTCACCGAAAACGTAGCGCTAACAATCGATTTTGGCTCCAACTGATTGCGACTTTCCAACGCATCAAGCAACTCCGTCACCGCCTCTTGAATCGCTAGCGCCGTATTTGCCGCCGCTGTAGTAGCACCGCGAATCGCCATCACTTTCCACTCCACACCAGAATCCTCCATCTTTTCTCCTTCTCCTTCGTTTTTCCTTGTCACCACCAGATATGGCGCCAATTTTGCCAGTGAATTGGGAGTAACAAAATTAACGCCCAACTCGATACAGCCACAGAGGCATCCCGCTAGTAGCCAGCTCAAATTCTACCCAATCAAGGCTAGACTCGATCCCCACGAGAGCCGCACTGTTCCCCAACAAGCGACCCAGCAGGGGTTTACGCTCTTCCAGGGTGATACAGGGGGTTTTCTCCGGATCCAGTCCCACCAGTTCCGCCGCCCAGCGGCGAGCCTCTTCTTCCGTGCCCAACTTATCCACAATCCCCAATTCTAGAGCTTGCGCGCCCGTAAAAATCCGCCCGTCCGCAAAACTTTTCACCGTTTCCACCGCCAAATTGCGGGATGTGGCCACTGTTTCCACAAACTGCTGGTAACTGTTATCAATCAGCTCTTGCAGGATATTCTGCTCCGATTCCGTCAGTGGGCGGTCAAAGGCCAGGATATCTTTGTAAGGACCGGATTTAATGGTTTTGAAGGAAACGCCGATTTTATCCAAGAGGCGCTCCAGATTATTTCCTCGCAAAATCACCCCGATGCTGCCGGTGATGGTGCCGGGGTTGGCCATGATATGTTTGGCACCCATACTAATATAGACGCCACCGGAGGCAGAAATATTGCCAAAACTGGCGACAATGGAGATTTTTTCACTCAGACGCTTTAAAGCGCTATAGATTTCCTGGGAATCACCCACAGTACCGCCGGGGCTATCAATGCGCAGCAACAAGGCGGGATACTTTTTTTCCTCCACAATTTTTAGGGCAGATAGCACCCTTTGGCGCGTCGCCGAGGCGATCGCCCCCGTAATTTCAATCCGTGCAATTTGCTTTCTTGCCTTCCTAAATGGCCAAATCATGGGCACTCAACAGTTGTGTGTCAGTAGGGAAACGAAGTTTGTCGTAGGGCTAATGCCCAGAGGAGGGGGAACTGGGGAATTAGGGCTGAAGCCCTACTCAGAACCAGCGCCCCAAGCCGGTGGCATACCGCCTGCCGTACTCCCCTGCTCAATTGTGCCTTATTTGGTCTGGTCATAGTCGATCGCTCCGGGAGGGCACCCCCACCAGGAACGTCAGGGAATCATGTTAAATTTCTTAACATAACTACACAACCTGCTACAATTGCTCCAGCCCCTCTATGACCCAGAGGCGCCCATTCCCCCGTCCCCCAGTAGGAGGGGGTGCCGCCATCATCTCTATCACCCACCGATAACCGCCCCGTTCCTCCCCCTGTGAGAAATACGACACAGACTGGGAGCCAAAAATATTTTTAACCAGCCCATGTATAAAGAAGTAGAATCAAAACTCCCTTTCCACCCCAAGTTAGACCCAGAAGTGAGCCCCATTACTCACAGCTCACCCCTGGAGATATTAAGCAAAATCCTGATCATTGCGCCATTTTTCCTCTGGGGCACCGCAATGGTAGCCATGAAAGGCACCATCCCCCACACCACCCCCATGTTTATGGCAGGAATACGCCTCGTGCCCGCCGGGGTGCTGGTCCTCGCCGTTGCCGCCTTATGGAGGCGCCCCATCCTCCCCAAAGGCATCAAAACATGGCTGTGGATTGCCTTTTTTGCCCTCGTGGATGGAGCCATGTTTCAAGGTTTCTTAGCCCAAGGCTTAGTGAGAACCGGAGCCGGTTTGGGGTCAGTAATGATTGACTCCCAACCCCTAGCCGTGGCCCTACTGTCCGCATGGCTGTTTGGGGAAATCATCGGCATTTGGGGCGTTGCAGGCTTGCTCCTCGGAGTCGTTGGCATCAGCCTGATTGGCATCCCTGATGAGTGGATTTTCTCACTACTCCAAGGTAATATCAAATTAACCAGCGCGGCTAACTTCGGCCACCTCTTTGACAGTGGCGAATGGTGGATGCTCATGGCCGCCCTGTCGATGGCGGTAGGCACCGTCACCATGCGCCAAGTCGCCAAATTTGCCGACCCCGTAGCTGCCACTGGATGGCACATGATTTTGGGCGGTTTGCCACTATGGGCCATCAGTTGGGCAACTGAGTCCCAGCAGTGGGTGAATATTGACGGTTACGGCTGGATGGCCTTGGCCTACTCCACCGTATTCGGCAGCGCGATCGCCTACGGCATCTTCTTCTACTTTGCCGCCTTTGGCAACCTCACCAGTCTCAGCTCCCTTACCTTCCTCACCCCCGTCTTTGCCCTCATCTTTGGCCACCTGTTGCTATCAGAAACCCTCTCCCCCTTACAAACATTCGGCGTCTTCCTCACCCTCGGGAGCATCTACCTAATTCAGCAACGAGCCGAACTAGGCGCCAAATTCCCCATCTTCCCACCCAGCCGGAAAGCCACTGGCGACAGTCCCGCCGGAGAAACTGATCCCATCTGAAAAGCCAATCCCTAGGGGAAAAGACTACTTAGGGGATGCTGCCACCGACACTATCCCTGGCATACAGTCCCACTGCTTTCATCGGTTGTCAAACAGAATCCCATAACTGAAGAAGGCAGCCACAAGAAAGCTGCCTGGAGTAAAAACGGCGGCAGCGACATAGTAGCCGCCGTTTTTCATCATTATTCCCCATTCCTGGAATCCACCCCCATCCCCATCCCCAGTCTCCCGTCGCCACCGACTGCAACCATAAGATACGATAATGCTGGCTACCTTGCCAGAAACCTGCTCAACTGAGCCCGGGGTTTTTTGCATAAATCTCAGTCAGAAACCCGGTTTAGATTTTCCTCTGGTTGCATCACGCTGCTACATTACCAGAAACCTGCTCAACGGAGCCCGGGGTTTTTTGCATAAATCTCAGTGAGAAACCCGGTTTCTTTTGTACTGGTAAAGAAACCGGGTTTTTGACCAAAATCTCTGGTCAAAAGTCGAGATTTAGTGAAGAAACCCGTTAACTCTGCCCGGTTTCATCCTGTCCACAGGCGTTAAATTCCTCTGTGACCTAATATATGTTTTCTACCCCTAACACCAGCAGCTATCATTTTTCCTGCAAAAATGCTGATGAAGATTCAGCTATGTCAAGCTAACCCCGTACTAGGAATGAAATCTTATCCAGACAGACTATTATTCCTGATTACCAGTTTCTGTCTCAGCTTGGCTCCTGCGACCACCGGCGCAAATACCCTTCCCTGGTGGGAAGTTAGCCCCAACCTAGCGGCACCGGAAGTTGGGATGTTGATATTTACTATACACAATGCCGCTACCACAGACAAAACCCCTCATCTAGGAGGAATGGTAAAGCCGCAACAGGCTGCCCCTGCCAAATTTCCCCTCGCCTCGGCGGTGCGCCCAGGCACGATCGCCCAAAATTCAGAACCCAAAAAAACCAGTTCTAAGCGTCGCTGGCTGCCTTTGTTGTTGCTCTCTTTGGCCACCATCACTGGGGCTGCTATCTTTGCCGGAGTATTCTACCTGCTCACTAGGTCTGGCGATCGCGATGAAGAATTGGGCGAGGAATCTACCAGCGAAATCGAGGAAACCAGCAATGACTCCACCAACGGGGAAGCTGGGTTCCTAGGGGTAAATGGCCGTTTGCCCTTACAGGGGGACCCGGAGACGGGGAGACGGGGAGACGGGGAGACGGGGAGACGCGGTTCGGCTTCGCTCACCGACCGGGGAGATGGGGAGATGGAGAGACTTGGGGAGACGGGGAGACGGGGAGACGGGGAGACGGGGAATATTACCCCAGTCGCCCAGTCCCCCAATCCCCCAGTCCAGAGGTCCCCTGCTCCAGAGGTCCCCATCTCCCCCCATCTCCCCCCATCTCTCCCCATCTCCCCCCCTCCCCTGTCTGGTGTGCCCCAAGAGGTCAATCAGAGCATCTCGGAACCAGATATGATGCAGGAGTTAATCCGCTGTTTGTACAGTGCTGATGCGGCCAAACGGCGTCAGGCAATCTGGGAGTTGGGGTGGCGGGGGGACTCCCGTGGGGCTCAGTCTTTGGTGGATTTGATGCTCACTTCTGACTCTAAACAACGTAGTTTAATCTTGGCCGCACTTTCGGAAATCGGCACCCGCACTTTGACGCCTCTAGAGCGAGCTTTGGCCATTTCTCTACAAGACCGCAATCCTGATGTGCGTAAAAATGCGATTCGGGATTTGACCCGGATTTATGAGTCGATCGGCCAAATCAGCCAAATGCTGCGTTTAGCGGTAGAAGACTCGGACCCAGAAGTACAGGAAACTGCCCGTTGGGCCTTAGAACAGTTGGGCCGTCTCCGTACCCACACCAGTAGCAATAACCGCAGTGCTTTGCCTACTTGGACAGTCCCAGAGGATAATTCTTCTGAACAAATCCCCTAATTGTTTGATTCTCCATGTCTAATTCTTCTACTGCCCTTCAATTTCCACCTCCCCTCAAACCGGGAGACCTGCTGCGCGTTGTCGCTCCTTCTGGCTGCCTGCGCAATCGCGAGGTGTTTGAGCAAGGTTTAGAAATTTGGCGTTCTCAAGGCTATCAGGTGCAGCTAGACCCTGGTTATGATGATGCTTTCGGTCATCTGGCAGGCACGGACCCCCACCGCCGCCAGCGGTTGGCAGATGCTTGGCAAGATGAGGAATGTGCTGGGATTCTCTGCGTGCGTGGGGGTTTCGGCGCTTCTCGGCTGCTGGAACAATGGCAGTGGCCCCATGTGGCAACGCCGAAATGGTTAATTGGATTTTCTGATATTACCAGCTTGCTCTGGAGTTTGTTTGGCTTGGGTGTGGGTAGCGTTCATGGTCCGGTACTGACCACCTTGGGAGCGGAGCCGGACTGGTCGGTGGCGCGGTTGTGTGACCTGGTGGCAGGACGTAAACTGCCCCCTTTGCAGGGTCAGGGTTGGGTGGGGGGTAAAGCGCGGGGACTTTTGCTCCCGGCTAATCTCACCGTAGCTACTCACTTGCTGAAAACTCGTGTGCAACCGGATTTAGATGGGGTAATTTTGGCTTTTGAGGACATAGGTGAGGCGCCGTATCGCCTAGACCGAGCTTTGACTCAGTGGCGGATGCTGGGAGCTTTCCAGGGTGTGCGGGGGATTGCTTTGGGCCGGTTCAGTAGCTGCGAGAATGACCCAGGGGTGCCAACTTTGACCAGTGAGGAGGTGCTGCGCGATCGCCTCTGTGACTTAGGTATCCCCATCATCGCCGCACTGCCCTTTGGTCACGAGGGCGTCAATGCCGCTCTCCCTGTAGGCGCGATCGTAGAAATCGACGGGTTTAACGGTACTCTGACTTTTGAATCGATTTGACTAATTAACAATTGACAATTGACAACTGACAACCTACAACCTACAATCCTTTCCCTTCTCCCCTGTCTCCGTGATATCTCTTTTCCCCGAGAAATTGCCTATTAAAAATCTGGTTGAATTTGACAAGAATCATTATATCCTATCACAGGGAGGGGCAAATTAGAGCGTTCCAATCAGATGATAGGCACAAGAACGGCCAGAAAAATTTAAATGCTCCCCACTTTGATCTTGGTGCGATAATTATCACTCACCGAAATCTTTACAAAAATATAGAAAGCGTGACCTATATTTACAAAAAAATTGTGTTATAAAGTACAATTGTCAGGCACAATAGAAAGTGTTAATCATTAATAAAACTCCTGATGGATGTTACAAATCCAACCTGCCTGGGAAACAACCAAGCGCCGCTCCAGTAAAATACTGGCAGAAGGCGTTCCCGTGGGTATATTCCACACGGATGCTAAGGGTACTTGTTTATATGTAAATGATTGTTGGTGCAAATTAACTGGATTGACTCCAAAAGAAGCCTTGGGACAGGGATGGCACAAAGGGATCCATCCTGATGACCGGGAGCGGGTGTTGGAGGCATGGAATCTGGCATTACAAGCCAATCAGCCTTTTAACTCGGAGTACCGGTGGGTACGGGCCGATGGCAGTATTGCTTGGGCACTGACACAGGCAGTGGGAGAAATAGGGGAAGATCGTCGTGTAAGGGGCTGGATTGGAACGGCTGTGGATATTACGGAGCGGCATCGATCGGAGCAAGATTTGCTCGATCGGGAGCAGTTTTTGCACAGCATCTATGAAGGCACGGATCTGTTTATTTTTGTGGTAGAAGTATTACAGGAGGGAGAATACAGTTTTGCGGGATGGAACCGCACGGGAGAAAGGCTGTTGGGGATAACCTCAGCGGAAGTAATCGGCCAAACTCCCGAAGCGGTCTTGGGTGTCACCAAGGGAGGCTCTCTGCGGCAGCATTTGCTGGATTGCATCAGCGCCGAGAATTCGATCAACTATGAGGAGTGCTACCTCATCGATAATGCCGAAACTTGGTGGCTGACAACTCTCAAACCTCTGAAAGATGATTTGGGGAGAATTTACCGGATCATTGGCACTGCCCATGACATCTCTGAGCGCAAGCAGGCAGAAATCGAACGGCAAAATTTAGTCTCGATCGTGGATAACAGTAGCGATTTTATCGCCCTGGCGTCGGCGGAGGGGAAGCCGTTTTACATTAATGCTGCGGGTAGAAAGCTCCTGGGTATTGGCTCTTTAGATGAAACCACTGGCTTGAATATGTTTAAATTCTTCATGCCAGACGACTTGGAGCGAGTGGTTTTACGCCATATTGTCCCAGCGGTGATGGATGTGGGGAGTTGGTCTGGGGAGTTGCGACTGCGGCATTTTAAAACTGGTAAGCCGATCCCGGTTGATTACAACATCTTTAAGATTAAAAACCGGGAAACTGGGGAAACAATTGGTTTGGCCACGGTTTGTCGGGATATCACGGAGCGCAAGCGTTCTGAGGAGGCGGCACGTCGATCGTCCACTTTGTTCCAAGAAATGGCCGCCAGGGAAGCTCTGCTCAATCGCATCAGCACCCTGATTAGAAATTCCTTGGAACTGGACAAAATCCTCAAAAATGTGGTGGAACAGATTGCCAGCTTACTACAAATCGAGCGCTGCTGGTTCTCTTGGCTATTACGCAAAGGAGAATCGCCAGCCTGGAATGTGGTTAGTGAGGTGCGGCGTCCCGATTTGCCCAGCTTTTTGGGTAAAACTCCTGCCAACTTGAAAGAACCTCTGGTGGCAAAGCTGTTTAACTTGGAAATCATCCACGAGGATGATGTGGTGATGTCCCGGGTGGTGGGAATGGATCGGATGGCAGAGTTGGGTTGTCGAGCTTTGCTATATTTGCCGATTCAAACTCTGTCTGGGGATATTGGGGTGATCGGTTGTGCTTCTGTGAGCGGACGCCGCCATTGGGAAGCTGGGGAAGTAGAATTACTGGGCGCGGTTTGTGCTAATTTGGCGATCGCGATTAACCAAGCGGATCTTTACCAGCAATCTCGAGAGTCGGCTCGCCTAGCTCTAGCGAAATCTTTGGAGCTAGAACGCACCCTCATGCAGCTACAGCAAACTCAATCAAACTTGGTGCAAGCGGAGAAAATGTCCTCCCTCGGCCAAATGGTGGCTGGTGTGGCCCATGAAATCAACAACCCCGTCAGCTTTATCTATGGCAATCTCATCCATGCCCAGGAATACACTGCTGACATTTTAGAAGTTATTCAGCTTTACCGGAAGGCTTATCCCAAGGCTACCCCAGAAATTGATGATGCAATTGATGAGGTAGATTTAGATTACTTGGTAGAAGACTTGCCCCACTTATTGTCTTCGATGAAGGTGGGCGCCGATCGGATCCGGGAAATTGTCAAGTCTTTGCGCACTTTCTCCCGCTTGGATGAAGCGGAGAAAAAATCTGTCGATATTCACGAGAATATCGACAGTACCCTGATGATTTTACATCACCGCCTCAAAGGTAAGGCCAACACTGGCGGCATCCAAATCATCAAATCTTACGGCCAAATCCCCGAAGTGGATTGCTACTCTGGCCAGCTCAATCAGGTGTTTATGAACCTAATCGCTAATGCGATCGATGCTTTAGAAGAGCGCGACCAAGGGCTAAGTATGGCCGAAAAACGCGCTAACCCCAGCACGATCGAAATTACCACTGCCTTGGTGAAAGATTGCGTCCGGATTAGCATTGCCGATAATGGACCGGGTATGAAACGGGAGGTAATTTCTAAAATATTTGACCCCTTTTACACAACTAAACCCGTGGGTAAGGGCACGGGCTTGGGTTTATCTATCTCTTACCAAATTGTGGAGCGTCACGGGGGGCAACTGCGCTGTATGTCGGAGTTGGGTCATGGCACGGAGTTTATTCTGGAAATTCCCGTGCAAGGCTCGTCGAAGATTTGTTAGTTGCGGCTCACTCCCGCTCCCTCACCCAAATAATTTTGTCGGGGTAATTGATCAATTGCCCCGACTTACCATAATTTTCGCCGCTCCGCCCTACCCGGAGTGGCATTTTCATGCCAAGATGTGTCATGTTTCCCTAAGCATAAATGTTATGAGTGCAGCAGCAGACCCAGTTACATTGATGAAGTCTATGGTGGGTAAAGCCGCCGCCGATCGGGTGGTCTCCGGGTCGATCGTCGGTCTCGGCACCGGTTCCACCACTGCCTATGCCATTGAGTATATCGGCAAGCGCCTTCAAAATGGGGAAATTAAAGATGTCAAAGGCGTTCCTACTTCCTTTCAAGCGGAAGTTCTCGCCAAACAGTATGGCATCCCCCTGGCTACTTTAGATGATGTGGACCGCATCGATGTGGCGATCGACGGTGCTGATGAAGTGGACCCCAACAAAAACCTCATCAAAGGCGGCGGCGCGGCCCATACCCGGGAAAAGGTGGTAGATGCTTTGGCCGCGCAGTTTATTGTGGTGGTGGACAGTTCCAAGCTGGTAGATAAGCTGGGTTCTACTTTCCTCCTGCCTGTGGAAGTGCTGCCTATGGCCAAAACCCCGGTGATGCGAGCTATAGAAAAACTCGGCGGTAAACCGCAACTGCGCATGGGGGTGAAAAAAGCCGGTCCGGTGATCACTGACCAGGGGAATTTTGTGATTGACGTGAAATTTGACTTCATAGACAACCCCGCCGAATTGGAAAAAACCCTCAACAACATCCCCGGAGTTTTAGAAAACGGTCTATTTGTCGGCGTCACCGATGTGGTACTCATCGGCGAAATCAAAGACGGTCAGCCATTCGTCCGGGAAATGTAAGCTCTCCAATACATCCCCCACCACCGCGAGGGACGGTAACGCTAAGCGTTGCCGTCCCTTCTTTGTCTGGTTGTTTTTACAAACTTTAGGTTTAATCACGTAACAAATGCTGGGAAAAAAGATGCCTTTATAGCATTGAATAGAAAGATAAATTAGCGCCTTTATATGTTTCACGACTAAATCAAAATTGGTATAACCAAGAAGACATAAAGGATAAAAAGAAAGACGATCGCTGCCTAAATCCGTATATTTACTGATTGACACATCCATAACCCCAGGCTATCATATTAATAAAGACAGGTTGTGAAATGGACCTCTTGCCAGGGATGACCTTCAGAGCTGACCACAGGTCTAGTGACCCCTAAGCAAGCCCAGAGAGGGTTTCAACCACTCCAATGGCTAATTTAGGCCACGTTTTGTCCTAAAACCCCGGTATCTCTATCGAGATAGTGTTATTTTAGTAAACGGCGGGGGTAAACACCGGTAAACCAATCGGAATATCGTAATTAAGGAGGAAAATATGACCAATGCGATCGAACATCCCATCAAACCCACATCCGCTCTGACAGGGGACCTGTCTAAGGGGGCGAATCCGCTAAAAAGCCCGTGGAAAAAATTGCGGGGGGGAGTGCTGTTTGTGTTGGGGTACTTACTCTCGCCCCTGAGCTGGTGGAATGACCTAGTGTTTAATTTGCCCCTGGCTTACTTGTTCGGATATATATGCAGTTGGGTTGACAAGGACTGGCTGTTACCAGGAGCGATCGCCGGATACTGGTTCTCCAATATTGCCGGAATTCTCCTCATGCAGGCGGGAATTATCGATGTTTGCCAAGAAAACGCCGGTGAGCGCAACCTCAAAAAAGAATTACTGGCTGGTTTAGCCTCCTCCACTGCTTACACCGTGCTAATTGTCACCTTAATCCAGTTAAAAATCCTAGAAACTCCCGACCTACTGTTGAGCAAAGCCTTAACCAACATAAGCGCCATGCTTTCAGCCTTACACTAAATCGGTGGCGCTGCACAAATCAAACATCTCCCCCAGTTAATAGGCCATCAAATATTCTCACTTGTCACCCAGTCATGGGACAAAGGACAAATGACAAATGACAAATGACAAATGACCACCCCATATGAACTACTTATTACTGTCGTCTTTGAGTTTTTTTATCGGCATTATTGTGGGGTTAACCGGAATTGGCGGCGCCTCTCTGATTACCCCCATGTTGATTTTTACCTTTCAAGTCCCCGCCGCCATTGCCATCAGTTCTGATGTGGTCGCCGCCACCATGATGAAAATTGTGGGAGGTTGGAAACATTGGCGACAGCAAACACTTGACCGTCAAGCCGTCCAATGGCTAGCTTGTGGTAGCGTTCCCGGTGCCCTCACTGGGGTGATGATTTTGCACCTCATCAAAGGCGTGGAAGGATTAGATATTAATTTCCTGCTGCTGCGTTGCTTGGGAGTAACACTGCTCCTCGTTACTACCGCCGCATTAATCAAATTTTTGCTCCTCACCTGGGCGCCACAAATGCAGCTACCAGCACCACCGAAATTAGATTTAGAAACTCGCCGGGGTCGAATATTAGCAGTAGGAGTGGGAGCGATTTTAGGATTTTTCGTAGGAATGACGAGCGTTTCTTCTGGCTCCCTGTTTGCCCTAGTGCTGATTGTCTTGTTCCAGCTTGAACCCCAAAAGTTAGTCGGGACAGATATTGCCCAAGCATCGATTCTGCTCAGCTTTACCTCCCTCGGACACCTCAGCTTAGGCACAGTTGATTGGAGTTTAGTAGTGCCGATTTGGATTGGTTCGGTGCCCGGTGTTATCCTGGGGGCAAAATTATGTAAGATGGTGCCACAACGTCCCCTCCAATTGGCAATTTACTCCCTGTTAATGCTGATTAGCTATAAATTGGTGATTACCTCATCATTTGGAGGGGCGGTGTGATGAATCAAACCAGATATAGCTGAGGTAAGGGAATAAAATTTTAAGATTTGCTATTCATAGATGACAGCAGTGATGGCTTCTAAGGGAATGGAAAAAACATAATAAATAACTCCTAATCCTAGCATTAGCACGGCAATGCTGGAAAGGATAACCCAGCGATCGGGTGGTTCGTAGGTGTCTTCTTCGATATCATGGCGGACTGCAAAGTAGTGACAAGTGGAGAGCAAGACCATCATCAAACCAAAGAGGGAGAATGCTAAACCTAATTTCCAGCCAGTACCGGGGGGTTGAGGTGCCAAGGGGGGACGGAGGAGGCGCAAACGGACGATCGCCACCCCAAACCCCATCAAAACGATCGCGGTACGCATCCACGCCAAGTAAGTCCGCTCATTTGCCAAATGCTCCCGCACCCGCTCAGAACTGCGTTTTTTGGGTTTCTGTAGCCCCTGGACATTCACAGGCATCGGTTTAAACAACTGCATCACCATTAACCTCACTGATCCGCAAAATGCACCAAAAAAACTCATCCTAGGTTGGGGCAGACTATCCATCAACAGGAAGATATCGCCCCAAGATTAATCACATCTATCCCTCTGTTTCTCTGGCCAAAGTGCCTCTGGGTTTAATTTTTACCCAGAAGACACTAAGTACACAAAAGACAATCAAGAGAATATTTTAGTTAGTTGTCAGTCAACAGGAGCATTAGGCACCGTGGCATCAATCTCAGCTTGGGTCAAAGTCGGAATTGACCAATCTATTTCCCCAGCCTTGAAAACTTTCGCCGGTGGTAAGTTTAATTCAATCACACCGGTTTCGGGATTGGTTTTGACTAATAACTTAGTGCCATTCACCACTTTAATCGCCAAAGGTTCCGCTAATTCTTGGGGTTGGGTGTCATTAGGGTTGAGGGCAACTAAAGAACCGCTAGGCAGATAAAACCCATCGCAGTCCCACTCATCATCAGTTTCCTCCCCGGTGGGTAAGAAGTAAAGCGCAGTTGGCGAAGCCGCTTGTTTGGCCGGTTTATTAGCATAAATTGCCAAATTTAAGCCAGTTTCATTGCGGCACACCCCCCAACTCGAGGCGGTTTCCAGAATATATTTTTGCAGTTGTAAATCGCCGAGTTTCTGCTGAATTTCTGCCGGGGTGTAGGTGGACTGTTCGGGATCTGCTTTGGCTTGCAACAGTTCTTGGATGGCTTGATTAACTTCCGTGTAGTCGGAAGTGGTGGTTAATTTGGGTCGGTCGGCGAGGGAGGGTTGAGCAAAGGCCAAATTAGCCAATAGTATCATCGCGACGAGAATGATTTTGAGGACTTTCATAATTTTTCTCCGTTGAGTACAAAGTGAAAAAACCGACTTGGGGTTAATTGGATTAGCTGTTAAAGGGAGGCAACAATTGATAAGCGCCACTTTCTATCAATATGGACAACCCCAGGCCAATCAAGACGAAAGGGACGAGACGCTTACCATACCGAGTCAAAAGGGGAGCCAGACGCGGATGCTGGCTGAGGAGGTAGGCCAGGTAACACCAAACTCCGAGTGCCACAAAGAAGACGCTAAGGAGGATTACCAAAGTGGGCAAGTCGCTGTTAGCAAATATGGGGACGTAAATGCCGATATTGTCTCCGCCATTGGCGAAGGTGACGGCAGCAACTTCATAGGTTTTGGCATCGAGGAGGCTGGTGATGGTAGCAACTAGGGGAATATTGACTCGTGAGGAGTTGATTTGGTTAGTAGTTGCCGGAATTGGCTTTTCTTTGTCATCGGAGTTGGCAAGGTATGTGATGCCAATGAGGATGGGGACAAAACCGAGGAGTCCGATCCAGGTTTTCGGCACCAGGGCCGCCCCGAAAAATCCCGGCAAACTCGCGGCAATTAGGAGGCTGAAGCCCAGATATTTACCGATGATGATATGTTTGGGGCGGAAACTTTGGTCAAGTCGGGCGAAGAACAGCATCATAACCACCATATCGTCAATATTAGTAGCGACAAAGGAGGTGATGCCAGTGATGATGGTGCTGATGAGCCAACTCAAGCTAATTGTGATACCTCCTTAGTAGGGGGGCTTTAACTCAGTGGCTGTTGGTTCTGGGAGGGATGGGGAACCTACCTCTACTGCTTCTGAGAGGCTGTTATTTCTGAACAAAAACACTAGACAACCACAGCAGGCAAGGAGGGAAAAAGATGCTAAGAAGGGGTTTTCTAAGGTGTGGCTGTTGGCTAAAATCACGACTCCTAAACCGATGCAAACATATGGCACTAAGTAATTGCCGTAGCGGGTGAGGCTGGAGGCGATCGCGGGCAGGCGGGTGAGCTGGTAAGCGGTGTAACACCAAACTCCCACGAGGGAGAAGAATGTACCGAGGATGACCAGAAGGCTCTCTAAGCTGATACTAGCAAATAGGGGCGCATAGATGCCAATGTTATCGCCGCCGTTGGCGAATGTCACTGCCGCCACGCTGTAGGTTTGGGGAGACAGAAAACTGCTCCATCCTCCGTTAGTTTCTTTGGGTGAAGCGGGTTCAGCTTCTGGGGAGTCGTCCTCCTCTTCTGGGTTCGCTAGGCGTCCTAAACCGATCGCAATGGGAATTAAGCCCAACAGCCCAATCCAAGGGCGCGGTAAAATCAGGTTGCCCAAGAAACCGGGGAGGCTCGCTACTACCAAGGCGGCAAAACCTAGGTATTGACCGGCGACGATGTGCCGTCTGCGGAATGCGGCATTGACTTGGGAAAAAAACAGCAGCAGAATCACGATATCATCCAGGTTGGTCGCCGTAAAGGCGGTTAAACCGGTGGGAACAGATGTGATTAGTTGATTCATGGCATCACCAGTGGGAATAGTTTTAGGGATAAGTCTGGGGAGATATTAGCTGTCTTCGTTCACCGATAATGGCACCTCGGCGGTGGCGAATCGGGCGTGAATGTCATCGATGCTCTGCTCGATCGAATCCACGATTTCCGGAGACCGCAATCTCTGCATGATAAAAGACCCGCAGGCGACTGTGAGGTACATCAGGAAGAGATAGGGAAAGGCATCGTAGGGAGCTGGGGGTACAGGAAACAAGCTGCTTCCGGGAATCCCTACACTTCCCAAGACCGGGATGGCCATGAATAGGACGCCGAGAACCGAAAATATCAGGTCCATCACCCGCAGCTTTTTGATTTTGTGCAGATAAACTGGAGCCGCGATGGAAACCAGAATGTAAACCGTGAGAAATCCGTAACTGCAAATCGCGCCTAAGTAGCCCATCGATTCAAATAGATTCACATGAAATAGAGACATGGAGGCGGGTACGATGAACATTCCTAGAGCTACGAGGTTGACGGCGATGTGCGGCGTTTGGTTGGATGAGTGGGCCTCACCTAATGCCGAGTGGAACAACCCGTGACGGGCCATCATAAAAAACACCCTTGCGGCTGGGTTGAGGCTCCCCAGAACGCAGGCTAAAAAGCTGAGGAGGGCAACGATCGCGATCGGCAGACCCAGAAAACCCACGCCAATCTGTTCTGCCAGAAAAGCCAGGGGTTGTTCTGATTCCGCCAGGGATGCAGAACTGCCCGCAAAACCGAACACTTCTACATAGGTCATAAAGATGAAGAACAAACCCGCCAAAATCGTACTACCCAGGACTGATTTGGGAATCGTTCTCAAAGGGTCTTTGGCTTCGTCCCCCAAAGAGGTGGCGCTTTCAAAGCCCGAAAAGCCGAATACTACCAGCACCAAACCCATCGCGATCGAGCCTGGGGTAGTACCTTCGAGGGTGAGTTGGCTTGTATCCAGCGCAAAACCCTGGTGTCCCCAGATGGCAATACCCAAAACCAGAATCAAACCCACCGATATCCCCTCCATCCACAGCATCGCCACTGCCGATAGCTGGATATCTTTGTACGCGGCATACCACGCCAACCCGGCTCCCAGTGCCAACAGGGAAATCGGCGATGGATGAATGCCCAATTGACCTAGCAAAGAGCTGCTAAAATTGGCGAATCCACACAAAACCGACATCCCCGTAAACAGATATGCCAGTACCAAGCTCCAACCGCACGCCACTCCCGCTGTTGGGCCTAGTCCTTTGACAATGTAAGAGTATAGGGACCCTGGAGAAGCCGATCGGCTGGCAAACTGGTTGATGTTGATGCTGACAAACACCAGGCCGATCATACCCAGCAGAAAGCTCAGCCAAGTGCCGTTGCCAGAGAGGGCATAAATCAAACCCAGATTTGACGCCGGTATCGTCGTGGGGGCAATCACTGCCACCGATTGTGCCAATACCTCGGAAAAAGGCAGGCAATCCGGCTTCAAGCCGTGAACGCTTTGCTGTGGTCTTGCTTCGCTCATCGTTTAGCTATTCCCTATGGTTGGTAATCGTTAGCCAGTTCGGTTCTGCATTGTGCGGACCGAAATAGCAATCTTGCCTAATTAGGGACCCAGGTCAAAAGGCACGACTATACTCTAATCTTCTCCAGTGATAAAAGCAAATATTCTTGTTTATCGAATTTATCACTTTAGGTGATTTGGCAAGGGGGGTTGCCACCCATTTACCAGCATGATTCAACCGGGATACTTACTAGGCAGCAGCAGGCAATTTGCTTGACAGCAAGCGGCATCCCAGCATTTTCCCCCATCCCGACAGCAGCAGTTTTCATCGCCCCAAACCACCATTAATGACCCCTATAAATATGGAATAATAGTTTTACTTATGTCAATCATCAGGAATATTGATTGAAAACAGGCGCACGAAATTTTTTGGGAGTGATTTAATTACAAGAATGACACTGGAACAGTTGCGAATTTTCTTAGCCGTAGCGGAATACCTGCACTTTACCCGAGCCGCTGAAGCACTTTTCATTACTCAACCAGCCGTGAGTGCGGCCATCCAGTGCCTGGAGGCGGAATACGGCGTGAAGCTGTTTCACCGCATCGGTCGCCGCATAGAAATCGCCGAAGCTGGGAAATTATTACAAGTAGAAGCCCAAAGAATTATTGACCAAGTAGTTCAGGCGGAGCGGGGTTTACAGGAATTGAACAACCTTCAGCGAGGCGAATTGAAACTGGGAGCTAGTCTCACCATTGGCAACTATTGGCTACCCAGCAAAATCAGTCAATTTAAACGCCAGTATCCCGGGATTAACATTGACTGTACCCTCGCCAATGCTGAGGAAATTTGTGAGGGAACCGCTACCGGTATCTTCGATTTGGGTTTACTTACAGGCGGGGTGAAATCCTCTCTGGAAAGTTATCTCGATCAAGAAGTGGTGGGGAGCGAACGGATGCAAATTGTGGTGGGCAAGTCTCACCCTTGGTTTGAACGGCCAGAAATTACCGTTTCTGAGCTAGCTAAAACTGATTGGGTGATGCGCGAGTCTGGTTCCGGGGTGCAGCAAATGTTTGAACAAGCCTTGCAAAGTTGGGGCGTTGACCCGTCACAATTAAACGTAGTGTTAGTTTTGCCCAGCAGCGATATGATCAAAGCTGTGGTGGAAAACGATATGGGAGCAGCGGCAATTCCCGATTTAATGGTCACGAAAGAACTACAGCTCGCCACCCTGCGTTCTGTTACCGTTATGCCGAATAAAGGCAGCGCCCAAAAACCTTTAGAAATTGTGCAACAAATTTGGAAGCTGAAGCACCGCCAGCGTTTCCAAACTAAAATTACTTCGGTTTTTGAAGAAATGCTGCGGGTTTAACCTTGGCGGGCTACCTCCTCGGGAAAATCTAGTCATTTCAGTTAACCATGAAAAATTGATGCCAGGTTCGTAGTTGGGCTTTAGCCCAAATTCAGGTCAAGAGGGCTAAAGCCCAACTACAAACCCCCCCGATTGATTGGGGTAGTAGGGGGGATGAGGGCTAAATCCCAACTACGAACCGAGACTTTTATCGGGTCTTATTGTTATTTGAATTGACTATAGCTCTTATGGCGGGGGTGCGGGCTGATGAGATTTGATGATATCAGTCAAATTTAACACTTGTTTAGCATCGCTACCCACAATTACTGGTAATTCCCCATTCCATTTTTCAATTGCTTGTTTCGTCAGCAGCTCTGGGGTTAAACTATCCCTAAGCAATCTTTGGGCTTCGGCTTCTCCTTTGGCTAAGTTGACTTTCGCCTCAGCTTCTTTGGCGGCTTTCTGGGCGATAAATTCTGCCCGCTTTGCTTCTTGTTCGGCAATTTGTTTGGCTTCTACGGCGTCGCTAAATCTCTGGGAAAAGCGCACGTGAACTAGGGAAATATCATCTAGAGCAATGTGATAATTAGCTAAGCGTGATTTGAGGTGGTCATCTACTCCAGCTTTCACTTCTCCTCGCTTGGTAATGATTTCTTCGGCGGTGTATTTGGCCATGACGGCTTTGAGGACTTCTTCCACGGCGGGGTTGATAATTCTCTGGACGATCGCCGGGGCTGCGCCTACCCGCTGAAAGATTAAATTCACCTCTGAAGGCATAATATGCCAGTTGAGCGCTACATCGGTATAAACTTCCTGCAAATCTTTAGAAGATGCTTCCGCTGATATTTCTTGATTTTGCACTCTCACGCTAATTTTTTCGACAGTATTAACTAGGGGAATGATCACGTGAATCCCTTCGCCCAAAATCTGATCTTCAATGCGGCCAAACCGCATGAGTACCCCCCGCTGTCCCGGTCCGATGATGACAAAACAACTGGCCAATAGCCAGAAGGCCAGTAAAAACATCACCACGAACTTAACCGCTGTTAAATCTCGGTTTTTTTTTCCTATAGCTCTCGCGAGCTTGGGTTTAATTTCTACTTCACCATTTTGCATGATTAAATACGTTAATTTGTCATTTTTCCCTTGTCCCTTGTCCCTCTTGGTTCGTAGTAGGGCTTCAGCCCTCTAGTCCGAGGTTCGTAGTAGGGCTTCAGCCCTCTAGTCCGAGATTCGTAGTAGGGCTTCAGCCCTCTTTCTTAACTACAAACCAAGATGGGCTAAAGCCCAACTACAAACCAAGAGGGACAAAGGACAAGTATCTTGACAAATTGACCTAGGGATAACATAATGGAATTTAAATATAACCCATATAGAGGCGACTCGCCAACAACTAGAGCTAAGTAATGATGCAGTACCGCAGATTTGGACGCACAGAGTTGCAAATGCCGGTGTTTTCTTGCGGCGGGATGCGCTACCAGCAGTCTTGGCAAGATTTACCCCTGGGGGAGATTAACCGGGATAGCCAGGAAAATGTGGAGGCAATAATTAGACGTGCCTTGGCATTGGGGATCAATCACATTGAGACGGCTCGCGCTTATGGTTCCTCTGAGGTGCAACTGGGACAAATTCTGCCCCAGCTACCTCGTGAAGAGTTGATTATCCAGACGAAAGTTTTACCCCAGGCGGACGCCCAAGAGTTTCGGCGTCAGTTTGACCAGTCAATCGCCAATTTAAACCTAGAATGGGTGGACTTGCTAGGGATACATGGCATTAACACCGAGGAGTTGCTAGACCAGACCATCCGTCCGGGGGGGTGTTTGGATGAAGCCAAAAAGCTGCAAGCGGAGGGAAAAGTACGGTTTATCGGGTTTTCCACTCACGCCCCCACGAAGACTATTCTCAGGGCGATCGAGACGAATCAGTTTGATTATGTTAACCTGCACTGGTACTACATTAGTCAGAAGAATTGGCCAGCGATCGCCGC
Organism: Oscillatoriaceae cyanobacterium M33_DOE_052; assembly: GCA_015296065.1. Classification (GTDB taxonomy): domain Bacteria; phylum Cyanobacteriota; class Cyanobacteriia; order Cyanobacteriales; family Laspinemataceae; genus Koinonema. The sequence goes on along the minus strand of DVDU01000247.1, from coordinate 5,915 downwards.
TGCAAGCCAGCGGGATATGGGGATATTTATCATCAGTCCGGCAGATAAGGGGGGTCAACTCTATGCGCCACCCCCGAAATTAGAGCAACTCTGCCAGCCTTTGAGCCCGATCGTCTTTAACGATTTGTTCTGTCTGGGCTATCCCCACATACATACCCTGAGTATCGGCGCCAATAAACCGACGGATTTTGACGAACATATCAAAACTCTAGCCTGGTTGGACAAAGCCGCAGAGGTGTTACCGCCCATTTTAGCCCGGTGGGACGCAGAGGCAATGGCGATTTTAGGTGAAGAGTGGTTTTATACCTGGGATTTGGGATTACCGCCACCAGATACCACTCCCGGAAATATCAACATTCCCGTGATTCTGTGGTTGCGAAATCTGGTTTTGGCCTACGATATGCTCGATTACGCGAAAATGCGGTATAACCTGTTAGGTAACGGCGGGCATTGGTTTCCCGGCGCCAATGCCGAGCGCGTCACGGAATTTGACTTACGCTCTTGTTTAGCCAGAAGTCCTCATGCAGACCAAATCCCGGCACTCCTGGCTGAGACCCATCAAATGTTGGGGGGGCAGGCGGTGCAACGTCTATCCCAAACTTGAGCAGATATTATGACAAATACCACATACCACGATGCTAGCGCCACCCCAAGAAGCGGAGGGACAAGGCATGCCATGTCCCTACCGGTGGTATTACTAGGGGCGATCGCCTTCCCCCTCCTCGGCGGTTGTCCTCAATCCGAGCCGCCAAATGTTGCTTCCTCCAACTCTAATCAAGAAGAAGTATCAACCCCAACCCCGGGATTCCCTAACCAGCCGCTCCCAGTACCCGGTTGGGTTGGCTTCGCCACCAAACCCAGCCAAGAAGGAGCCAAGCCGTTTCCCTTCTCGCCTGTGAACGCGGCGGCACAAATAGCGATTTTCTTCCAGGATTGGTCGTCGGTGGCGGTGGACACCTCTTTAGTAGCCGTAGCACCAGGATATAAGCAAGAAGTGAAATTCCGCAGCTTCGGGCCAGAACCCTACGGTTGTGATGATGTCCCCACACCGATGGCCACTTTCACCGCAGCGACGCCGCCGCCTCCGGGACCAGTGTGGCTGGTGCCACCAGCGGCGGCGGCAGCAGTGGAGGCAGTGCCTCTGGTGGCAGCATCCCTGCCAGAGCTGCCCCCAAAGTTACTGTCAGCAGATAAGCGGCAGCCCAAGTTAGCTCGGGCGTGGAAGGCGGGCAACACCACAATAATTGTGGAAAAAGAGACGGATAAAAAAGCGAAGTTGTCTTTAGCGGTTAATTCTGAGGTGGTGTTTACCACTGAGGCAGAACACGGTTTTATTGAGGGGAGTTATCAGGAAGCTCTGGATTTGTCTAAATCCAGGCAGCCGGGAATCCCCCAGCCGGTGGGGGCTTTTCAGTTCAGCAATATCCCCACCCCCGCGATCGTCCTTTGGCGTCCCAGTTTTGATGGACACCGTTTTGAAGTCATCGCCTCTGGACCTCAAGGGGTGCAGTTGTTTGAACTGGCCTATGCTTACTACTGCGCCTTTTAGCGGTAGGGTGGGCACCGCCCACCCTACTAATCTTCTCCAATGGCACTGTTTAAAATCAATCAATTGCTAATTATTATCATTTATCCCTAAATTCTCTCCCCAACTCGACTAAATTTTTACATCGATTTGAATTTAATTTAATTAAATAAATATTAAAATTTTATCAAACACTCTGCCAAAAAGACATTTGGTAACTAAAATGGGACAAAATTATCTCGGGCTCCGGGACGCGCCCAGAGACAAGGAAGCGCCGAGGGGTCAGGTGCGGCAATGGCTAAAGTGGTTTTATAATCTCCCCATCCGGCAAAAGCAAATCGTGGCATTACTGGGGTCAGAAATGCTGTCTTTAGCTCTGGCGGGAGCCGGTGCCTGGTTGATTGGCCACAGCTTGCAAGGCCAGTTGGTAAACCAAGCTAAATCCGAGCTGGGGGTAACGCAAATCAGTTACAATATTAAAATCGACCAAATGGGATTTGGTTTCCGGGGGCAGTCGGACAATGTGGCGATAATTGCGGCGGCGGTGGCGGCGGCGGAAAATGTGACAGTACCGGTGTCTCTCAGAGAGGAAGTGCGGCAGATTCTGCGCAATGAAATCCGGGCGCGGCAAATCGAATATGCTACTTTGGTGGGCAAGGATTTGCGGATTGTTGTTAGTGGCAATGGCGATCGGGTGGGGGAACTGTTCAACCCTAGCGGTTTGGTGGCGCAGGTGTTCAATCTCGACAATGGGGAACAAATTAAAACCAGTGAAATTGTCACTGGGGCGGAATTGCAGCAAGAGTCACCCCCTTTACCTCCTGGGGTGGGACAGGGGAATCACCTAATTCGCTACACGGTGACGCCCGTCAAACACCCGGAAACAAAAGATATCATTGCGGCGTTGGTTTCGGGAGACTTGGTAAATGGCAAAACCCCGATCGTGGAACGCACTTTAAAAACTTTTCAGGAAAACGGCAGCAGCGGCTACAGTGCGATTTACTTTTTGGACGAGTCCCCAGAAGCTGCCTCCTTTCCCCTGGAAGATGCGGGCATAGACACCAGGATAGTGGCACCACAGGGGCAAAAATTTAAATTGGCGATTTCCCAGCAAGACCAAAATCAGGAGGAATATTTGGTGAATATTCCTTTATCCGATGAGGGGATTTTAGCAGCGGCGGCGGCGGCTGGGGGACACCCAGTGACGGGACGGCAGGAAATCGGCAATGACAGTTATACTGTGGCGGCGAAAGCATTGCTGAATTACCAGGGTTTACCGGTGGCGATTTTGGTGCGGGGCACTTCAGAAATCGGTATTCAACTGTTGATGCAGGATACCTGGCGTAAGCTGTTGGGTTCGGCGGTGGTGGTGGTGGCGCTGGATTTGGTGCTGGCGGCTTTTTTGGGGCGGGTAATTGTGGCACCAATGCAGCAACTTAAGGAAAAAGCGCGGCAATTTGCGGCGGGCGATCGAGCGGCGCGGGTGTCCGTATTAGCCAGAGATGAAGTGGGCCAGCTTGCTGCTACTTTCAATCAGATGGCTGATAGTATCGTCGCCTCGGAAACCGCTGCCACGGAACAACGGCAAAAACTGCAGGATACGCTCGATCGCCTCACGGAAACTCAAGCGCAGCTCATTCACGCCGAAAAAATGTCCTCTTTGGGGCAACTGGTGGCTGGGGTGGCTCACGAAATCAATAATCCGGTAAATTTCATATCTGGCAATATTAATCACGCCCAGCAATATACTGAAGATATCCTCAATTTACTGCGCCTTTATCAAGCCAGCTATCCTGAGCCCACACCGGAAATTGCCGCAGAAGCGGAGAGTATCGATCTAGATTTTATCGGCAGCGACTTGCCCCACTTACTCAATTCCATGCGGTCTGGTACGGAGCGCATTCGCAAAATCGTTAATTCCCTGCGCAATTTTTCTCGTTTAGACGAATCTGATTTTAAAAAAGTCAATCTGCATGAAGGAATTGATAATAGTCTAAAATTACTAGAGAATCGTCTGCAACCTCAAGCAAATTTTCCGGGTATTTTTGTGGTCAAAGAATATGGCAATATCCCAGAGTTGTACTGTTATCCCGGTCAGTTAAATCAGGCGATAATGAATATTATAAATAATGCCATTGACGCCATACACGATGATTTTATTCATAATTCAAAATATGAGAAAAAATATCAAATTAATATCATCACAAAAATAGTGTATTTACATATGAAAATTCACAATTTAAATGAACGAGCAAAAAAACGTGATGTGTCATGTGCTTTAATCCGCATCGTTGACAATGGGTTGGGAATCAAAGAAGAAATAAAAAGCCGGATATTTGACCCATTTTTTACCACGAAGCCGGTGGGAAAAGGGACGGGTTTGGGGTTGTCGATCGCCCACTCGATCGTAGTGAAGCAGCACGGTGGCGAGCTGATTTGCCTCTCAGAACCAGGTCAAGGTACAGAGTTTGTGATGAAAATCCCCATTAATGCCGAACCGGCAGCGTTGAAGTCGGCCAGCTAATCAGGTAAATTTATCGTCATCCTAGCCTTTTATCTATGTCATTGGTGCCGCTGTAATTTATGGCCAGCATCCAAGGGAAAAGTCTGGGGATTAACCAGATTTGATATAATCTATGGTTCTGGCGACTAAGTAATCTTTTAAGAGCAGATAATTGGAGCCAGATAGGAACTGGATGGAGGTAGGGTAATATGGCCACAACGATGCTGACGCGACGCCTAAAGGCGATCGCACTCATCGCCCACGATCGGAAAAAAGATGACATGGTGAATTTCGCCAAGCAACACAGTCCCGTACTGTCACGGTATAAACTGATTGCTACGGGCACCACTGGGCAGCGCATCCAGCAGGGAACTGGGTTGCCAGTAGAGCGACTACTCTCAGGTCCGATGGGGGGAGATGCTCAAATTGCCGCACTGGTGGCGACCGGACAGGTGGCAGCCGTGATATTTTTAATCGACCCCTTAACCGCTCAACCCCATGAGCCAGATATCCAGGCATTGGTGCGCATTTGCGGGGTGCATAATGTGGCTCTGGCCACAAATCTGGCCACTGCAGAGGTGATCGTCGCCAATTTGGCACGGGCGACCGTAGCCTACTTAATATTTAACCCCATTTCAGGCAGGGGCAACAGTTGGCAGCGGGATTTAGAACAAATCCAACTATTACTAGAACCCCACATGCAGCTGCAAATTCTCCTTACCTCCCCAGATATCAATCCCGAAGAACAAGCAAAAGAAGCCATGAGCGCTGGCGCCGATATCATCATCGCCTCTGGCGGCGATGGCACCGTCTCCGCCGTTGCCGGTCCACTCATCGGTACTGGTATCCCCCTAGGCATTATTCCCCGAGGCACCGCCAACGCTTTCGCCGCTGCTGCCAACATTCCCCCATCTCTGAATCCAATTAAAACTGCCTGCGACATTATTTTAGCCGGAAAAACTCGCACCTTAGATGTGGCTTTGTGCAATGAAATGCCGATGATTTTGCTGGCAGGAATTGGTTATGAAGCCGAAACCGTAGAACGCGCCGATCGGGAGGCGAAAAACCGCTGGGGGGCATTGGCATATATTATGGCCGGTTGGCAACAGTTGGAAGAGCAACAACTATTTGAAACCGAAATTGAATTAGAAGGAGCCGTGAAAAACTTTCAAGCCGGAGCCATCACCATTGCCAATGCCGCACCGGTGACATCTATTTTGGCGCAAGGCATCGGGCAAGTGTTGCCGAATGATGGTCTATTGGATGTGACGATCGCTACCGCCCATACCAAAATGGAAGCTCTCAAAACCGTACTCAATCTTTTGGGTGCTGTTCTCATCCGCAGTGAAACCGACCCCGGTCATATTGTCCACCTGCGCACGAGAAAAGTTAAAGTGCGAGTTAATCCTCCCCAAAAAGTGGCGATCGATGGGGAAATTATTGGCAGCGTTGACTCCTTAGAAGTGGAATGTATTCCCTGCGGTTTAACCCTTTTGGCGCCTCCAGGCGGAGAGGCTTGCCCCCCCGCCTTACCCCCAGAAGTGCAGAATTAATCGAGTTGATGTCAAACCAGTTTGACACTTTACGGTATAATTAGGCTAAATAGAGTAGCCAATTTTGACTAGCAAACCAAGACCGCGACTATGAAAGAACTCGTCGCAGGCAACCTCACCCGCTACCGTAAAGGGCTCAAGCTCTCTCAAGAGGCGCTGGCAGAACTGGTGGGGGTGACGCGCCAGAGCATCAATATAGTCATTTCAAATAAAAATGAACCACTCGATATTGCCCTCACCCCCGTCCCCTCTCCCAGGTAGGGAGAGGGGAGACCAGAACACGGGGAAATCCCAGTATTACTCCCCTTTCTCCCTTTTTGGGAGAAAGGGGTTG
>DVDU01000278.1 GCA_015296065.1 Oscillatoriaceae cyanobacterium M33_DOE_052 | reverse complement strand
CCCCTCTTCCCACCCCTCCCCCTCCTCCCCCTCCTCCCACCCTTCCCCCTCCTCCCCTATCCCCCTGCCTCCTGGGTATTGTGACAAATTATTAAACACATCTTGACAAAAACACTATTTTGTGTTATTGCAAGGGACAAATTGTCCGCAGGTCATTTGTCCCTTGTCCTTTTTTCCCCAGCAACCGGGGCGACAGAAACCGGGACTAACCGCCAAAAGTCAGGGGTTGGCCCCGAACTTCGGTGTTTAGTTGACCCCGATCGTAAACAATTTGCCCACCCACAATGGTCATAACTGGCCAGCCGGTGAGATTCCAGCCTTCAAACGGACTCCAGCCACATTTGCTGTGAAGCTGTTCTCGCCGTACCGGGCGATAGGTGGTGAGGTCCACTAGGACTAAATCCGCATCGTAGCCGGGAGCAATTAATCCTTTATGAGGGATACCGTAGGCTTTCGCCACATTAGCCGACATCCAATTTACCACCTGGGCCACGGTGCAGCGGCCCTGCATAGCTTGGGTGAGCATCAGGGGTAAAGAGGTTTCCACTCCCGGCATTCCCGATGGGGTGTTGGGATAGCCTTGGGCTTTTTCTTCTAAGGTATGGGGTGCGTGGTCGGTGGCGATAAAATCAATCACTCCATCTAATAATGCTTGCCAGAGAATTTCGTTATCTTCCGGCTCCCGCAGGGGAGGATTCATCTGGGCTAAAGTACCTATTTCTGCATAGGCGCTGGTATTGAGGAGTAGATGTTGGGGGGTGACTTCGGCTGTCACCCAACTGGGTTTATCAGAACGCAGTAACTGGGCTTCGGCTCCGGTAGAAAGGTGTAAAATATGTAGCCGTCGCTGGTATTTTTTGGAGAGGGCGAGGGCGCGTTTGGTGGCCAGGAGGGCGGCTTCTACGTCCTGAATTTGGGAGTGAACTGCTGGGTCGGTCTGACCAGCAAATAATTGCCGCCGAGAAAGGATGCGGCTGTGGTCTTCGGCGTGAACGGCGATTAAGCGGGAGCCTCGGGCAAAAATCGGCTCTAAGATGGCATCAGTATCGATGAGGAGGTCGCCGTGCATCGAACCCATGAATATTTTGATTCCTGGTGTGGGGTGGGCTTCGGTGAGGTCCGGCAAGTTTTCTGGGGTGGCGCCGATAAAGAAGCCGTAGTTAACTAGACATTTTTGGGCGGCTCGTTGTAGTTTGTCGTCTAGGGTGGCTTGGGTGGTGGTGAGGGGTTTGGTGTTGGGCATTTCTAGAAATCCGGTGACGCCGCCAGCGGCGCAAGCGCAGGAGGCGGTAAACAGGTCTTCTTTGTGTTCCAAACCGGGTTCGCGGAAATGTACTTGGGGGTCGATCGCTCCGGGCAACAAAGTCAACCCCTGGGCGTCTATAATGTGGCTAATTGGCTCATCGGTACTGAGGACAATTTCCGGCGACACTAGGGTGATTTTCCCCCCTTGTACCAGCACATCTCCCACCCAAAAATCACCTTTGGCTCCCAAAAGCTGAGCTTTTTGGATTAATAAATTGCCTTGGCCCCCCTCTGGGGCAAAACTGCTTGCACCACTCATAAATTATCCTTTTTCGTCTTTCATCACAATATCATGGTTGCTACGGATGGCCTTGGCGCCACCGACCTAGAGACGGGGAGAGGGGGAGCAGGGGAGACGGGGAGCAGGGGAGCAGGGGAGCAGGGGAGCAGCGGTTCGGCTTCGCTCACCGACCGGGGAGCAGGGGAGCAGGGGAGCAGGGGAGACGGGGAGACGGTCCCCTAGTCCCCGAGTCCCCCTGGTCCCCCCGTCCCCCCGTCCCCCCGTCCCACCATCCCCCCCTGCCCCAGTAGCGAGTGTGGACGGTAGGATTTAAATTTAGAATATGAATTTCTCAGAAAATCAACCAATGTCCGATTCCGAATCCCGGCAAAACGCCGATCAAAATGTACCGCCATCCGATGCTCCGTTAGAAGCGACGCCCAGCTTACGGCGCGTGGAAGACAATCCCTTGCAAGAGGCGATCAAGACGGTAGTCTTGAGTGCGATTTTGGCGGTGGGAATTCGCACTTTTGTGGCGGAGGCGCGTTATATTCCTTCGGGTTCGATGCTGCCCACGTTGGAAATCAACGATCGCCTCATCGTGGATAAGTTGAGTTATCGTTTCAGTAAACCCCAGCGGGGGGACGTGATTGTGTTTTCTCCCACAGACCAACTCAAGCAGCTTAATTTCAAAGACGCTTTTATCAAGAGGGTGATCGGTCTGCCCGGAGAAACAGTGGAAGTTAAGGGCGGACGAGTCTATATCAATAATAAACCGATAGGGGAAAATTATATCGCTGAGCGCCCGGAGTACCAATACGGACCGGTGGTGGTGCCAGAGAACAATTACTTAGTGTTGGGGGATAACCGCAACAACAGTTATGATAGTCACTATTGGGGGTTTGTCCCGGAAGACCGGATCATTGGGCGGGCGGTGGTACGTTTCTGGCCGCCAAATCGCTTGGGTGAACTGAATCCGCAACCAGTATATCCCTCAGAGGGTTCGCCATCATCTCCTAAATAATCGGGGCTGGCTCACGCCAGCTTTGAGGAGTAATCAAGGAGCAAATCGCTCCTGAGATGGGAGAATAGATCTGGCTTGGCAAGGTAGTCGCCATTGCCTCGGCGGGGTGCCAAGACAAATCCTATCGGTTCTGGTTTTGGGAGCCATACCAGTAGCGTGACCAAAGAATCAGATTTTAAACCATCACTGCCGGTTCTATCCGAGGGGAGTGGCAGAGATTTCCACTCGGAATCGAGTATCGCCCAGCTGCCCCTTTACCGTTTTAGTGTGGAGTTGAGCTGCCGCTGCGTGGAAGTGACTCGAATTTTCGAGAAATATCCGCTCCTCCCAGGTGTGGTGTTGCTGGAAAATGGCACTTTCGCGGGGATGCTTTCGAGACAGCGACTGCTGGAGTATTTGATCCGGCCTCGGGCGATCGATTTGTTTCTGAATGGGCCGGTACAAACGATTTACAGCTATGCGCGCACTTCGGTGCTGACGCTGCCCGATCGAACGCTAATTGTGGATGCGGCCCGGGTGGCGCTGCGGCGATCGCCCGAATTACTCAGCGAACCCATTCTCGTGCGCCGCGCCAATGGCGAACATGAATTGCTCAACGTCCACGAATTAAACATCGCTTACTGGCATATTCGCGGGATTGAAACTCAACTGCGCTTTGAGCAGATGCAGACCCAAATGATTCAAACCGAAAAAATGGCCAGTTTGGGACGCCTGGTGGATGGAGTCGCCCACGAAATTTTAGACCCGGTAGGCTTTATTTGGGGTAATTTAACCTACGTTTCTGAATATGGCAACAGCTTGTTAGAGTTGATCTCGGCTTATGAACAATGCTTGCCAGATATTCCCGATCCAATTGCCGACTTAAGCACCGACATCGAATTAGATTTTTTAAAGCAAGACTTGCCCCGGGCGCTGGAAAGTATCAAAAATGGAGCCGATCGACTCCGCAAACTGGCTTTCAGCTTACAAAATTTCTGTCATATCGATGATGTTTATCCCAAACCGGCTGACTTACACGCTTGCCTCGATAGTGTTTTACTATTGCTGCAAAGTCGGTTGAGCAGTGAAATCCAAATCGTCAAAAACTACGGCAACCTGCCCCCTGTTCCCTGTTATGCGGGGCAGCTTATTCAAGTATTTGTGAACATTATCAGTCATTGTATTGATGGATTAATCAACCAAGCAGTTAGCCAGAAATTTGAGCAGGAATTCCGAGACCCGGTGATGGCTGGAACGCCAATTGAGCTACAGCGGAAATCCCGGATTGAAATCGTGACAGAAGTGAGCAACCGCGCCTCTGGTATCCCTGGTGTCGCACCTTCCCGCTGGGTTTGGGTGAAAATTGCTGATAATGGCCTGGGGATGTCTCCACCTGAATTGCAAGAGTTACAGATATCTTTTACTCAGGGGAAAAAAGGCGATAAAGAAACCAGTTTGGCTTCTTCTTACTGGATTATTACGGCTAAACACGGAGGCGAGTTGCACGTTAGTTCTAAACCAGATGAGGGCACAGAGTTTGAGATTTTATTACCCTTGCTTTAACTGGTAGTCATATCAAGTCCGGGGGCATCAATCGGGTAATTTCGGGGCAATCCCCCTGTGGTTGCCCCCTCAGTTATTCACAAACGAAGCCAGAGGACTTGATATGACATCAAATCTGCCAATATTTTTGCAGTAATAATTTGAGTTTTGCCTTGGTGGCGGCTGGGGCTTGATCTGGGGGAGTCATTATAGCATATTTGAGGGCGGAATGAGCCTCGGAAGTGGGGGGATTGGCAGCGAGTATGCGCACGACTTCTTGAATTACTTTTTGGGCGTTTTCGGCGTTGCGTTGCAGGTTGGCTATCACCATTTCCACGGTTACGCTGTCGTGGTCGGGGTGCCAGCAGTCGTAATCGGTGACAAGTGCTAAAGTGGCGTAAGCGATTTCGGCTTCTCGGGCTAATTTGGCTTCGGTGAGGTTGGTCATCCCGATGATGGTGGCTCCCCAACTGCGGTAGAGGTGGGATTCGGCTTTGGTGGAAAAAGCGGGACCTTCCATGCAGATGTATGTACCGCCTCGGTGGAGGTTGACCCTGGGGAGGTTCAAGCTGGCTACGGTGTCGCTGAGGATGGCGGCGAGATGGGGACAGATGGGGTCGCCAAAGGAGACGTGAGCGACGATACCATCGCCGAAGAAGGTGGCGGGGCGATTTTTGGTGCGATCGATAAACTGGTCTGGCACCACCAGATCTAAGGGTTTGACTTCTTCTTTCAGGGAACCGACGGCGGAGGCGGAGATTAAATACTCAACGCCGAGACTTTTCATGGCATAGATATTGGCTCGGAAGGGCACCTCGGAAGGTAGGAAGGTGTGGTGGCGACCATGACGAGCCAAAAAGGCCACTGGGGTGCCGTTCAGGGTGCCGATAATGATGGCGTCGGAGGGAGAACCAAAAGGTGTATCGATTTTTACTTCTTTTGGGTCTTTGAGGCTATCCATTTTGTAAAGACCACTGCCGCCGATGACGCCGATTTTCGCTCCTGCCATGAGTTTTCGCCTTTGCTGGGGTAATCCGAGTTTACCACAGAGGTGCATGGAGCATACCAAAAAATTGTAATTTGTCAACGATCGGCCTCACCCCCCACCAGGTCAATTGTCACGGGTGAACGATGAGACCGATCGCTTTGAGAGCTTTACCAAATCTTTAAGATAAAAGCAGCAACTTGGTTGAATCTTTAAGGGTGCCGGACCATGACAGTGCAAAATTTGTCAAACCCAGTGTCAGTAGAAAAAATCGTTGAGCGCATCTTCGCCTTCAGGCAAATCACCCGCAGCGACCAAAACCTCCTCATGTCTGCTCTGTTGGCGAAGAATTTCATTAACGATAAAGAGCAGTTTCAAATCAACCGGGTGTTTGAAGGAGTGCAAAAGGGGTCAATCCGAGTGGTGGAATGAGCGTGGATATAATTGATAATTGATAATTGATAATTGATAATTATCAATTATCTCGCCGTTCCCCCTGCCCCCCTGCTCCCCCTCTTCACTCAGGGTGTTGCAGCAACCAAAAGCCGCTATAAGTCATCCCGGAGTCATCTGGCTGCACCAGCAAAAAATGCAGTCCTTTAGTTAACTGTAGGCGTTGCTGATAAGTGCGGGCGGCGGTGGCCATCTCTTCATCGTCAAAAGTGGCCAAAATCCACCGGTCCACCAAGCCAGCTTCTAAAATTAATCCATCAGGTGCCCCAGGAATATAGTTGAGGCTGACCGGACGCACTTCCTGAAGCCAGCGAGCCAGTTTCAGAGATTGACGCCCCCCGGAAATGGCTACACCGGGGATGACGGCGGTGGAAGCTAAACCCAAATTAACTGGCCAGAGATATTCTGGCATCTCGCGCACGGGTAGGGGTCGATCGGCTGCCCATGCCACCATATCTCCCGCTAAAATACTCCCAAAACGCCAGGACTCACCCCAAAGCCGAACGGCGCCAGCCGTTGCGCCACCATCGGGCAGGGGCACTGGCGGTGGTCTGTCCAGAGCCAGGGGGTCATAAGCTACCATTGCGGCAGGATCTACCCTCGAGTCGGTTTGGGCATATGCCGCCGCTTGTTGCCGCAACCAATATTTCAGGGCTGGGGTGCGGCGGGTGGCTTCTACAGCAATCTCCAGGTTTTTAGCCGCTGCCATCAGTAAACTGAGACATTGGGGACGGAAAACTTGCAGCACTTCTGGAAGCTGCCCCGACTGGGCACGAGAGAGGGTGGCACTCAGCCAAGCCGAATTCGCCTCATGCTGAGGACAAGTGGCAGTAAAGACCCATTCCCCTGTAGGGTCGCATACCACTAACTCCCACAGAGGCTGCCCACGTTCATTTTTGAGGGGACGCCGGTAAAAATCAGCTTGCCAAATCGTCATTTGTCAGTTGTTGTTTGTCCCTTGTCCTAGTGGTGCTATAATAATAACTTGGTTTGGAAGCGTTTAAGGGGCTGATTTTTCCCGCTTTGGACAGACCACTACAAACCATTAACGGTTCATATGAAAACATTTAAACCAGAAAATTTTCTGATTTTAGTTGTAGATGATGTCAGTAAAAACCTGGAGTTGTTAAGTGCGCTGTTGGAGAAGGTCGGTTATGAAACTACTTTCGCTACCAGTGGACAACAAGCTATTAATCGGGTTAAATCTGCTCATCCAGATTTAATTTTGCTGGATTTAATGATGCCAGAGATGGATGGTTTAGAAACTTGTCAGCGCTTAAAATCTGACCCTGATTGCCAAGAAATTCCGGTAATTTTTCTGACGGCTAGTCACGAGCCAGAACATTTGCTCGAAGCCTTTGCAGTGGGAGCCGTAGATTACGTGACTAAACCTTTTAACCCGCCGGAACTTCTGGCCAGAGTCCGCACTCATTTGGAGTTAAAAAAGACCCAAGATGATCTGCAAGCAACTATGGCTGAGCTGGTGCATGCCAGAGATATTGCCGTAGAAGCAGCGCGGCTAAAAAGCCAATTTGTGGCGAATATGAGCCATGAAATCCGCACCCCCATGAATGGGGTACTGGGAATGACTGAGGTGCTGCTGAATACAGATTTGAATGAGGAGCAAATAGATTATGTGCAAACCCTCAAAAACAGTGGCGAACACCTCTTAGCGATTATTAACGATATTCTGGATTTCTCTAAACTGGAAGCGGGAGCATTGCATCTAGAACGGTATGCCTTTGATTTAGGTTTTTTGCTGAAAGAAGTTAGCGATTTATTGACGCTGCAAGTGATAGCTAAAGGGTTAAAAATATATCTAAATGTTAGAGATAATGTTCCCTACTATTTAATGGGAGATGGCAACCGATTGCGCCAAGTGATTACTAATTTGATGGCCAACGCCATTAAGTTTACGCGGTACGGGGAAGTGTCGGTTGATGTCATGCTAGAACCATCATTTCACCCGGAAGATTTTTTTACATCTAGTGAAACCGAATCTCTGATTGGCTTGCGCTTTACCGTCAAGGATACGGGCATCGGGATTGCTCCGGAAAATCTCCATAAACTATTTCAATCTTTTTCCCAAGTTGATGGGTCGATTACCCGTGAATATGGGGGAACTGGTTTGGGGTTGGCGATTTGCAAGGAACTGGTAGAGCTAATGGGAGGTGAAATTGGGTGTCATAGTGTTTTGGGTGAGGGATCCAGTTTTTGGTTCACGGCTATTTTTGAATTGGCCAATTCTGAGGATTTCCCTCCCGCTGTTACATTACCAAAATATCGCCCGAATCCCACGGTGAGATTTCCCGATTTGCCGCGATCGGGGTTAAAAGAGTTGAAAATTCTCTTGGTGGAAGATACCCCGGTTAATCGCAAGGTAATCAGCAAGCAGCTATTGATGCTGGGGTATGAGGTGGAATTTGCGGTGAATGGTCAGGAGGCGTTGGATAAATTGGCGATCGCTCCCTATGACTTGGTGTTTATGGATTGTCAGATGCCGGTGTTGGATGGTTATGAAGCTACCACCAATCTTCGGGTGAGGGAAGAAGACAGATGCCATACGGTGGTAGTTGGTCTGACGGCTAATGCTTTGGCGGGCGATCGGCAAAAATGTCTCGATGCCGGAATGGATGACTACCTGAGCAAACCGGTGTCAATGGAAGATTTATCCAGGGTGGTGGAAAAATTTTTGGGGCGAAAAGTTACTCCGGCGAGCCACCAACCCAAACAGGCAGTTTCACCAGTACCCAGTTCTCAACCACCAGTGGATTTGAGCCGCCTCCAAGATATTACCGGTGGAGACGCGGAAGTAGAAGGCGAGCTGTTGCAGTGTTTTGTCGAGGAAGTAGGGATGTACATCCTGGATTTGAAAGCCGCAATATCAGCTAATGACACCGTGACTATACGCCAAAAAGCTCACAGCATCAAAGGTGCAGCGGCTAACCTCGGGGTGCGGTTCATCCCAGAATTAGCGTTAACAATTGAACTACAGGCATTAGCAAATCAGCTCGATGGTGCAGATACGCAGATAGCAGAATTACAGGCCGCTTGGCAGCGACTGGAGACATTTGTTAACCAAACTTATCCCCAATTATCAGCAATTCAGGCTTAAATAAGCAAGGTTTAGGAATGATGAGAGCGCTTTTCCTCCGGCTGAAAATTTCCCTAAAACTCGTCTTAATCGTCCCCTTTGTCGTGCTACTGGTGGTCACAGTAGCACTGACAGACTTGGTGTCATTTTATCACACCCAGCAGTCAGTGCGGGACATGGCAAGGGAGTTGATGATAGAAGTAGGATCCCGCGTTCATCTGTACCTAGAGAGCTACCTGGAAACAGCCCACGAAATTAATCGCTGTAATACTAATGCTGTGCGCTTCGGGAATCTTGATCCGGGCAATATGGCGGCAGTAGAGCGCTATCTGAGTGGGCAAATCTATAACTATGATAACATCCCGGATATATTATATGCCAATGAAACGGGCAGTTTTCGAGTAACTGATTTCCACAAAGGTCAGCGGTCAGTTTGGGTAACAGACAGCCCAGATATTAGAAAATTTCAACATTACGGCATTAATTCTCAGGGAGAGCGCACCCAGTTGCTAGCTGAGGGCGAATATCCCCCAGATTGGGATATTCGGCAGCGTCCTTGGTATCGATTGGCCAAGCAAAAACAGCAACCCATCTGGAGTCCAGTTTATACTTTGGGGGATGGCACTGATTTAACGATTAATGCCAGTTCACCTGTAAAAGACCCGAACACACAGGAATTTATCGGGGCTTTTTCTGTGAATCTGCATTTAAGCCAATTAAATAAATTTCTCCAGCAAGTGCATCTAGGGAAGTCCGGCATCGTCTTTTTGGTGGAACCGGATGGGCATTTAATTGCTAGCTCCACCAATGAATTGCCATTTAGGCAAATGGATAATTGCACGCCGGAGATGGTTTTATGTCAAGGCAAATTTCAGCGAATTTTGGCCACGGCCAGCCAGCAACCGGTGATTCAAGCTGCCAGCCAACATCTCCCATCTACCAATTGGCAGCAGGGTGAGACAACTCAAGAATGGGAATTTCAGGCTAATGAGCAAATATATTTCGCCGTAGTGCAAAGTTATCAAGACCAATACGGTCTGCATTGGGGGATTGTGACGGCCTTGCCTGAGTCAGATTTTATGGAGAGAGTAGAGACGCACACCCGCACCAACATTCTCCTGACACTGTTGGCGGTGATGGTGGCGGCGGGAGTCGGTACTGTGATTACCAACCTCATTGCCGAACCAATTCTCGCTCTCAACCGCATTACCGCTGCGATCGCGGATGGGAATTTAAATCAGAGTCTGACGGAAGAATTCCCGATTACAGAGCTGGCTCGCCTGGGCAGGTCTTTTAATCTGATGGCGCAACAGTTGCGGTCAGCCGTGGGTCAGCTCCGGGAGAATCTGCAAAAGTCAGAAGCGAATTTAGAGGATATCATCAACAGCACGATCGCTTCGATTATCCGCTTAAAAATATTCGCTAATGGGGATTGGGAAATTGATTTTCTTTCCACAGGCTGCCAAATCGTTTTTGGCTATAACCGGGAAGAATTTTTAGCCGATAAATCGATTTGGATGGCGCGGATTGTGCCGGAGGATTTAGAAAATGTGATTCTGCCGGTTTTTGCCGATGTTTTTGCCGAAAAAACTCAATTGATCGAGTATCGATTTTACCACAAAAATGGTGAGTTACGCTGGATATCGGCGCGGCTAACTTCCCAATACGATGCGGCGGCTAATTGTTGGTGGGTGAATCAGTTTGCTGTGGATATCACCGATCGCAAGAATGCGGAAATTGCCCTGCAAGCCAGTGAAGCTCGCTACCGGGCGATCGTGGAAGACCAAACCGAACTAATTGTGCGCTATCATTTAGATGGCACCCTCAATTTTGTTAATGATGCTTATTGTCGTTATTTTGGCATATCTCGGGATGTATTTTTGGGGCATCACTACAGCCCAGTAGTTTTTTCCGAGGACCAGGAGCATGTGCAGAATTTGGTTAATTCTATGAGCCGAGATAATCCGGTGGTAATCATTGAAAATCGCGTGGTAGTGGGGGGTAAAATTCGCTGGACGCAGTGGGTAAACCGGATGATTTTTGACGAGAGGGGAGAGTTTATCGAGGTGCAAGCGGTGGGGCGGGATATTGACGATCGCAAACTAGCCGAATCCGCCTTACAAGTCACCCTCAACCGCCTGCAAAATCTCGCCAAGGCTGTCCCTGGCAACCTTTATTCTCTCGTACAGCATCCCGATGGTTCCCTAGAATTTGAATATACCAACCGAGGTGTAGAAGACATCCTAGAAATGAGTTTAGACCAAATCCTCCAAGATACCGCCAGTGCCATCATCGGTTTGATCCACCCAGAAGACAAGGAGGGTTACATTGCTGCTGTTGAGCGCAGCATGGCCACTGGGGAGACATTTAAGCATCAATGGCGCCTGATTATGCCTTCAGGCAAAATTAAATGGGTACAAGGCAACTCGCAGCCGGAACGCCGAGATAATGGGGATATTGTATGGCATGGCATTGTGGTGGACATCACCGAGACTAAGCTGGTAGAAACTGCCCTGCAAACTGCCAAAGAAGCCGCCGAAGCTGCCAACCGCGCCAAAAGCGAATTTCTTGCCAACATGAGCCACGAAATTCGCACCCCCATGAACGCGATTTTAGGATTTTGTGATTTGCTCGATAGTAGAATCATCGACCCGCAAAAACGTTCCTATTTGCAAGCGATCATGGCTAGCGGCAAAACCCTCTTGGCTTTAATTAATGATATTCTCGATCTGTCGAAAATCGAAGCCGGTCAAGTAGATATTAAATATGAGCCGGTTTTTTTAAAGTTATTAATCAAGGAGGTTTCGCAAATTTTTGCTCACAATGCTGAGCAAAAAAGTCTTTCTTTATCCGTAAACATTCCGGCGGATTTTCCCCCAGCAATTTTATTTGATGAAGTGCGCCTGCGGCAAATTCTGTTTAATGTGGTGGGGAACGCCATCAAATTTACCGATTCCGGTGGTGTGACATTCACCGTCACCAGTCATCAGCCGGAAAACAGCAGCGATACGATTAATTTAGAATTAGCCATATCCGATACGGGAATTGGGATTGAAGCTGCCCAAAAAGAGCGGATTTTTGAGGCTTTTATCCAAAGCGACGGGCAAAGCACGCGCAAGTATGGCGGCACCGGATTGGGATTAGCCATTACTAAACGTTTGACCCAAATTTTAGGGGGGACAGTGACGGTGGAAAGTACCCCCGGGCAAGGGAGTACCTTTAGCTTCAGCTTTCCCGGGGTGAAAATAGCTAATGCTGTGACTACATCAGTGTCGAGCGTGGATGTAGAAGTGAATATAGACCAGATGCCGCCTGCGACAATTTTAGTGATAGATGATGTGCAATTTAACCTAGATTTAATCGCGGGATATTTTAGGCGGACCAAACACCATGTGATGTTAGCGTCATCGGGGAGAGTGGGGATTAATCTGGCGATCGCGCACCAGCCAGACGTGATTTTATTAGACCTATGGATGCCAGACATGGATGGGATTGAAACGGCGAAGCTGCTACAGGAAAATCAGCAAACCCGCCAGATCCCGATTATTGTGATTACGGCTTCTACCCGCCCCAGCGATGAAGCCGCTGTGGCGGAGTTGGGTTGTACTTTTCTGCGCAAACCGGTGACGAAAGCACAATTGTTAGAGGCGTTCAAGAAACTGCTACCTATGGCAGAAAGTAGGCCAAACTGGCCCCTAGACCAGCCACAGCCCATCTTAGCAGCAGCATCACCGCCGCCAATGATATCTACTGGGGATATGGGGAAAACTTCCACTCCAGAGACCCAAGACCTGTGGCGAAAGTTAGAGGAAAAGTTGCACCAAGAAGAGAAGACCAACTGGCCCCAGTTGTGTCAAACTATGAAGCAGCGCGAGTTGCAAAGTTTTGCCGCTCAGTTGCAGGCTTGGGGGGTAGAATACCAATATCAGCCCCTGTTAGACTATGGGTTAACTTTGGCGAACCAGTTAGGGGCATTTGACTGGGAAAACCTGCCCAAAACCTTGGAAAAATTCCCCGAAATCCGGCAAAAATTATTGTGACCAATTTGGGTGGATGATGATGTGGTTTCATCGCTACATCATCATGGTATGATATGGGAGGGGGAGAGGGACCGGTCACTGACACGAAGGGACGGGGATGTGATAGGAGACGATCGGCTGGCAACACCTTGGCCCTGTGGGGCCGAAGCTGTGGCGGCAGCTTGGAGCCGAAATGCCAGTTCTATACCTGGCAGCCTACTGGACACCACGAGCCACAAGAGTTATGAGCAATTTATCTGGGATTCATGGCTGGAAACGACTTTTACATCAACTGCCCCTGCGGGTAGTGTTGATTGTGCCTTTTGTCCTGGAGTTGGGCCTCACCGTTGCCTTAGTGGGATATATTTCTTTTAAAAATGGCGAAAAAGCCGTAGAAAAATTGGCTGAAGAACTGCTCATCCAACAGGGAAATAACATTAAAAATGGGTTAAGAGACTTTCTAGAAAAACCAGATAAAATTCTGGATTCTCATCAAAATTTAGTCACAGCAGGGCTCCTCGATTTCCAGGATATGGATGCTTGGCTACCTTACCTCTGGCAGCAATACTTCAACAAAGAGAATAAATATATTAATACTATTCAAGCGGCAAATATAACGAATGAATTTAGGGCGGCGGGCATGAGCTATACTAATCAAAATACAATTATTCAAGGAATCGGCATTTCTGGGGAAAAAACTAATTTTCAATTACATGGATATCGTCAGTTATCGCCGGATTTTAACTGGCAAGCGCCAGATTTAATTCTATCTGGGGTTTTTTCTGCCCGCCAGCGTCCGTGGTATCAAGCAGCGATCGTGAGGCAACAACCTGGATGGACGGACATTTACGTCCGCTTTGGCGCCAAATTTCATCCCGGATTGCTCATCGCTTATGCAGCGCCTATTTTTGACCGCAAATCGGCAATCATAGGAGTTTCGGCAGTAACCCTAGATATGGCCTATGTGGGAGATTTTTTGCGTCAGATAAAAATCGGCAAAAATGGGATGACATTTATTATGGATAAATCCGGCTATTTAGTGGCGGATTCTCTGCAGGAGAAGCCGTGGAAGATTGTAGATGGGCAAATTTTGAGATTAGAGACGACCAAAAGTGAAAACAATTTAATCAAATCGACGGCAAAATATTTAATAAAATCCTATGCTGGCCTAGACCAACTTAAATATCAAAATTTACAAAAATTATTGATTGACAATCAACAATATTTTTTGTATTTAACACCCCTGCAAGATGATAGAGGTTTAGATTGGATTGTGGTGATGGTGGTGCCACAGTCAGATTTTCTCGGAGAAATTGAAGCCAGTGCCAACCAAACGATCGGCCTCTGTATCGTCGCCACTGTGGGTGCAATTATCCTGGGAATTTGGACGGCGCAGCGGGTGACAACACCAATTTTACTCCTGAACCGGGCGGCGAAAGAGCTGGCGAATGGGGAGTGGGAAAATCCTGTACCCATCACCAGCATAGCTGAAGTAGGGGAATTAGCCCAATCCTTTAACCAGATGGCCACAGAATTAACCGCATCCTTACAAGCGGTGCGAGAAAGCGAAGCCAAATTAGATGTATTTCTCAATAGCGTCCC
Organism: Oscillatoriaceae cyanobacterium M33_DOE_052; assembly: GCA_015296065.1. Lineage (GTDB taxonomy): Bacteria > Cyanobacteriota > Cyanobacteriia > Cyanobacteriales > Laspinemataceae > Koinonema. The sequence continues at coordinate 25,827 of DVDU01000278.1, read as the reverse complement.
GGTGGGGCTTTTCATTTTAGGGGCAAATGGCCAAGTAATTTTCAAAAATGAGGTAGGAGCAAAAATCATCGGTGAAGGTGCTGTGAATATGCCGCCAAATGACTTAGCTCCCACCTACCAAATTTATAAAGCAGGCACTAACGAAATTTATCCCAGGGAAGAACTGCCAGGATTCCGGGGTTTAAGGGGAGAAACTGTAGTGACAGAAGATTTAGAGATTCACCGCTCTGATGGCATAGTGATTCCCTTAGAAGTGCGCACGATTCCGGTCTTAGATGCAGCGGGGAAAGTGCTATATGCGATTACGGCGGTGGTGGATATTACGGAGCGCAAGCAAATAGAGCAACTGCGGCAAAGCTACCAGCGAGATTTAGAACAGGAAGTGGCTCGGCGCACTCGCTCCCTACAGGAGAGCGAAGAACGATTTCGCCGATCGTTTGACGATGCCCCAATTGGCATGGCATTGCTGAGTTTAGATGGCAGATGGTTGCAAGTTAATCGCTCTTTGTGTGAAATTGTTGGCTATAGCGAGCAGGAATTACTGGAGCGAACCTATGCAGATATCACCCATCCCGATGACCACGAACAGGATGTGGAAATGGTGGAGAAATTACTGGCACAGGAAATGCGCACTTGCCAAATCGAAAAGCGCTATATCCACGCATCTGGTGAGATGGTTTGGATTTTTTTATGTGCGATGATTGTCCGAGATGAAGCGGGACAGCCACAGTATTTTATTGGCCAGATTCAAGATATTACGGAGCGCAAGTCAGCGCAAATCGCCCTGCAAGCTGCCAAAGAAGCTGCGGAAAGCGCCAACCGGGCTAAAAGTGAATTTTTGGCGAATATGAGCCACGAAATTCGCACGCCGATGAATGCGATTTTGGGATTTTGCGATTTGCTCAAAGGGATGGTTAGCGACAAATTCCAACTGGCTTATCTGCAAAATATTGCGGCTAGTGGTCGGACGCTGTTATCGTTAATCAATGATATTCTCGATTTATCTAAAATCGAAGCGGGTAAACTGAATCTGAACTATGAGCCGATTTTTGTGCGGGAATTAATTCAGGAAATCCAAGATATTTTTGCGCCGCAAGCGGAAGCTAAGCAATTAGCTCTGCTGTCAGCGATCGCGGATGAGGTTCCCGATGGAATTATCTTTGATGAAGTACGCCTGCGGCAAATTCTGTTTAACGTGGTGGGGAACGCGATTAAATTTACTCCCGGTGGGACGGTGATGGTTCGGGTCAGTAGCCAACTGGTAGAGGCTGATCTGGTGGATCTGGAAATCGCTATATCGGATACGGGAATTGGGATTGATGTGGCAGAACAAGAGCGGATTTTTGAGGCGTTTATCCAAGGTGACGGCCAAACTACGCGCCGGTATGGGGGGACTGGGTTGGGATTGGCGATTACTAAACGTTTGACTCAGATTTTAGGGGGGACAGTGGAGTTAAACAGTACCCCTGGGGAAGGCAGTACCTTTACTTTCGTCTTTCCTCGGGTGGCAATTGCTAAATCTTGGTCGCCATCGTTAGTACCGCAAAATGTTGATGCGAATCTAAACCAGTTTACTACAGCGAAGATTTTGGTGGTGGATGATGTGCAGTTTAACCTGCAGTTGTTGCAGGGATATTTTGCGGATACTAAACACCAAATGCTGTTGGCGGCTAATGGTCGGCTGGCGATCGAGCTGGCTGTCACCCAAAAACCAGACCTGATTTTGCTAGATTTGTGGATGCCAGAGCTAAATGGCCTGGAAGTGGCGCAATATCTGAAGCAGGAACCGCAGACGCAACATATCCCTATTGTGGTAGTAACAGCTTCTTCTCGGCCAGAGGATGAAGCGGCGATCCAGTTGCTTTGTGATGGGTTCATCCGCAAACCCGTGACTCGATCGCAACTGGTGCAGCAGTTAAAAAAACTGCTCCCAATGGAGGCTGACTATCACCCCAATTTCCCCCAACCTCCTCAAGTTATTCCAAAATCCCTCAAACTCGCCCACTCCTCCCAAGAGGAGAGGATGGGAGAGTTAGGGGAAAAATTGCGCCTAGAAGAAGAAACCAACTGGCCGCATTTATGCCAAACCATGAAGCGGCGAGACTTGCAAATTTTTGCCGATCGGCTCCAGGCTTGGGGGATAGAATATCAATCTCAGGCGATCCTCGATTATGCCCAGATTTTGGCCACTCAGCTAGGGGCTTTTGACTGGGAAAATTTGCCAAAAACCCTGGAAAAATTCCCAGAAGTGAGGCAAAAATTGGTTTGAGTCATTGGTCGTCAGGTCATTGGTGATTGGTCAAAACTCCCCTCTCCCCGTTTGGGAGAGGGGTTGGGGGTGAGGGTTGACAAATTAGACCATGACGCTAGCGCGGACCGCTTGCAGGTTAGTTGCCAGTCCCGGGAGGTAAATTTTGGCAACGTATTCGGCGATCATCCGATCGGTGTTGAACCGGGGCGCGTTGGTTTTAATGGATCCCTTCATCCGCTTAACCCAACCGTGGGGGATACCGTTGGCATCACGATCGTAGTAGAGGGGGACGATTTCCTCTTCTAACAAGCGGTAGAGAGATTCGGCATCAATTTTATCTTGACGCTCCTGGTCGCTGGTATGGGCATCTTCGCCGATCGCCCAGCCATTAACCCCCTCCTCATAACCTTCGCACCACCAACCATCCAGCACACTACAGTTAATCCCGCCGTTAAAGCAGACTTTTTGGCCGCTAGTGCCAGAAGCCTCCAGAGGACGGCGGGGGGTATTTAACCACACATCCACACCCTGCACCAGTTTGCGGCCAGTGTGCATATTGTAGTTTTCGATAATCACCAAACGATTATGTAGCTCAGGATGCTTGCGAGACCACTCAAACAGACGCTGTAACACCCGTTTGCCTTGTTCGTCGGCGGGGTGAGCCTTGCCCGAGAAGATGATTTGCACCGGACGATCGGGATTGCCCAAAATCTTCAAAGCACGCTCTAAATCATGGAGCAGCAGATAACCACGCTTGTAAGTAGAAAAGCGGCGAGCAAAGCCGATCGTCAGCACATTGGGGTCTAGGAGCTTGTCAACCGAGCTGATCCAGTAGTTATCTTCTCCCCGTTGCTGACGAGCCTGCTTAACCTGGCTGCGAGTATGAGCAATTAAGCGCTCTTTGAGCAACTGGTGACGCCACCAGATTTCCTCATCAGGAATATCGTCAACTTTTGCCCACATTTGGGGGTCAGCGACGCGGGAGGACCAATCCTCTCCCAAATAAGAACTATACAGGTCACTCATCAGCGGCGCCGTCCAAGTGCGAGCATGGACACCGTTAGTGATATAGCCAATGGGGACTTGCTCCACTTCCCGCTCGGGATAGAGAATATGCCACATTTTGCGTGACACCTCCCCGTGCAGTTCCGAGACCCCGTTAGCAGTGCGGGACATCCGCAGAGCCAGAACCGTCATACTGAAAGGCTCCCAGGGGTCTCCCAGACGACGCGCCCCCAAAGCCATAAACTGCTCTTCAGAAAGATTTAATTTTGGCCAATATTGGGAGAAGTAAGACTCAATGGTATCGCCAGAGAACACATCGTGACCGGCGGGGACAGGAGTGTGGGTGGTGAAAACGCTCTTGGAGCGCACCGTAGCTTCCACGTCATAGAAAGACTTGCCGGTTTTGAGCATTTCTGAGCGCGCCACCTCCAAAGTGCAGAAAGCCGCGTGGCCTTCATTCATATGGTAGATAGCAGGCTCGATGCCCAAAGCCTGGAGAACGCGCACACCGCCGATCCCCAGCACCACTTCTTGGGCGATGCGAGTATCTTGGTTGCCACCGTAGAGGTGCCCTGTCAACCAGCGATCGATTTGGTCATTGTCGGGGCGATCGGTATCCAGCAAATACAGAGACACGCGACCCACCATCACCCGCCAAACCTGGACTTTCACCTTGCGAGTCCTGATTTCCAGTTCCACCGTCACCGGTTTGCCACTAGCATCAGTGATCAGCTCCATCGGCATTTGCTCGAAGATATTATCCTCATAATGATCTTCTTGCCAGCCGATGCGGCTCAGATGCTGCACAAAATAACCCTGACGGTAGAGCAGACCCACCGCCACCAGCGGCACCCCCAGGTCAGAAGCCGACTTGAGATGGTCTCCCGCCAGCACCCCCAAACCGCCAGAATAAATCGGTAAAGATTCGTGGATGCCGAATTCGGCGCAAAAATAGGCCACAGGGTTTGCCGAGGAGATTTGCCGCGCTTCCTGGGCCGCCCAGGTCTCGGTTTCTTCCATGTAGCGTTTTAACTGCTCCGCCACAGTTTTGACCCGCTTGATGTAATCCGGGTCATTAGCTAGCTGCGATAAGCGCACCGGGTGGGCAAACGCCAGCATCGCCACGGGATTGTGTTTCCAGCGATCCCAGGCGTCAGGATCGATATTGCGAAACAGAGAAACCCGGTCATTAGTCCAACACCACCAGTAGTTATAGGCGATATCAGCTAACGGTTTGAGCGTAATCGGTAACTTGTCCCGTAACTTCGTAACGGTGAGGAAATTATCTTGGACCATAGATTTTGCGTTAACGCCCCAGATGGGCAATGGTTGCATTAAGGCCCGAGCAGGGCGACTTAAATCACTTAAATTGAGGTGATCTGTGACATTTTAACGGAGATTAGAGAGTCCTCTATCTTTTGTCATCAGTCATTGGTCCTGTAGGAAGGGTTTCCCACCCGCCCCTACCTGCGGACAAGGGACATTGGACTGGTGGCAAGTCACGGAATGAGGACAAAGGCACATTATATCGGCTACGATGATATGGGTGTAAGCTCCCTCGCTCCAGAAGCTCCCCGTCCCCCCTTGGGGGATTTGTCATTGGTCATTAGTCCTTTGTCATTTGTCATTGGTCATTGGTCATTAGTCCTTTGTCCTTTGTCCAAGAGTCCTTTGTCATTTGACAAGTGACATGTTACCAGTGACAAATGACAAGTGACAAGTGAGTAGGGGCGATTCGCGAATCGCCCGTACAAGTGACAAATTGCAAATGAAAATAGCCACTATGAACCCTGCACTGACTAAATTTGGCGAACAGATGTCCCACCTGACTGGGGTGCGGGCGATTATGAAAGACATTGTGGAAACGCTCCACGCCAGTAAAGACCGGGAATTTATCAACCTCAGTGCGGGCAACCCGGTGATTTTGCCCGAGGTGGAGCAGCTCTGGCGGGACTGCACGGCGGATCTGCTGGCCAGCCCAGAATATGGCGAGGTGGTGTGCCGCTACGGTTCTAGCCAAGGCTATGACCCCTTAATTGAGGCGGTGGTCGTGGATTTCAACCGCCGCTATGGTCTATCGCTGACGGAGCGAAATATTTTGATTACTCCGGGCAGCCAGTCGATTTATTTCTTTGCTGCTAATACTTTTGGGGGCTATGCCAACGACGGGCAGTTAAAGCAAATCATTTTACCTCTGAGTCCTGACTATACGGGTTATGGCGGCGTTACCTTGACTCCAGAGGCATTGCTGGCTTATAAACCGGCAATTGAACAGGATGTGAACAGCCATAGTTTTAAATATCGCCCGGACTTCAGCCAACTGTCAATTGATGAAAATGCTGGTTGTGTGATTTTTTCTCGCCCTTGCAACCCCACGGGCAATGTGATGACGAATGAGGAAGTGGAGAAAATTGCTGCTCTGGCGGCTGTTTATGGGGTGCCGGTGTTGGTCGATTCGGCTTATGCGCCGCCGTTCCCAGCGCTGAATTTTACGGAGATGACGCCGGTATTTGGCGAGAATATCGTCCACTGTATGAGTTTGTCGAAGGCGGGTTTACCGGGAGAGCGGATCGGGATTGCGATCGGCTCCGAGCCCATCATCAATGCCCTGCAGTCTTTCCAGACCAATAGCTGCATCCACTCATCCCGCTACGGACAGGCGATCGCCGCTCGCGCCATAGCCTCCGGCGCCCTCGCTAGCATCTCAGAAACCGTCATCCGCCCCCACTACCAGCAAAAATTTACCGTTGTTGAAACCACCCTTAACCAATATCTCCCCCAAGATATCCCCTGGTTCCTCCATCGCGGCGAAGGTGCCATTTTTGCCTGGTTATGGTTTGACGAATTACCAATTACCGATTGGGAATTTTATCAACAGCTCAAAGAAGTAGGCATTATCGTCGTTCCCGGTAACTCCTTCTTCCCTGGTCTGCGCGAAGACTGGCAACATACCAAACAATGCTTCCGCATCAGCCTGACCGCCACCAATGACGAAATTGCCCTAGGAATGCAGCGCCTCGCCAAAGTCGCCGAAACCGTTTATCAATCCCGTGGGGTAGCACCCGTGCGCAGCGATCTAACCGTCACTGCCTAAATTTGTTACCCATGACCAAGGACAGGGTACAAGTTGCCCTGTCCTTTCCTCTGTGCCGGATTTTTCCGGATTTTCCCCGGGAATCCCTGTTTTATAAGGGAACTCCGTAGGGGCGAGAAAGCGAATCGCCCCTACAATAAATGACAATTGATAATTGATAATTGATAATTAATAATTGATAATTAACAATTAACATAACAATTATCAATTATCAATTGTTAATTGTTAATTGACCAAAGTCACTACCATGAAATCCCTGATTAAACATCTCAGAGATATTAGTAAAATGAGTGTGGCTTCCTTGATGGCCACAATGTTAGATTTTGTGATATTTAGTACCTTAGTACATATCCCGGAATTTTCCACATCCCGCGCCGCTGCTTTCGGTTCAATGGCCGGAGGAATCCTACATTTCACCCTGTGTAAAATTTGGGTTTTTGACAGCAGTAAACAAAACATTGCCGAGGCGGCATTACGCTATTTTATCATTTCTGGTAGTGCCCTTTTCCTCCATTCATTTTGTACAACTATGATGGCCAAGCTAATCCCAGATGAAATGGCCTGGTTAGTTTCCAAAGGGGTGGTTTTTACCGGTTGGATGTATCCCGCGAGCCGATATATAGTTTTTGGCAATATGTCCCAAGTCTTAAGTCCGTTGTCATTTGTGATTGGTCAAGGAACAAAAGACAAAAGGACAAATGACCAATGACAAAATCACAACCAATTACCCACCATCACAAAAGCTGACCAAAAATAGGGGTGAGCAAAGTTAGGATTGTGCAAAACTGCATCTTGGGCACGGCGAAGGGCTTCGGCTTTGGTGACTTGGCTGTGGGTGAGTTCATAATAAAATCGGCTCATCAGTTCGGCAGTGGCTTCATCAGACACAGACCAGAGGGAGGCAACGGTACTGCGAGCCCCGGCGCGGACGGCCACACCAGCCAACCCCAGAGCGGCTCTGTCATCCCCGGCGGCGGTTTTACAAGCACTTAAAACCAGTAATTCAATTGTCCCGGCTCCTCGCTGCTGGAGATCACCCCGGAGCAGTTCGTCTAGTTCGTTGACGTTGATCCGATCGTTCCAAGTCAGGATAAAAGTATCTTCCGCCTTAGAAGAAAATTCCCCGTGAGTACCGATGTGAATTACCGGGAAGGGGAAAGTTTTCAACTGCTGCTGAAAATTAGATTGGGTAAAAGCATCGTTCATCAACACCTTAGTGGGGATCTGTTCGCCAATGCGTTGGAATTCTTGACCAACACCAGGGAGAGCCGTAAAACCTTGGCGAGCTTCCGTCAGTCCCACGGCGATCAGCTGAAGTTGACTTCGGTCTAAAGGTTTAGGGTCAACCAGTTGTAAACCAGGGGCGATCGCCACGCTATATTTTTCCACGAGATACCGCTCTCCATCATAAAGCGCCGCGATCGGGATATTCCGCAACCCACCATCCGGCACAAACACCAGAGTTTTGATGTTACTGGTAGCCAGGTCTTTTTCTATCGGACGGATCAGCCAGTTGTAGGCAGTTTGTAAAGGTTCCAGGCGAATTTGGCGGCGGCGGTTTGTCACCGTAGCACGAATATCGCTCACAACTTGCTCGATTTCCGGTTTAGAAACCTTAGTTGTGTAGTGGCGTAGAGGTTGACCGGGTAAAGCCAGGATGGCCTCTAGACGGTCTTCTAAAATAATCGGATACAACACCGCCGCCGTGGGGTCGATTTGATCCACCAGGGCCGCTTGGGTATTCAAACAAGCATCTTTAAAGAAATTATCTAATTCCGCTAATTGCAGCGACTCAATAAGCTGGCGAGCTTTAATTAGCTTCGCTTGCTCGTCTTTTCTCCCCGGTTGCAACAGTAACCCCACTAGCTCCCGATACACCGGCTCTACTTGGGCGCGAAAGTCGAACTGGGCTTCAGAACTGATGGCGACTAAATCCGTGCGGATGGATTGGAGGGTTTCTACCGCTTCCGTGTAGTAGCCGATCGCGCCATCGATATTACCCAGAGCTTTAGATATCCTACCCGCCTGCCATAAAAATTGGTAAGCAATATCAGGAGCCAGGTACTTAGGAGCCAGATTTAAAGCCTGGAGCGTATCCGTTTCCGCCCGGTTGTATTGTTGCAGCTTTTCATAGAGACTCCCCCGCATCCCCAAAGCATAAGCAGTACCTCTATCATCACCAATACCTCTGGCCGCATCAGCCGCTTGTGTCAATAGCGCTTCGGCTTCAATTTTCCATTTCGCCTCTGGCCTCCTCTGGTAAATTTTGATCAGACTATTAGCTAAATTAATTTGAGCGTAAATCGAGCCGCGATTCGCTGGCCAATTCTTAATTTCCTCTTGTAATGCCACTGCCAAGATAGTTGCCTCTTCCAGGGTCGGTAGGGAGCCGCGCTCTGCCGCCGTCCATTTGCCATCATCAACCACCAAATGCAGTAAGTCTAGTTGGGCGCGGATGCCCACAGTGGAAGCCGAAGCTACTGCGGCTGCCTGCTGGTAATAAGAAACCGCCGCATTTACTTCTTTTTTGGCTTCAGCAATGTTGCCCAAACTCAGGTATAATGAATCTAATTCACTGTCAATGCCAAATTTTTCTATTAATTGTAAACTGGCCAGCAACACAGCCTCGGACTTTTCTAATTGTCCCACCACCCGCAACACATCCCCCAGCGCAGTCAAGGCGCGAATTTCCAATCCTAAAGGGTCTGTGGTGGGATTAAAGCGCTGGAAAAATGTATTGATGGCCTCATCTGATACGGCACAAACTCCCGGTTGGTCAAATGCCAAAACCTCCAGCAAAGTCTTACAAGCATTTGGGTACAGTCCCAACTCTTTCATAGCTTGAGACTGGTTAATTTTCGCCTCAATCATGCCATCTTTATTACCGATTTGAGCAAAAATTTCTCCCGCTTGCTGCCAGCTATCTATAGCCGCTGCTCCCGCACCCATCATTAACCGCATATTCCCTTGAATATTCAAAGTTTGCGCTAACACCTGCAGTGCCTCTGGCGAGTTATTTAAAGACACAATAGCCAAACTTTGATTAATGGCTTGGTCCGCCTCATGCCACATTCCCAATTCCTGGTAAACTAACGCCAGATTGCCCAAGGCTGCAGCTTGACTGAGCATATCACCAGCCGCTGCCAAAGCATTCACCGCCTCTTGCAAAACTCTGGCGGCTTCCTGAAACTGCCCTTGGTCATATAAACTTTTGGCTTGTTGCAGTAGTTGGGCACTGCTTTTCATGTCAGCAGATACCGTCAGTTCAGTTTCGCTGAACCGAGCCATAGCCGGAAGCGCATTTGTGCCGAATAACAACAAAAAACCACCCAATACCAGCAATTTCCCTGCAAACATAAAATCTTTGTCCTTTGTCACTTGGGCTCCTAATGTGGGTGATAATTGATAATTGACAATTGATAATTGTCAATTATCAATCGGGAATAGTTTCACAATCCGCAATCCCAATGAAAATGATTTATTCTTAATAACATTATCTTGCCTAATTATCAATTATCAATTATCAATTATCAATTGTCAGCGACACCCACGGGCAATCTGGGGGCGGCGTTGGGGGCTATGACCTCGTGGGTCGTAGCTAGTTAAAACCACTTCCCCTTTATCGTTTAGCACCCAACCTCGCGCCAATACTATCTCCGGAGGCTCGTAGTTGGGCTTGGGTCCTCCGAAGGTTTGTAGTTGGGCTTCAGCCCCAGAGGAGGTTTGAGGAAGGGCTTCAGCCCTCCGGAAAGGCTCGTAGTTAGGCACATCTATCCAACTCGATGCCCTAGCATCGCTCCCGAGAGCCGCCGTGGGGTTAGGAGGCAAGCCCCCACGTCCTGTGACGACAAAAGAGCTGCTGCTACCCTGAGCGCAGGCATCTGCACCCAGCACCGATGCCAAATCTACAAAATTTTCTGGCAATGTCACCAAACCGGAACTGGGGTCAGCGGCTGGGGTGTTGATTTCCACTGTACCGCTGAATTCAGCACCTAAGTCAGAGCTAGCGGTGATGTCGCTCCTTTGGGTTTGCTGGGGGCGAAACCGGGTGCCAAATACGCCGCCAGCACTGACTAACACCCGACCACCAAAGCTCTGTTGGGCATTGGCGGAGATATCGCTATTATCCACAGCTACCAAATTTTCCGCATTGACAGCGATATTGCCCCCAGTAGCCATCCCAGTGGCGTCGGTGTTGATGCGGGAATTCCCTACGGCAATGATATCTCGGGCGGTGAGGTTGATATTGCCTTTGTCACCAGAGGCGGCTCGCACGCTCAAACTGGCGCCATTATCTAGGCGAATGGAGTTGGCGGTAATGGTGATATTGCCCGCTGGACCGTTGCCCGGTGGTAAGAGGTCGCGGCTGTGAAAGTTGCTGGCGGCGATCGTCGCCCCATCCCGGATGCGCAATTCCTCAGTGCGCAAGGTGAGGTTGCCACCGCTACCAGTGCCTCCCCCCACGGCGCTAGCAAATAAGCCACTGCGACCAATAGCCGAGGCGCCCTGAATTTCTGTACTATCTGTGACGATCGCATTGAGAGAGCCAGCATTGCCATCACCATAGGTACTAACTTCCACCAATGCCCCACCGGCTACTAGCAGGCGGGCAGTTTCCAAGTCCAAGCTCCCCCCATTACCTGTGGCTTCCGCACGCACGGAAAGGGCGGAGCGATATTTGCCATCAGGGGAAATGCCCAATAATTGCAGATCCCGCGATCGCACGGTGATGCTACCCCCAAGTCCTGGTCCGGTGGTGGAGCCGGATATCTCTGCCCCATCTCGGAGGATTAAGGTATCCGCTTCTATTTGCACGGCCCCAGCATCAGCGTTGCTCAGAGTACCGCTGTTTAAGCTGGTTCTAAACCTGCCGTCCGCAGAGATGCCGTTGAGTTCTACTCTTTCGGCGCCAGTGACGACTAAATTGCCACCCTTGCCGCCAAAGGGGATGATTCCATCATCGTTATTGAGCCCCGTAGCGGTGGATATTTGGGCACCATCGCGCATCAGTAAATAAGGTGTGGTAACGATAATATTTCCGGCAGCGCCCACACCACCGATCGTGTTGGAATAGATGCCAGTGCCCACTGGCCCTCCTACTGGGGTGGAATCGATTTCTACCAATTCTGAGGCGCGCACGAAGATGTTGCCTGCGTTGCCATCACCCACGGTGCTACTTGCTACCAATGACCCCTGCCCCAGAATGAGCTGCGGCGTATCAATATTGATGCTGCCTCCAGTGCCTTCGGCGAGTACCGATGCACCAATACCACTGGCGTTAACTTCTACTGTTTCCCCAGCCCGGATGTAGATATTGCCACCGATTCCCGAAGCGAGGGTGGGAGTATAGAGGATAGAGCCATTTCTCACCAGTAACTGATTGGTGTCAACGTTAATGTTACCCGCATAACCCGTGCCTTCGGTGCCAGTGTATATCCCTGTGATGCGGTCTTCTAGGCTAATAGTGCGGTTAAAAAAGTTTTGGATGACTTTTTCGGCAAACTCTCCATAGCCGATGCCGAGCAATTCTACAGATTCGCTGGCGCGGACGTTGATAGAACCCCCCGCACCACTGCCAAATGTGGAGGTGGAAATAAATGCCCGATCGCTCACTTCCAGGCGGCGGGTATCAATACTAATATTTCCCCCCCTACCAGCACCCCTAGTATCGCTCTGAATCACCGTCGGTTTCAATCCCACCGCATCCCTACCGCTCACCTGCACTAAATCCCTCGCGTTAATATCAATATTTCCCGCATTGCCCCCACCTAGAGCATTGGCAGATATCTCCGCACCAGCGCCCAAAAATAATGAGCCAGTTTCAATACTAACTTGACCGCCATCACCTCCAGTAAAAGTCGCACTGCTCAAACTGCTCTGGAAGTTGCCATCAGCAGAAACACCAGTTAATTCCACCATGTCTGCACGGATCACAATATTCCCACCCTTGCCCCCAATGCCAATCTCCCCATTACCCGTATCGAACCCAGAAGTAACTGATATGCGCGCCCCATCCCGCAACCGCAAAGATGGAGTTTCAATAATGATATTGCCGCTATTCCCCGTGCTACCTATACTGTTAGAAAACATCCCTGTACCCACCACACTCCCCGCTGGAGTGGCAGCAAGTTCTACAAATTCCGAGGCTTTTACCACCAAATTTCCCCCATTTCCTGGGGTAAAAGTAGTATTAGCAAGGCGGGCGCCCTCCCGCAAAATTAACCGCCCCGTCTCAATCTCAATTTCCCCAGTGTTTCCGGTACTGGCAACAGTCAGATAATGACTAGAAGAGCTAATCCCACCAGAAACCGATTCTATTTCCGAGGCTCTGATATTAATCCGTCCCCCAGTCCCAGACCCAAAAGTAGGACCAAAAATTACCGCACCATTGTTTAGGAGCAAATTTGGCGTAATGACGGATATTGTCCCCGCATTACCCGGACCTTGCGTCCCAGTAAATAAACCGGCTACTCGGTCTGTGATGCTCAGCGTGTTATTGAATAATTTGCTTTCTATAGTTTGCGCAAATACATCTTGTCCCTCACCGATTAATGTCACCGCTTCCGAGGCATCTACCGTAACATTTCCCCCCGCCCCTGTGCCATAGGTAGAAGTAGCCACATATGCCCCATCGCTCAGTTCTAAACGCCTAGTAGTAATTGTAATATCACCGCCATTACCACTATTTTTTGTGTCAGTTTGGACAAAGCTATTGATAATTTCTACCAGGGAATTTGCCCGAATGTTTATGTTTCCCGAATAGCCAGCATCTGTGATGTTGCCTGGAGAATTTACATCTGTGCTATTATTGAAAATTGTCGCCCCGTTACTTAATCTAATATTCATCCCCGGAGCCAAAACCGGCGCACTCAATAAATCTCCTTCATATGCCCCCATTTGAATACTTCCACCGGTGGCATTTAGTTTTCCCCCATTCAGATGAATGTTTCCTCCCAGGAGGGCTAAAGTTTGGCCGGTATTTACTTCTAAACCCGATGTACTCTGGACTTCTATGGTGCCGGGATTGCTTCTAAATTGTAACCCTATCGGGATATTTACGGTTAATAAAGGTGCGGCTTGGGGATTGGTTGTCCCCCATTCTATGCCCTGGTCAAATAAAACGCTCTCTGCCGTGGTTCCCACAAAGGAACCCCGCAAATCTAAGCGGGCATTGGGACCAAAAACTATCCCATTGGGATTGATGAAAAATAAGTTGGCATTGCCCAATACCCCCAAAGTGCCGTTGATTTGGGATATGTTGCTACCGGTGACGCGGCTAAATATATTATCAATGCCGTTGGGATTAGTAAAATAAGCGCCTTTCCCGGCTTCTATATTAAATTCGCTAAAGCTGTGAAAGAGATTGCCACGGCGAATTGCCCCACCGTCGATTCTCTCTGTGGGGATGCCGTTGATGCTCGTTGGGGTGATGCGGGAGCTTTCATTCCCCAAAGAGCTGTCTGGGATAATTTGACCCCGGGCTAGGTCGGGATTGATCAGGAATAAAGTGGCAATAGTACCTAGACATAAGCCCAGGGGGGAAAAACAGTAGCAACCCGAAGCGATTTTTTGATGTTTCATGGTGTCACCTGGTTGGGTTGACCCCCCTTACCGGCTCCTGAGCCAAACCATTTTGGAGGAATTGCCCTGCTAAAAATGTTGTCTATAACACCCTGAGTTGGCTCTATCCATCATTTTATGGGGGTGGGGTGAGACTTAGTATGAAGATTTTTGATAAATTTCTCCCGAGCAGCTCTGATTTTGGGGGCGCCCCGGACGTTGAGCGGTTTCACCTGTGGGGTCGTAGCTGGTTAAAACTATTTCTCCTTTATCGTTTAGCACCCAACCTCGCGCCAATACTATCTCCGAATGTTCGTAGTTGGGCTTCAGCCCTCTTTGGGGAGATGGGGAGACGGGGAGACGGGGGGATGGCGGTTCGGCTTCGCTCACCGACCAGGAGACGGGGAGACTGGGAAGAGGGGGAAGAGGGGGAAGAGAGGGAAGAGAGGGAAGAGAGGGAAGATTACTCCCCACACTTCCCACACTTCCCACCCTCCCCACCCTCCCCACACTTCCCACACTTCCCACACTTCCCACACTTCCCACACTTCCCAAAGAGGGCTGAACCCCAACTACAAGCCTGGATACATCTATCCAACTCGATCGGGCTTGGTTACTGCTGAGGATTTCTGTGGGGTTGGGCGGTAAGCCACCGCGTCCGGTGATGGTGAAAGAGCTTTCGCTGCCGCTGGTGCAGGGGTCGCGATCGATTAAATTGGCGATATCGGCGAAATTCTCAGGCAATGTCACCAAACCAGAACTCGGATCCACCGCTGGGGTATTGATTTCCACCGTACCGTTGAACTCAGCACCCAGCTCGGATGTAGCCGTAATATCACTATCGGGGGTTTGCTGGTTCCGAAATTTGGCGCCAAAGATGCCCCTAGCATTAATCCTGATGCTACCCCCAAAGCTCTGCTGGGCGTTAGCGCTGATATTGCTATCGTCAAGAGCGGCTAAAGTCTGGGTATTGATAGTAATATTCCCGCCGGTGGCATTACCTTGAGCATTGGTATTGAGCTGGGAATTTTGCCGCAATTGAATATTCCTGGCATTGATGGTCATATTTCCTTTATCGCCGACGGCGGCAAGGGCGTTTAAGCTGGCGCGATTTCCCAAGAAGACGGAATCAGCAGTAATCTGAATGTTGCCCGCTGATCCGTTGCCCGGTGGTAAGAGGTTGCGACTGTGGAAGTTGCTGGCGGCGATCGTGCCCCCATCCTCAATAAAGAGTTTCCGCGTCACTAGAGACAAGTCTCCCCCCCGACCACTACCATTGACCGCACTGGCAAACAGACCACTAGCACCAAAAGGAGTCGCACCAATCAGTTCCACCGTATCCCAGACGCGGATATTCAGAGAACCAGCATCGCCATCGCCCAAAGTGCTGCCTTCGAGGAGGGCACCATCTAGCACCCGCAGGCGCTGAGTTTCCAGGTTCAGAGTGCCGCCAGCTCCCGTGGCGCCTGGTTGCACAGAAACGAATAAGCCGCTGCGAGTACCGTCAAAGGAGGTGCCCGCCAAAGTGACTAATTCGGTAGCCTTGACTATCAAAGCACCCCCAGGACCAGAGCCGAAAGTCCGGGTTGAGATTTGCGCGCCATCAGCCACCCGCAACCGGCCATCGGTTTCAATGGTCAAAGTGCCTCCCTGACCAGAGCTTCTGGTGTCAGCAGCAATTACAGAAATGAGGGGTATTTCTGCATTGTTCTGGTTTTGGCCGAGGATGACCGATGTTGTGGCTCTGATGCTCAGGTTGCCAGCATTTCCAGTTCCGAAGGTACTCGCTGATATTTGGGCGCCATCGATAACGCGCAATTCTTGGGTTGTCAGAGCCATATTGCCAGCATTACCAGTGGCATCTTGGCTGGTGCTGGTAAAGAGTCCAGAGGGAAAGCGTTTTCCCGTAGCATCGCGGAAGTAATCCGCATCGGGAATGGCGATCGCCGAGCCGATGAGTTCGATCGTTTCAGCGGCCATAATTTGCAGATTCCCCCCCTCACCGCTGCCAAAGGTGCCTGCAGATATTTGCCCACCGTCGCGGACGCTCAGGCGTCGAGTTTCAATGGTGAGATTGCCGCCTTTACCGGTATTCAGGGTGTCGGTGTAGATGTTGGCGGGAAAGCCCCCAAGGTCTGTGCCGATGACTTCTATACTATCTGTGGCTTTTAGGGTTAATTCTCCCCCATTGCCAAAGCCAAAACTGCCTGCACCAATTTCCGCACCTTGGTTGACGATGAGGCGTGGGGTTTCAATGGTGAGGTTGCCGCCATTGCCTGTGGCACCTTCTTCGACGAGAGCAAATAGCCCGGTAAATTCACCATCGGCGCCATAAGTGCCGCTTGCTTCTACTTGTGCTGAAGCTCTCACAGTTAAGGAACCAGCATCGCCCGATCCAGCAGTATTAGTGGCAATGTGGGCGCCATCTACTATGCGCAGTTGAGATGTTTCTATGGTCAAATTGCCCCCGCCGCCGGTGGCGCCTGCGACTACGGAGGCAAATATACCGGTGTTGGTGCGATCGTCACTGGCGGTGTCTTCGACTGCGATCGCTTCAAGAGCGCTAATTGTCATCGACCCAGCATTACCCAATCCCGATGTATTCGCCGCTATTTGTCCCCCTTCCGCTACTAGCAGCCTTCCGGTTTCTAGGCTCAAATTTCCCCCATTGCCCGTAGCTCCTGGTGCCACGTTTACTGCCAAGGAGCTGGGTACTGCAAAGTCAGCCGAAGCGCCGATAATATCTACGGTTTGCGCGGCTTTTACCGATATATTTCCGGCATCGCCACTACTGTGAGTGCTGGCGAAGATGCCACCCCCACTGCTGACGATTAAGCGGGCGGTGTCGATCGCGATCTCCCCGCCTCTACCACTGCCAAACGTGGCCGTCGCTAGCAGGGAACTGTTCACCCCTACCTCCTCCCGGGCGGCGATCGTCAAATTACCCGCTTGACCATCCCCAAAGGTAATCGTATTGATCAACCCTCCATCAAGGAGGTTTAACCTGCCAGTTTCTATCGTGATATCTCCGACTTTCCCGGCGGCGATCGTGCTGGTTAAAATTCCAAAATCTCCGGTAAATGAATTCTGGGCTCTCATCCGCACAGGCGTGATAAAATTTTCCAGTAAATACGTCCATCCTCTGCCTCTAGCCATTATGGATTCCCCAGCCCGGATCATAATATTCCCGCCGGTTCCCCCCACGTTACTGATAGCCTTAACTACTCCTCCGTTTAACTCCACCGTATTGGCATTAATTTCTATGTTTCCACCTATGCCAAATTCATTTCCTGTGGTAATAGCGCCAAAGTTGATCGATATTGATTCAGCATCAACCCATAAATTGCCTGTGGTTAAATCGCCGGTTTTTGCATAAGCAGAAATTAAACTATCCTGAACATTAATTCCGTCAGCAGCATTAAGGTAAAGATTACCATTATTGATGCCGACAATAGAATTATCGGTTAAGAAAATATTGGCTCCATGAAAAAACAAGGAATTTTTCCCGTTCCCATTTAAGTTGACTAATGCTTGTTGGCTAAGCTGGATATTTTGCCATGTCTCTACCCCACTATAATCAAAACTCCAACCCCACTCGTGGGGAGATATGGTAATCTTGCCATTTTCTACCGCGCTGATGAAGAGCTTGCCACTATTGGCGTTGATTATGCCACCATTAATGGCGACTTCGCCGCCGATTAAGGCCAGAGTTTTGTCGGGAGGCACTTGCAACCCAGATAATGGTTGATTAACTTCGTCGAGCTGAAGGTCAGCGTAGCCGAGCGGTTCTGATATGATATCGGCAATGTTGAAACTGTGCCCAGATCCGTTAACTTGCAATTGGGCATTCGCATCCCCTGACGGCGTAGCTGACGCGACGCCGAGCGGCGAAGCTGACGCGACGCCAAGAGGCGATCGCATCTGTAGCCCAATGGGAATGCTCACTGTGAGCAGGGGGGGAGCTTCGGGATTAGTGGCGCTAAATTCTAAGCCATTTTCAAATAAGATACTGCTGGCGGTACTGCCTAAGAACGAACCCCGCACATCCAAGCGGGCATTAGCCCCGAACACAATACCGCTGGGATTGATGAAAAATAAATTGGCATTGCCCAATACCCCCAAAGTCCCGTTGATTTGGGATATTTTCCCCCCAGTGACGCGGCTAAAGATATTGTCAATGCCGTTGGGATTAGTAAAATAAGCGCCCCTGCCTTCACCGATGTTGAATTCACCAAAGCTGTGAAACAGGTTGCTGCCCCGAATTGCCCCACCGTCGATTCTATCCGTGGGGAGTCCGTTAATGCTCGTAGGGGTGATGCGGGAGCTTTCCTCACCTAAGCTACGATCGGGGACGATTTGCCCGATACTCGGAGTCGCACTGAACAGGAGACTACAAACAGTAGTGGCTACAGTTGCCCACTTTGCTGGGCTGGTGCTACTGTACTTAGGCAAAATGGAGGATTTGGGGGGTAAATAATGTGAAAATAGCATGGCGTCACCCGAACGACTGCCACTAATTTAGCTTAATTGCTCTGTTCCCCATCCTCCCACCCCTCCCCATCTCCGAGTCTCCCTTAGAAGGGGCGGAAGTTGACAGAAAAGTAGATGCCGTTTTCTTGCCAGGTACGATCGCTCGATTCTACATCAATCAGAGGCACCCCCCATTCAATCCGAGCATCGAGCAAATCTCCCCAGGACATCTGCAAACCTAAACCAGCTCCCAGCAATTTGTTAGACTCTGGGTCTGGGGTAGTGCCACTGTTCCAAGCGATGCCAAAATCGATAAAGGGAACCAGTTGCACTAAACCTTGGACCGCCCCCCCCCTTCCAGGGGGGGCAGAGGAATCCCCTAACTGCAAAACCGGTACGCGCCATTCGGCGGAAGTCAAGATACCATTATCCGTGAGGAGAGTATCTTGGCGGTAGCCCCGAACGCTACGGAACCCCCCCAAGCCAAATTGCTCCAAAGGCACCAGGGTTCTGGGGGCAAATTGGGCGTCAGTTCTAACCACCAGCAAGCTGTTAATCGGCAGGCGGCGGACGTATTGAGCTTGTCCCCGCCAGGAGAAAAAGCGGCCATCGGGGGGTTGAGAATTCACCGTAGCATCAAACCAGCCAGTACCGAGGCTGAACTGCGATCGGGCAGCAAACACTGATGTGGCTGTTCGCGATGTCCACTCCTGGAAAAAACGCAACGCCGATACCCGAGTTTCCCCATCTTCATCGCTACCAGGAGATAAGGGAAAATCAACCCCCAGCAGTGAAGTTTTACTCTGCTGACGAGCTGCCGCTAACCCCAACGTCAAAGACCTAGTAGGAGTTTCAATCACCGGCTGACGCAAGCTCAATTCATAATAAACCGAGTCCCCCAAAATATCCACTCTGTCGAACGGCGGCTCAATTACTTCCGTCTTTGTTGTCCCACCAGACAGACTCACCGCGCCATTGCGCCCATTCACCGGCAAAGTATAGCTGAAATCATAGGCGTTGCTGCCTTCGGTGTTCGTGTAGCTAGCGCTCAAGCTATCCCCAACACCCAATAAATTATCGTGGCTGATCCGTACCCCCCGCCGGACGCTCCCCACACTAGGCGACCTCCCATTATCAGCAAATAACTCCGTAGTAAACGAGTCTGCCTCCTCCACCCGCACTTCCAGCAAGCTCCTCTCTGGTCTAGCTCCCGCCGACAATTCCCCAGATATATTTTCAATTCGGGGGTCAAGTACCAATAGCTGCATCGCTTCTAAGAGGCGGTTTTGATTCAACGGTGCCCTAGTGCCTCGGCTCAACCGGCTGCGGATGTAGTTAGAACTCAGCCGACCGTTAACAAAAACTTTAATATCCTCAAGTCCACCTTCTATCACTTGCACTTTTACGGTGCCGTTGCTGATGGTTTGAGCCGGAATCGCCGCGCCAGAGTTCACATATCCATTATCAGTATAAAGTTTGCTGATTTTGGCTTCTGCTTGCAGCAATTCTGCAAAAGTTATGGGTATATTGGTAAATTCTGCGATTTCTTGGCTCAGTCTTTCTGCCGAAAATGCGGTGTTACCTTCAAACTCAAACCTTTCTACGGTGAAGCGGTCTAGGGGGTTGTTTTCCACTCCCTCTGGGGTGACATTTATGTTCGTCTCCTCTGGGGTAACTTCCGTTTCTTGGCTGCCAGAATTATTGTCACCAGGAGGCATCATTTGCGCTGTGGCTGGTGGCATGAGGCACAAAAGCAGCCAGATGCTCCAGGCAAGATGCTCTATATATCTAATTTTGGCGCATCTCTGGGGCGATGTTTGGCTGGCGCATCTCTGGGGGGACTTGCTGGTAATATTTGTCAATGGCAATTGCGGAAACTGCATATAGCCTAATTTTGTGTCGTAAAAAATTTATTCGTCACTGGGTGAGGGCGGTTTTTTATGTAAGGGCGAAGCATCCCGGCATCAAACGGCTTGATTAAGATTTTTCGGTTCTCCTATGTATTATCGATGCCTTGCCCTGCCAGCGGGGATAAAGGAGAATTGAGGATATATAATATATTTCAAGCCGGGATTTTTTTGACAACAGATTGCATCGCCCTGTCGCCCCATAGGGGCGCCAAAATTAGATTTGCCCGGATCTGCGCCCCCTGTAGGGTAACGAGAACGATGCGCCCAACGCGGTCGCGATCGCAGATATCATATCACATGGTTTTCGGGGGCGTCGCCCCGGTGGGGCGCCAGCATAGCCAAGACCACCCGCTTCAGAAACTGGGGCGCTATGAATGTAGGGCAATGAATGTAAAGCTTTTGGCTACCACAACCCCTACCGCCGGTTTCTCGGATCTACTCACCTAAAATAGGAGTTCCATACCAATGGCAGGATTAACTACCGATGGATTTTACGATTTTACTGCTGGCGATGACACTCTGACGATCGAAACAGCACCGGAGCGAGGGACGATCGCCTCTGCCCCCCAAGGCGTGCGCGCCCTCGAAGGTGACGATAACATATTTGGTTCCACCGCCGCCGACAACATCAACGGCAACCAAGGCGGTGACTCCCTCTATGGCGCTTTTGGGGACGATTACCTCCGGGGGGGTAGAGACAGCGACCTGGTGAATGGCGAAGATGGTAGCGATATCCTCAACGGCAACAAGGGTGAGGATTTCGTCATCGGTGGTGCTGGCAATGATACGGTGCGCGGCGGTCAGGATGCGGACCTCCTCTTAGGTGGCGAAGGTAACGACTTGTTAATCGGCGATTTGGGTTTCGACGGGTTGACGGGAAACGCCGGAGCTGATTGGTTCGTACTCAGGAGTGATGCCATCGATTCGATCGGTGGTGATGCACTGCTGGATTTCCGCGCCGCCGAGGGAGATAAGATTATCCTCACTGGCGGTCTCACCGAAGCCGATTTAACCTTCCAGGAAAAGAATTTATCAATTTCTGACCTGATTAACATCTTCCCCTTACCTGGAGATCTTGAGATTCCGCCAGAATTCCTCACCCCCCAAGTCTTTAGAATGGCAGCGCAGCAGCTTTTAGGTGTGGATATCGACCCCGATGGCAATAATGTCATCACCGGTACATCTATTGTGGTTGCTAGCACCGGTGCGGAGCTGGGTTTTGCCGTCAATGTCACCGCCGCTGACATGACTGGCAATTTCCAAGCTGCCCCCCCAGACTTGCTCTCCCTGGGTTAGAAGGAGGGCAAGGGGACGGGGTGACGGGGGGACGGGGTGACGGCGGTTCGGCTTCGCTCACCGACCTGGTGACGGGGGGACGGGGGGACGGGGGGACGGGGTGACTCGGAGACGGGGAGACGCTGAATGTCATTCCCCCCCCCGCATGCGCATATGTCATTCCCGCGAAGGCGGGAATCCATTACTAATCTGTAGTTCAGCATAAGGAGGGGTCATAGGCGTTTGGTAGGGAGACTTTCTAGACGGGGAGACGGGGAGAAATAATCATCAATCATCAATTATCAATTATCAATTATCAATTATCAATTATCAATTATCAATTATCAATTGTTAAGTTTTGCTACAAACAAGGCTTAAATTCTAATTCTTTGCTAAAAAGATCTTCATAAAGTCCGGGGCGGAAGCCTAGCCCCCAGCGGAGACGCTGGCGGGGACGTTTGGCCTCAACCTGATGGGGAGAGGGCGGAAGATCGAGGAAGCCGAAGTGATCAGCTTCTGCACGAAAACACTTAAGGAGATACTAAATTGCTTTACTCAACTGTATTAGCCGCCGTACCGACTACCCTGGCATGGGATCCGAAAGTCGCGGCGGTGATGATTGTTTGCAATATCATTGCCATTGCTTTCGGCAAATTTACGATTAAATATCCCAGTGCTGGTCCGGCTATGCCCTCTGCCAGTCTTTTCGGCGGTTTTGGCTTGCCCGCAGTCATCGGGACTACTTGCTTCGGCCATATCTTAGGCGCTGGAGTGATTTTGGGACTGGCCAACTTGGGCGCTCTGTAGGGACAATTGATAATTAACAATTGATAATTGATAATTGATACTGTTTAATTGCATTCACATGAATCAGATTGAGCAGGCAATTGATAATTCACGGTAATTGGCTAAATTCACATGAATTAAATTAAGGATTGCCCACCCTATCCAATTATCAATTATCAATTATCAATTATCAATTATCAATTATCAATTATCAATTATCAATTCACCATCTTACTGAGGGCATCGATGAGGTATTCTAGCTGTTGAGATGGAGTAAGGACGCCCCAGCCTCGGATGGTGACTTTGCCTTTGGTGTAGATGAATTTTGGTTGCAAGGTGGGGGGTAGGTTGGCGCTGAGTAGTTTCCAGGCGGGCTCTTCCATTGGGGTTCCTAAGATGATATGCTGCCCTTCTGGCGTGATGCGATCGAATCCCAGTTTTTTGGCGATTTGCTTGAGACGAACAACGCTGAGGAGTTGCTGGGTGCTGGTGGGAATTGGGCCGTAGCGATCGCTCCACTCGGCGGCAATTTGATTTAATTCTGCCTCGGTCTCCGCCACAGCCACTGCCCGATAAGCGCTCATCTTTTGGTCTAAATCGGGAATATAATCGGCAGGAATAAAAGCCGTCAGGCGCAAATCGATTTGGGTGTCATCCACTTGGGGGATTTCCTGACCGCGAATTTCATTAATGGCTTCGGTGAGCATTTCCACATAGAGGTCAAAGCCGATCGCATCCATCTGACCCGACTGTTCCGCCCCTAAAATATTCCCCACGCCGCGAATTTCCATATCCCGCATCGCCAGTTGATAGCCTGACCCCAACTGGGTAAATTCCTGAATTGCCCGCAGGCGGGAGCGCGCTGCATCCGTGAGGCTGACCACACCATCACTCCCTTGGGGGTAAAACATCCAGGCGTGAGCCTGAATACCTGCGCGCCCCACCCGCCCCCGGAGCTGATACAGTTGGGCTAACCCAAACTTATGCGCATCCTCGATTAAGATGGTGTTGACGCGGGGGATATCTAGGCCCGATTCAATAATCGTGGTACTCAACAGGATATCCACTTCGCCAGCGCCAACCCCGAGCATAATTGATTCTAATTCCGCTGGGTCCATTTGTCCGTGAGCCACGGCGATGCGAGCGGATGGCACTAACTCGCGCAGTTTTGCCGCTACCTCCTCAATACCTTCAATGCGGGGTAGCACATAGAACACCTGTCCTCCCCGCTCCAACTCGTGGCGAATGGCCATCCGCACCATTTCCTGGTTGTAGGGAGCGAGGTGGGTTTGAATGGGTCGCCGTCCGGGGGGTGGGGTGATAATGGAACTCATCTCCCGCACTCCAGATATGGCCATATACAAAGTCCGGGGGATGGGGGTGGCGCTGAGAGTCAGCACGTCTAGCTGGGTTTTCAGGGATTTGATTTTTTCCTTTTGGTTGACGCCGAAGCGCTGTTCTTCATCGACCACCAGCAGTCCTAAATCGCGAAACCGCACGGATGAACCCAAGAGGGCCTGGGTGCCTACTACTACGTCGATCTCTCCGGTTTGCAGTTTTTTTAAAATTTGGGTGCGTTCGCTGGCAGAGCGAAACCGGTTGAGCAGAGCGACGTTGATGGGGTAGGGGGCAAACCGCTCTTTGATGGTGTGGTAATGCTGTTGGGTGAGGATGGTGGTGGGTGCGAGGAGGGCGACTTGTTTGCCTGCGGTGACGACTTTAAAGATGGCACGGATGGCGACTTCGGTTTTGCCAAATCCCACATCTCCCACTACGAGGCGGTCCATTGGTCGATCGCTCTCTAAATCCCGCTTCACGTCTTGAATGGCTTTGAGCTGGTCGGCGGTGGGTTCATAGGGAAAAGAATCTTCTAATTCCCTCTGCCACGGGCTATCTTCCGGGTGGGCATAGCCTTTTTGCTCGGAACGTTTGGCGTATAGTTGCAATAAATCTACCGCTAAAGATTTAATTGCTTTCCTGACTTTTTTCTTGGTATTTTCCCAGGCTTTGCTACTGAGTTTATGCAGTTCGGGTTTTTTATCGGTGGTGCTGCGAAACCTGGAAAGAGTGCCCATCCTGTCGGCTGGGACGCGCAGTAAACCATCGGCATATTTGATGGTTAAATATTCCCGGTTATCCAGGTTTTCCAGTTTAATAAACTGGCCGATGCCGTGGTGGCGATGTACTACGTAATCCCCTGGGCTAACTTTATTTAAATCTATCTGTTTGGAAGCGGCTTGGCGGCGCTTGCGCAGATATGTGGGGGTGGCCAAGACGTGCTGGCCGTAAAATTCCCTGTCGGTGACGATGACTAGGCGAAACTGGGGTAAAATCAACCCTTCTAGTTCGGCGGTGCCGTTGTATTTCAGGGCTACTGGGGTCTTTTGCCCGATGAGTATTTCAATGGCTCGGTAGTCCTGGGGGTTGGGGACGAATTGAGCGGGGCAGTCGTGTTCTTGGAGCAGGGAAACTGAGCGGGATGGCTGGGCAGAAATTAAAAATACGTTTTGCTTACGGCTCAGTTCTTCGAGGAGGAATGAGGCCACTTTGGCAAACTGGTGGGGGACTATGGGCACCGGTCTGGTGGCAATATTCATGGTGTGCAACCCATCCCTGATTCTGGTTTGGGACTCTGTGGCGATTTGCAGTTCTTGCAGGTAAATCTGGGGAAAGGTCTGGCACCACAGGGGCGCCTCTGACGGGGAGGCGTCTTGATTCTTGGTGCTATTTCTGCTGAGAAGATGGGTGGTTTGGGATAGGTGTGTGGGCTCGTCGATCGCTATGAGGGTATTGGCGGGTAAATAATCTAGTAGGGATGCGATCGCTAACGCCGACCCCTGGTCCCCTAGTCCCCCCGTCCCCTCTCCATCCCCCCTACCCCCCTTTGAAAGGGGGGCTTTTCCGGAATCCCCCCAACCCCCCTTTGAAAGGGGGGAGTCACCTCCTTTGACTATTCTAAAAAAGGCGGTGGGGGTGACGATCGCTGTATCAATCTTATCTAGAGACCGCTGGGTGGCTGGGTCAAATTCCCGCATTTTTTCCAGGCGATCGCCAAACCACTCCAGACGACATGGCAGCTCCGATGTAACCGGAAACACATCGAGGATGTCTCCCCTTTTGCTCCACTGACCCTCGTTTTCCACCAGAGACACCCGCTCATATCCCAGCATGGTCAATCTTTCCCCCAGAGCCTCCAGGTTCTGGCTCATTCCTAGGCGCAAGGTCAAGCAGTCCTCGGTAAAAACTGCTGGTGGCGGGAGGTGCGGTTGCAAAGCCTGCTCCGTCGTGACAATGGCCATAGTTTTACCAGAGGCTTCTAATGCCAAGTCCGTCAGTACCTGCATTTGCCCCCACACGGTTTCTGAACCGGTAGGTCTGACCCGCGTCGGTACAGACTCCCCGAGGGGAGACGGGGAGACGGGGGGACGGGGAGAGGTGGGAAGATGGGGAAGAGGGGGAGGGGTGGGAAGAGGGGG
>DVDU01000070.1 GCA_015296065.1 Oscillatoriaceae cyanobacterium M33_DOE_052 | reverse complement strand
GTCTCCCCGTCCCCCCGTCTCCCCGTCTCCCCGTCTCCGAGTCTCCCCGTCTCCGAGTCTCCCCGTCTCCCCGGTCGGTGAGCTTGCCCTGAGCGAAGTCGAAGGGCGAAGCCGAACCGCGTCTCCCCATCTCCCCATCTCCCCATCTCCCCGTCTCCCCATCGCCCCGTCTCCCCGTCGATCCCGTGGGGGGGAATTTTTAAGCTATGTTATTAAATAATAAGATATTTGTAGATTTTCCCTTAATCGTGGTTTCGGATAATCAACAGTTGGAAGAGGACATGGCGGAAACTGACCACAGCAGCGCCATTGGCCAAGTCGGGGCAATTCATCAATTGTCCTTATTCTGCAGAGTCTTGGCGGTGGTGGCAGTATTGGCGATCGGGTTCGCTATGCTATTGGCTTACCAGTCTCAATTCTCAGACCCCTATATCAAAAGCGTTTTATCTCTCAATGGGGACCTGGTGCAGGGTCATGCGATTTTTCAGCTCAACTGCGCCGGGTGTCATGGAGTCCGATCGGGCTCTCAGGTGGGTCCGAGCCTAGAGAATGTGGGCGAGCGAAAATCTCGGGTGCAAATCATCCATCAAGTCATCAGTGGCGAAACCCCACCGATGCCGCAATTTAAACCCAATCCCCAAGAAATGGCGGATTTGCTGAGTTATTTAGAAAAATTGTAGCGTTCGTAGCTGGGCTTCAGCCCAATCTTAACGGAGACTACAGGAGACGGAGGGAGGGCTAAAGCCCAACTACAAACCAGGAGTGGCCAGCCACAATTAGGAAAGGGTGACAGCAAAGCGATCGCGTCCATGATTCTTGGCCAAATATAGAGCTGTATCAGCAGCGGCGAGCAACTCCTTTCCCGAGGTCAACATCGCCGCTCCTAAAGGCGTGGCTGGCGGCTGAACCGCCAGGTCTGTGTAGCTTCCTTCGCTCGCCGGAGCCAATCGGGAAGGAATTTTCGTTGCCACACCTAAACTGAGGGTGACACGCTTCGCCGGAGAAGCTGGATGGGGAATTTGTAACTCTCTGATGTGGGATTGAATCCTTTTCGCCACCGTCACAGCACCTTCTGAGGGAGTGTTAGGTAAAATCACGGCAAATTCTTCTCCCCCGTATCTGGCCAATAAATCTCCCGGTCGCATGATGCCTTTATTGATAGCTGCTGCCACCTGTCGCAAGCAGTCATCACCAGCGAGATGACCACAAGAGTCATTGTATCTTTTAAAATAGTCGATATCGCACAAAATTAGAGAAATTGGGGTTTGCTCCCGAGCGCAGCGACGCCACTCGCGATCGAAGTATTCATCAAAGCGGCGGCGGTTAGCCACTAAAGTCAGACCATCGGAATTGGCGAGGCGATATAGCTCTTGGTTAACTGTTTCCAACTTTTGGTAAAGTTCTTCTACCAAATGCCTCGCTCTTTGGTGAATTTGGGCTTGCTCTAACATTAATTGATGCACGTCAATTAAACTATATGATATCTTGCCCGAAGCATCGGGAGATTTTTCTACCACAATTGGTTCATAGATTAACTGGGGGGAACGCTCCAGAGCTGACCGAGCTGCATCTACGATTTTCGTATCCCAAGGGACAACCAAAACCTCAGTTTGGGCAAAGCGATATAAAGTCTTCACTGGCCGTTGCCAAAACAATTCCAGTGCATAAGGTCGGCTCATATGTTCAAAAAAACGCTGCCGAGAAATCATCCCTAAAAACCGCCCTTCTTCCGTCAAGATGACTCCAGGCAGCAGGGGATTATTTTCTAGACCTAATGCCACATTTTTGCCCAGGTGATTCGCCTCGATTTCAAATTCATACAATGACATTTGGGCAAGCGTAGCATCTAGGTCTAGGCTAGCATGACCTAATCGAGGCGACCAAATCGCTGATGCCAAAGAATTTAACATGATGGGGAATATTTTTTAACTCAATCTAAATCTGCACAATTGCTAACAATATTTTTCCGGCAAGAATTTTATTTGACAATATTTTTGAAGCCAGTTAGCGGCACTGTATTGATAAATCGTATATTATACCTAAACAATTATCATTTATATTAGGGTTTAATGTCAAGAGTGATTTTCAGGTTAATCATTAATTTTCGATTAATTATAATTTAAATCCAGCTTAAGGTAAATTTTGCCCCTGTCTATTGCTGAATGCAGCCATATGAGGGCGCTTTTTGCGCTAATTTTAGGGGCGGCCCCAGGGACAGAGTGCCTCTGGAACGGCGGCGATACCAGTCTCCCGGCAATGCCCCGGTTCCGATAGAATATGGCGGTAATGACGGCTCCCCCCTTGATCGGTGAGGTTGGGGGGGGATGGGACGGGGAACGCTTCGGCGCCGCTGACCTTCACAGAGGGAAGCAATTTTCTGCTCAAGGCTCCAACACGGGAAAACCAAGCATATCAGATGAATCAATTAAACAACGGGCTGACAATCTTTATGAGCCTCCTGGTAGAGGCAATCCCTTTTTTGCTCCTGGGGGTGCTGCTATCGAGCGTACTGCTGCTGTATATCGATGAGCGTAAGTTGATTGCCGCACTGCCACGGCACCCCCTGGCGGGAGCTTTGGTGGGGAGTTTGGTGGGGTTTTTGTTTCCCGTGTGCGAGTGCGGTAATGTCCCGGTGGCGCGGCGGTTGCTGATGCAGGGGGTGCCACCGCCGGTGGCGATCGGCTTTTTACTGGCAGCACCGACAATTAACCCAGTGGTGATTTGGTCAACTTGGACCGCTTTTCGGGAAATGCCGGAAATTGTGGTATTGCGGGTGTTATTTTCCCTGGTCATTGCCACTACTGTGGGATGGGTTTTCAGTGCCCAGGCAGACTTGAGCCCAATTTTACAGCCAGCGGTAGTCAGAGCCATCCCGAAAATTCCTACTGATAACGTGAATAGACCGAGAGGCTCCGCTGACCTTCGGTTGGGCGCTAACGTCTCCACTTCCCCGTTGTTACAGTCGGGAAGTTTCCTCATTGGGGAAGGGGGTGCCCCCCTGCGCCTGGACACCGCCACTTTGCCAGAGCTAACCGCCAGAACCGACAGAGACACGATGCGATCGAGGGTTGGTTCTCAGGTGGATGCAAAAAAAGTGCGCCTGTTTGTGGAAAATGTGATTTTGGAATTGCGGGAACTGGGGGGGGTGCTGGTGGTAGGGAGCGCGATCGCCGCCGCCATCCAAGTGCTAGTACCTCGGGACGTGATTCTGAGCATCGGCGCTGGTCCAGTCAGCTCCATATCTGCGATGCTCCTGCTCGCCGCCGCTGTCTCCATTTGCTCCACTGTGGATGCCTTTTTTGCCCTCTCCTTCGCCTCCAGCTTCACTACCGGCTCATTGCTAGCATTTTTGGTGTTCGGTCCGATGATTGACCTCAAAGCTCTGGGGTTGATGTGGTGGATTTTCAAAGGCAGAGCGATCGTTTATATCACGGCTATTCCTGCCCTGATGACTTTTTTCTTCACCCTCGCCTATAACTTGAAAGTCGGCTAAATCTTGGTCGTTAGTCATTTGAATTGATAATTAACAATTGATACCTTATAGTTATCAATTATCAATTATCAATTATCAATTATCAATTGTCAATTATTAATTGTCCTTTGACAAATCCAGAAATGCACAAAAAATATTTGACTTGGAAAAACTTAAGTCCCTGGCTGGATGTGGTGGCAGTATTAGCTTGGGGTGTGTTGATGTTAAAATACTGGGTCACAGGCCAGTTAAACATCCTGATTCATCGCAATTACTTCTGGCTGACGGTGGTGGCTGGTATTGGCTTACTCTGTATCGGCACCCTCCAGGCGCGGTTACTTTACCAGCAAATGAAACATCCATCTATTACCAATAATGCTAACGCCTCTGGGACAGTCCAACATATTAGTTTGTTTGGTCCGGGTTGGAGTACGGGTTTGCTATTGGTGGCGGCGGTGGTGGGTTTATTTGGAGAACCGAAGGTGTTTGCCAGCGATAAGGCCATCCAGCGCGGCGTGAGCGATTTTCTGCCTGTGACGCAAACGCCCCAAACTTTTCGCTATAACACCCGTCCCGAGGAGCGATCGCTGATTGGATGGGTGCGCACTCTCACAGTCTATCCCGAACCAGACGCCTACACTGGCCAAAAAGTGAAAGTCTCTGGCTTTGCGATCCACCTACAAGAACTGCCCGAACAATACCTCCTCTTATCAAGGTTTGTGATTACCTGCTGTGCTGCTGATGCGTACCCGGTGGGATTACCAGTCAAATTAGAGGGGAGCCGCAGTAGCTTCCCCCCCGATACTTGGTTAGAAGTAGAAGGGCAGATGATTACCGAAACTTTACAGAACAAAAGGCAACTTACTATTCAAGCTAGTTCAGTGCGAAAAATTCCCCAACCCGCTAATCCTTATGACTCGTGATTTTTGTCCAAGAGTCCTAAGTCCGGCGAGTCCTTTGTCCTTTGTCACTTGTCACTTGTCACTTGTATGATAAACCAAAGGATAATTGATAATTATCAATTATCAATTATCAATTATCAATTACTAAGAGGGAGCGCTGATACTTCGATCGCGCCCAGCCTTTTTCGCCCGATATAGCGCCATATCCGCCGCCCGAATCACCGCATCCCCAGTAGAGCCGTGTTCCGGGAAGCAAGCCACCCCCAAAGAAACCGTTACCGCACCCAACAGCTCGCCGCGATGTAGCACCTGCATCGCCTTAATTCCCCGGCGGATTTGCTCGGCTCGCTCCAGAGTATCAGCCAAAGAACATTCCGGCAAAATCAAAGTCAATTCCTCACCGCCGTAGCGGCAGGCCACATCTGAACCCCGCAGGGTGCTTCTCAAAAACATCCCCAGTTCTCGCAGTAAAGTATCCCCCGCTTCATGGCCAAAGGTATCATTAAAGCGCTTGAAGTAGTCCACATCTATCATCACCACGCCCAAAGATTGCTGCTTGCGGCTAGCGCGGTGTAATTCCAACTCCAGGAACTCTTCCATATAGCGACGGTTGAACAGTCCCGTGAGCGGGTCACGAATACTCTGATGCTCCAGGGTTTCCCGGAGTTTTAAATTGGCCAAAGCCAAACTGACATGTTCTGCCACCATTGATGCTAAGCGCTTTTTCCCGGCGTTAAGCTGCCCCGGTTCCGAGGCAATGAGTAGTAGCAAACCGAGGGTTTCTCCCTGAGCCATCATCGGGACACATAGAGAACCTGCCAGCTTCTGGACTCGATCGAGGTGGCCGCAGCGTAAACCAGAGTTAATCGCATCCACACTATGGAGCCGACCGCGCCGCAGCGCCCAGCATTCATGGGGTGCCAGCACTGTTTCTCCCCAAGAAGTATCGCCCCAGGTTGCCACCGCTTCCATCAGGTTATTGGACTCGTTGATCAGAAACACAGCGCCGCCGATGTGGGGAAACAGGGGTTGGATGAGGGTGGCGATCGCCTTGCAGGCTTCCTCCACCCGCAGACACGCTTGCAGAAAATCGCTCATTTCTCCCAAAAGCGTGATTTCCCGGTTATGGGATTCCAGCTCTTGCACCCAAACGGTGAGTTTCTCATTCGCTTCCTGGAGCTGATGTTCCACCCGCTTGCGATCGGTGATATCCGTCGCCGTGCCCAAAACTTGCTTAGGCTTCCCCTCAGCCGTTTTTGAAAACACCACATCGCGGCTATAAAGCCAATGCCATTCCCCGTTTTTATCCTTCATCCGGTACTCAGTTTCGATGATTTCCCCATCTTTGGCCACCGCAAATCTCTCTAACCGATGGGTCAGTTTCTCCAAATCATCCCCATGTAGCATATTTTGAAAAAAATTATTGCCCATTTCCCCGATTTCTGCCGGAGTGTAGCCCATAATTACGGCCAGTTCTCGATTAGCATAGATATTTCGACCTTCTTCAATATCATAAATATACAATATGTTGGGATTAGCATCGGCAATTTTTTGAATTAATTTTTGTTTCTCCCGCAATTCTTCCACCGCATTTTGTCTTTCAATTTCGCGCTGATGAGATTCAATAAATTTACCAATACTCTGAGCCATCATTTCTATAATTTCATGCTCATATTCTTCCATCAAATATCTTTTATTGTTTTGAAAGCACAGGAAAAATAGCCAACCATAAATATCGGCTCCTACAAATATTGGCGTACCAATATAAAATTTAATTTTTTTATTTTTTAATCCCAGATTTGGTAGGTCTTGGTGATGATTTTTTTCCTGAAAATAATTGCCGAAGGCGACTGTTTGATTTGTCCGCAATACCTGCCCAATTAAATCCTCATTTAATTCCGTCTCCCATCCCGGAGGCCAATCAGCTTCAGATTTAGCCGCCACGAACCGCCAGGTCGGCGTAGCCATCGTTGGCTCAGGCTGGGGCGCCAGTGAAGCCGAGCCAAGATTTAAAGAGGAGTCGCTTTTCTCCCTTCCAGTTTCAGAATCCAAACCAGTGGGGTGAACCGGCTCAGGAGAAATGCCATTATTTTTAACGATCGCCCCCGCAGATACATGGAAAATTTTACATCCCGTTTGCAGATAATCTTCAAACAAAGATGGGAGATTCTGATAATTGGTAGTATTCAGACGGTGCAACTGCTTCAGATTAGCACTAAAAGCACGATTAGCCTCGGATTGCCGCAGTAATTCTTCCTTCGCCTCAAAGCGCTCTTGCTGTGCCCGAGCCTCATTAATTGCCACCGCCAGATAATCCGCCACATCCTTCAAAAGGTAAATTTCATACTGGCTCCACTCCCGCACAGCCGGGGAGTGAAAGCAGAGCAAACCCTCCAAAACCGCATGGGGCGGTAAAGACACATGTAAAAAAGCCCGAGTGCCATTAGCAGAGAAAACATCTCCTAGTGCAGCCAGTCGAGAATCTTGGCGCAAATCTGCTACAGCATTCACCACACCGTGATTCAAATATTGCCAAAGCTGAGGTGCCGCCGTGAGATCCATCCCCAAACCATTTAAAGAAGGCATCCCCGGGGGCTCTATAGAATAAAGCCATTTCAAATAGCCAGTTTCATTAATCGTGGCATAGGCAACCCGCAAACTGGGGAAATACTCACTCATCTGCTTCAGAGTCATGGAAATAACCTGCTCTACCGACATTCCCGAAGTAACGCTCGTAGCGATACTATTGAGCAACTTCAGGCGAGTTTGGCTTTCTTCGAGGGCAATTTCGGCAGCAAGGCGTTCCGTGATATCTCGCAGAATCACTGTAAATATCCGTTTCTCTCCCAATTGCAACAGAGACACCGAGGCTTCCGCCGGGAATTGGCTGCCATCTTGGCGGCGTCCGAAGATTTCTCGCCCCCAGCGTCCCCGGAGGGGGGATGGGGGGGGATGGGGAAGAGGGGGAGGAGGGGGAAGAGAGGGAAGAGGGGGAGGAGGGGGAAGATTACTCCCCACACTTCCCACACTTCCCACACTCCCCACACTCCCCACACTTCCCACACTCCCCCCCCGTCCCCCATTCCCCCCCTCCCCGGCTTCTTGGTAGTAGATTTCCTGCAAGGTTTCCGGCAAAATGATCTTGATGTGTTTGCCCCGAACTTCATCGGCACTATAGCCGAAAATTTTTTCTGCCCCTTGGTTAAAGAGGGTAATGTTTTGGGCTTCATTCACAGAAATAATCGCGTCATCGGCATTATCCAGGATACCAGCGAGGACGGCTTCACTTTCTAGGAGTGCTTCCTCTAATTGTCCTCTGGCATTGATTTCGTGGCGCAGTTTTTCATTAATTCTGATTAGTTCTGCTGTCTGTTTTTCATCTGTGGTCATCAACACAGGGGCAGCACTCTGGTCTTTACCAGAGGCAACGCCTCCCTCCGGTTCGGAGGTGATTGTTTCGTCTTGGTCTATGACGGTGGTTTTATGGTCAGGATGACTCTGCACTTTTGTGGCGGATAAAACCAGCCATAAGGCCACAAATCCTCCCAATAAACATAAGCTTTTGGGGAGGATTTGGCGCTGTTTTTTGATTGTTTCCGGCAACGGCCATACTTGTAAGCGCCAATCAACTCCATAAAATTCGATTGGGACTTCTTCCACATACTGTGACGGTTTGATTGTGGGAGTTTGGCTGTATATTGCCACTGAAACATCCCAGATGGCGATGCCATAACCGGGGATTTTGGCGGGAGTAACGATTCGTTCTGGAACCTCCGGGCGAAGTTGCTGGCGGACCTTTGCCGCTGGCTCTGTAGTTTCCTGGTGTAGGAGCTGCTCCTCACGGGCAGCCAGACTTTGCCAGCACAAGACCACGGCCACTAGGACGGCGTAGCCACAGATCTGGGAAGTCATCGCGATCGTCCGTACCCGTGGGGGCAAACGGCCCAGAGCCGCTGCTGGTCTCCCTCCCCCAATCGCTCGTAGCGCGGGCATAAGCGCCCGCTTCCATAGCATCAGTTTGTTCATAATAACAAGCAGGCTGACAGCCTGCTTCACAATCTTTATGCTCACCACGAGAAACGGGACAGCATTTTTACTATCCACATCTTTTGCAGCCTCAGCATCTGGATTATTGTAACTATATCTATTATAGATATAGATCGTGTTTTCTGGATTAAGAAAGATTTCGCTTAACCTATTTCTACCCTGCTTACCAGCCGAGTTAGTGATAGTTTAAATTTCTAGAAATTCAGATAGCAGCCCCGTACTCAGAGGCACAGGGCCGTTAAATTTGTCATTAAACCGCTATTGCCATAGGCGACCCACGGGGAGGGGTTCCGCGCGGGGAAAATCAAGATAGCAAAAGCGGGTGGAGATGCCCACAAGCGGGCGGGGACGCCCGCACGATAAAGTGAGCGGGTTGGGGCTAAAGTGGTTCTTGATTGACAGTGGAGTTGGAAATTAATAAAGATTCTACCAGCGTTAGCAGTTGGTCAAGATTCAGTGGTTTGCTCAAATATGCGATCGCACCAGCACCCAGGCATAACTCCCGGTCTCCTGGCATCGCCATCGCCGTCACCGCCACCACTGGGACAACACGCCATAGGGGATGCGCCTTCATCTGTCGGATCAACTCCAACCCATCCACGCCGGGGAGCTGAATATCCATCAGCACCAAATCAGGCAAATTTTTCCCCGTCACCAAGGGTGAGGAAATCGCCGCCATCATTGTCTGGCCATCGCAAATCAGCTCCACCTCATAGCCAGAAGATTCTAGCAGCTCCGTCACCAACACCTGATTAGAAGGTTGATCCTCCACCACCAAAATCCGCCCCGCGAATTCTCGTTGGTCGGCGGAGTCTCTCGGCATTTCTTCCCCATCGCCCAGATCGCCCCGGTTGCGTAGGGGAGCCTCATCAACCAGCAGCTCCTCATCCATCAAGGTGTCCGTCAGGGGCAACCAAATCCGAAACACACTCCCCAACCCTAACCCCGACTGAAAAGAAATCGTCCCCCCATGCAGTTCTGCTAACCGCTTCGTTAGGGCCAAACCCAAACCAGTGCCCTCATGGCGACGAGAAAGAGAAGAGTCAACCTGCTGAAAAGGTCTAAATAGTAAATGCCACTTGTCCTCGGGAATGCCAATCCCCGAATCTTGGACTTCCAAACATAGATAAGGACTGGTGGGGCTCACCGGCGAGCAATCCGGGCGGAAATCTCCTTCCATATCCAGGCCAAATCCCAGTTTGCCACTTAATTTCACCTTACCCCCTTCCGGCGTGAACTTCACCGCATTAGAGAGCAAATTCACCAGCATCTGTCTGACCCGGCGTTCGTCGAGACTGGCCCGATTCAGGCGATAATCTAGCTCTAAAGATAACGCCAGCTTTTTTTGGGCGGCTCGCGGCTGAATCATTTTCAGGCAGCTACTGCATAAGTCTTGGATGGAGATGCTTTCTAGCTGTAGCTCTGCTTTGCCAGCTTCGATTTTCGAGAGGTCGAGGATATCGTTAATGAGTTCGAGCAGATGCTGGCCGCTTTTTTCGATCGCCTTCACCTGGTTGATCTGACGACGGTTGAGCTGGCCCGCGATTTGCCGCTGCAGCAAGTCGGCAAATCCTAAAATGCCATTTAAAGGGGTACGCAGTTCGTGGGACATGGAAGCGAGAAACTCAGATTTGAGCTGAGAGGCTCGCTCTAAGTCTTGATTGGTTTTGCGCAGGTTTTCCTGAGCTTGGGCTCGCTCGATCGCCGCTCCCAGCATCCGACAAGCCGCTAAAAGCATATCTTGTTGGGGCGCTTCTTGGAGTTTTTGCAAACTGCGCGATTCCAATGTCAGAACCCCAAGAATCCGGCCAGTAGTAGCGGGAATCGGAAAAATGCCCAGTTGGCCGATACCAGGATGGCGAAATCCCGGTACAGCTTTGGGGTGCTTGTGGTAATCTTCCACGAATAGAGGTTCTCCGGTTTCCACCACCTCCCAGAGCAAACCTTGACCGTAGGGGATACCCTGATGCAGCAAGGCTTCCAGCTCCCCTACCGCTGGTTTCCCGTAGGTGGCAATGAAAGTGCTGGAAATTTGATTGGTGAGGGCTCCGGCGTGGCGATCGCTCCCTTCCCCCTCAATCACCTTCACATCCCCAAAAGCAGAATTCATCGCCTGCACCAAATAAGTCAAGGCAAACTGGCCGATCGACAGCAAATCCCCACTCGCCTGCAACAGCTCCGTCAGCCCCAGCAAAAACCGCAAGCGTCGCAGCTCCCCCTCCAAGTTCTCCTGTGACCTCTGATGCTCCGTAATATCCCGGAATATCAACAACCTTCCCCCATCGGAAGTAGGCGTAATATCCACCTGCAAACTGATGCCATCGGTTTGCTCCACACATAACCGAGGGCTGCCAATCGCCGTCTGGGCAAAAGCCACCTCCAGAGATTCTGCCTGGTGATGAGACCAATATCCCCTGGCCACCACCACCGCCACAATCTCTGGAAAAGGCGGCAACTCCTCAAGCCAATCTCGTTCTAGCCCCCACAGCAGGGGGAATTTCTCATTAAACAAAACTAGCTGTCCCGATTGGTCAAACAAGGCAACGGCATTATCCACTTGATTGAGAATGGGAATTAGAAGCTCTTGGCCCTTCTGTTGGATCGGATTTTGCATTTTTTCTGATTCTATCTTCAATAACACCAAGGAGGAGAGAGACCAACGGCACAAAAGTCACAGAGTCGTCCTTACTCCATGCCTGAAGTAGCGCCCTTTCTTCTGCCCCCCCTATGTGGTATCATCTATCTCGAAGCGTGAAACATCTAGAGAGAAGAGAACGCAATGGCTTTTGAACTTCCAGCACTACCTTACGCCCAAGACGCCCTCGAACCCTACATCACCGCCAATACCCTGTCATTCCACCACGGCAAGCATCACAATGCTTACGTTACCAACCTCAACAACTTGGTAAAAGACACGGACCTGGCCACCAAATCCCTCGAAGAAATCATCAAAGCCACTGCAGGCGACGCCGCCAAAGCAGGCATTTTCAACAACGCTGCCCAGGTTTGGAACCACAGTTTTTATTGGCAGTGCATGAAACCGGGCGGCGGCGGCACCCCCAGCGGGGACCTGGCGGCCAAAATTAACGCCGACTTTGGCAGCTTCGATGACTTCATCGCCGCCCTCAAAACCGCCGCTGGCACCCAATTCGGCAGCGGTTGGGCATGGCTCGTTAAGGATGGCGGCACCCTCAAAGTGGTCAAAACCCTAAACGCCGAAAACCCCATGACCAATGGTCAAACTCCCCTACTCACGATCGATGTTTGGGAACACGCCTACTATCTAGACTACCAAAACCGGCGTCCTGATTACGTTCAGACCTTCCTCAATAGTCTCGTCAATTGGGATTTTGTCAGCCAGCAACTAGCCGCTGCATAATCTCTCCTCCCCCCCCCCTTTTCAAAGGGGGGATGGGGGGATGGAGACCAAGGACAAATGACCAAGGACAAATGACATATTCTAATTAATCGCTAAATCGACAATTATCGGCAGATGGTCTGAACCCACATTATCCCCTACCCCACTGTTTAATACCTGAATTTCTGGGCTAACCAAACAATGGTCGAGAGGAATGGCAAAAATCGGTGATTTCTTGTACCATGTGGGTTGCACCCCAAAACCCTTGCGAGCATTGCGCATCCCCGTACTGGCAATAAAATCTTTATAATAGGGAGACCACATCGTGATATTCAAATCGCCAATCACGATGGTAGGCTGATTAAGCTGGCTCACATAGCGGCTCATTTCTCCTAATTGGATATTGCGCCAGTGAAAATACTTGACTTTCAGGGGTGCAGCGGGATGGGTGCCGATAACTGTAACTTTTTTGCCTCTCACCGTGACATCGGCGACAATACTCACAATTCCTTTAACGCCAAATTCTTGATATATACCATTTTCTAGGGGCAGTTTGCTGTAGATAGCGACGCCATAATAACCATCTTGAGGGTATGATAAAGAGTAAGGTAAAATATCTTTAACTTTCTCTAACTCTCTAGACCAATCATTATGAATTTCTAAGAAAACTGCTAAGTCTGGCTGTTCTTGCCTTACCCAGGATATGACTCTAGAGTAATCTATATTACTGCGCAGCACATTGGACGCTACCACCCGCAAGTTTTGCCCAGTCATACTGGGGTTGTTTCCCCATAGAGGCAGATACCACGGGACTATCTCAGCTAGGTTAATCACCAGACAGAAAGCACAGAAAGCTAGCGCAATTTTTGCTTGACGCGCTAACCATAATAATACCACCATCAGGCAAATATTGACAAGAAGATAGTGCAGCCGCAAATGGGATGTTTGTTCTAAAATGAAGTGAAGTTTGCCGAAATAGCCAGCTAGAGTAATTAGGGTGAAACTCAATGTTGCCAATAGCCAGATATTTTTACTTGCTACCTGCCAAATAACTGCAAGTTTGGCCAAAGAAATTTTCATGTTTGTGGCAGCACAATCTAGGTGAGAATTATTGAGCAGATGGCGGCAGTAAAGTATTGGTAATTATGCGGTTGACGCCAATGGCTAATAGACGTTGAAAGTGTTTGGGTTTATCTACGGTCCAGGCTACTACGTCAACGCCGAGGTTGTGGCTGGCTGCTACCAGGGAGGGGTATTTTAATAAAACGCGATATTCGCTCATCATCACGGCATTACCGGCGGCGGCGGCTTTGGGCAGTTGGGATTTGTAGGCGGAACGGGTGGCGACTAAATAGCCGATCGTTACCTTTTGGCCGCTGTCTTGCTGGCGGACTTGTGCGACAAACTGATGATTAAAAGAAGCAATCACGCATTTAGCCTCTGTGTGGCGGGTTAAGATAGTGTCTAGGAGATTGGCTATGGCTATATCTGGCCAGTCGCCATTGGTTTTCACGTCTAAATAAATGTGTTTGGGGATGCCAGAGGCACTGTGTAAGGCTTCTGCTAAGGTGGGGATTTGCTGGCCGGAGAATTGGGGGTGAAACCATGCACCAGCATCGAGTTGTTTGAGGTCGGAGAGATTTTTTTTGAAAACCTTGCCTTTGGTGCCGGTAGTGCGCTTTAATTTACTGTCATGGATGACTACGGGGATGCCGTCGGCGGTGAGCTGTACGTCCAGCTCGATCGCGTCAGCACCATGCTCGATCGCGGCGGCGAAAGCAGCAAGGGTATTTTCCGGTGCGGCGGCAGAAAAACCGCGATGGGCAATAATTTCTAATTCCATGCTAACCCCTCCCCAAACCTCCAGGCTCGTAATTGGGCTTTAGCCCTCTTGCTTCAGTTCGTAGTAGGGCTTTAGCCCTCTTTCTTCGGTTCTTAGTAGGGCTTTAGCCCAATTTCAGGCTCGTAGTAGGGCTTCAGCCCAATTTCAGGCTTAAATGATTTTCCTATCATAATCCAACTCGGGACGATCGTGCAAAATTCTGATGTTTCCGACACAGTAGATAAATTGATGGGGCAACTGCGATCGGAATTTCGCCGCATCTGGGGCTATGAAGATTTTCGACCCCCCCAAGGCGAAATCGCTTTTAGCCTCCTCACGGGACAAGATGCTATCGTGGTAATGCCCACCGGTGGGGGCAAGTCTATTTGCTTTCAGCTCCCAGCTTTATTGCGTGGCGGTTTAACTATAGTTGTGTCACCCCTGGTGGCATTGATGGAAAATCAAGTGCAGGAACTGCGCCAACTACAGCTCCCAGCGCAGTTGCTCCACGGGGAAGTCGATAAAAAGCAAAGATTGCAAACTTTGCGCCATATTGAGCAAAACCGGTTGCGTCTGTTGTATCTATCGCCAGAAACCCTGCTGTCACCGGTGGTTTGGCAATGTTTATCCGCGCCACAGGTGCAAATTACCGGGATAATTCTCGATGAGGCGCATTGCCTAGTACAATGGGGTGAGACTTTTCGGCCAGCATATCGCCGGTTGGGAGCGGTGCGAAGAGCTTTACTGGCCAGTAAACCACCGGGGACAAAAATCAGTATCGCGGCTTTTACCGCCACTGCAGACCCAGAAGCGTTGCGGGTCATAGAAAAGGTGTTGCAGTTGCAGCGACCAGAAAAGTTTTTGCTGAGTGTTTATCGTGGTAATTTACATTTGGCGGTAAAAACGGTGTGGACTCCGAGGGGAAGGCGCCAGCAGTTGTTAAAGTTTATTGGCACACAGGGGAAAACATCGGGGTTGGTGTATGCCCGATCGCGCCAAGAAACCGAAGACCTGGCGGCGTGGTTGCGAGAACAAGGTTATCATACATCCGCATATCACGCCGGTTTGACTGCCCCAGACCGCAGGCGCATCGAACAAGCCTGGTTGGGGGATAGATTACAATTTGTGGTTTGTACTTCTGCTTTTGGCATGGGGGTGAACAAACCAAATGTGCGATGGGTGGTTCACTATCAGGCTCCGGGAATGCTATCAGAATATGTACAGGAAGCGGGGCGAGCGGGGAGGGATGGGAAACCATCGATCGCCCTGACTCTGGCGAGCGAACCCACGGGACTGTTGGAGCCAGCCGATCGCCAGCGGTGGCAGTTGTTAAACCGACAGCAGGGGCAGTTGATGCAGCGAGCCAGACAGTTAGGGCGAAAACTCCCCCAGACTGGGAACTTAACAAAGCTAACACAAGAGTTTCCCGACGCTCCTATAGCCCTTTCCCTGCTGCACAGTGCTGGGGTTTTGGAATGGCGAGACCCCTTTCATTATCAAATTTTGGGCGCCCCCCTGGGCAAACAGTCCGACAAACCACATTTTGACCCCGCCAAACAGATAGTAGATTACCTTTATACCCGCCAATGTAGGTGGCAGTATTTATTGCGAGCTTTTGGCTTTAGTCAAAATCTGGCCTGTGGTCACTGCGATAATTGCCGCACTTCTCACCAGTCATAAAGACTCTTAACACAAAACATCACTTTTGGCAAGAGTATTTGGGAAAATATTGAGGAAATATTTGTAATTTTTTGTAAAGCCAGATAGAGAGCGGCTGCTACACATACTTGTCCTTTGTCCTTTGTCATTTGTCCTTTGTACTTTCACAAGTGACAAGGGACAAGGGACAAGGGACAAGTGACCATGTGCAGATTTATATTTCGGTAAAAAATATCAAAGCTGAATCATAATTCAATTTCTGTGTCATAGGATGCAGAATTTCGGGTGAGAATAGACTAAATTGTTTAAGAAGCGATTAAGAAAACAATAATTGCGCCAACATAGCCCACAGCAGCCTATGTCCCTCCCCACCAGCTCCCAGCATCTGGGTCAACAACCGTATGCCGACGAAATCGACCCAGAGGCTGCACCCCTTTGGTCAATGTTAGAGCAGGGGTCAGACGGCATCGCGCTACTGGCAGTAGAAACCAGTGGCCTAGGGTCTCATGGCCATTCTCCCCTACCAATGGAGACCAACTTTAGGTTTATCGCCGCCGATCGCGCCGCCAGAGAAATGCTCATCTGCCACACCCCAGAGGTAAAGGGATTGCTGCTGCGAGAGTGCCTGCCCAAAGCGATCGCCGGACAACTGTGGGTACATCTGTATCACGGAGTGCAGACGGGGGAGCCAGTAGAAGGAGAAATCTGGGTAGAGCAAGCATCCCATCTCCAGCTATCTGGGCGGGGATACCCCAGAAGCGTTTCGGTGCAGAAACTGAAAGCCAAAATTCTGAAGCTGCCCACCCGGTCCGACAAACCCAATCTGGTAATCTGCCTGCTACGGCAGCCCCAGAATCAACAAGCCCAAGCCGAAGTAAGACTACTCGCCACCATCACCCAAGATATTGCCGCCGCTCCCAATTTTCACACCTGCATCGCCACCGCGATGGAGCGAGTCTGTGAGGCGACGGACTGGGACTATGGGGAAGCATGGCTGCCCAGCGTTGATGGGGCGCACCTGTGCTGTATCGCCGCCAGTTACCGGGGTGAAAGTCCCATCCTGGCAAACTTTAAAAATACCATCGCATCATTTACATTTCTGCCTAACCAAGGCATTCCCGGTCGGGTGTGGGTTTCCAAACAGCCAGAGTGGCATCAAGACGTTTCCCGACTATCACCACAGATATTCCACCGCACCGAACTGGCGAAAACAGCAGGCATCAAAGCCGCATTAGCCGTACCCATCTTAGAAGGCGAACAGGTGCTGGCAGTGTTGGTATTCTTCAAAAGTGCTTCTAGAGATGAAGACCAACGGCTGGTAGATATCGTCCTGGCTATTTCTACCCAGCTCGGCGCCCTGATTAAACTGAAGCAGGTAGAAGCCGCCTTACGTCAAGCGGAGCAAAAATATCGCAGCATTTTTGAAAACTCCGTAGAGGGGATTTTCCAAACCACTCCTGACGGACATTACCTCAGCGCCAACCCCATGCTCGCCCGCATCTACGGTTATGCCACCCCCGAGGCGCTGATGGAAGATTTAAAAGATATTCAACACCAGCTCTATGTAGAGCCGTCTCGGCGGGTCCAGTTCCAGCAATTGCTGCAAGAAAACGATGCCGTGTGGGGGTTTGAGTCCCAGATATATCGGCAAGATGGGACAAAAATCTGGATTTCTGAGAACGCTCGCGCCATTAAGGATAGCAATGGCGAGCTGCTGTGCTATGAAGGGACAGTGGTGGATATTACCCAGCGCAAGGTAACAGAGGCGCAACTGCAACGACGGGATAGTTTGTTACAGGGTGTGGCGGAGGCGATGAATTACCTGCTAGTGGAGCAGCGGAGTGCGGAAGCCGTGCAAAAGGCTTTAGCGACCTTGGGCGCAGCGGCGGGGGTGGAAAGGGTGTATGTCTGCGCCAAGAAACCTCACCAGGACGGCTATGTGGGGGATTTGGAAATGCAGTTTGAGTGGCGAGCCGGTGTGGGTGGAAGCAGTACCACCATCCCCCTAGAGCAAGAAACAGGCGTCGAGTCTGGCGTAATTTTAACCGATCGACTGTACTCAGCTTTAGTCAAAGGCTCCCCAGTCATCTTCCGCCGAGAAACCGCAGCCGTGGCACCCCATCAATCTGATGACTCGGTGCTACCACCGCTAGAAACCCGGTTTCAGGAATGCCGGGAAGATTTATCGGTGTTGATGGTGCCGATGATTGTTAATGGCAACTTAATGGGTTACGTGGGGTTTGAAGCCAGAAACCTGATTTCTGATTTCTGTGCCACCATACCGCCAACGGAGAACCTATTGGCGATCGACACAGAAGCCGAGGAATTATCTGTAGAAGTTTCCCCCACACCGGGCCACTCAGCATCGGGGTGGTCGAAAAGTGAGGAATCGATTTTAGCGGCGATCGCCAACAGCATCGGCGCCGCCTTAGACCGCTATCATCAAGATCAAGCCATTCGGCACCAAGCATATCACGACGCCCTCACCGGGTTGCCCAACAGGCAACAACTGGAAGAATATCTGCCCCAAGCATTGGAAACCGCCAGAGTCACTGGGGAAAAAGTAGCCGTGATGTTTTTGGACCTAGACCGGTTTAAGCTGGTGAATGACAGTCTCGGACATGCGATCGGCGATCGACTCCTCAAAGAAGCCGCCCATCGCCTCCGCCGCTGTCTCCGGGAAAAAGATACGATCGTGCGTTGGGGTGGCGACGAATTCATCATCATCCTCGAGGGCCTGCTCAGCCAAGAAGACGCCACCCATATCGCCGATCGAATCCTCGAAGTCCTGCGGCCCGCCTTAATCATTGAAGGACACGAACTCTACATCAGCGGTAGCCTGGGTATTGCCCTCTACCCCGACGACGGTAACGACGCCCAAACCCTAATGAAAAATGCCGACCTCGCACTGTACCGTGTCAAAGAAAAAGGTCGCGATAACTACCAACTCTACAGAGCCGTGATGAGTTTGCAAGCATCCGAGCTAATCACACTGACCAATGAACTCCATGTGGCCCTAGAGTGTCAAGAATACTCAGTTTCCTAGCCACCGCCAATCAACATCGATCCTGGGGAAATCACCGAGATGGAACCCCAGCTCCGTGCAAATCGCCAAGACATCAGCACCGCTAACCAGGGGAATGGCGAGCAAAGATTGTAGAATGAAAGTATAGCTCTCCTCCTCCGATCGGGCTCAGTGCCGCCCGGAAGACCCATACTGCCCATCCGAAAAATCACGGGAGTAACACATCCGTAGTGAATACGGGGATTCCCGCAATTCCTATTTCCCAGAAATTGCGGATGCTTAAATGCCTGCGGATATTTTATCTTAAAAAAACAGGCGTAGTGGCATGAAACAACTAGGGAACATACCGTTTTTGTCACTTGTACGGGCGATTCGCTTTCTCGCCCCTACCAACCGGCGATTCGCTTGCTCGCCGCTACCAAAGGACTTTGGACTAAGGACAAAATTGAGCGGCCACTCCATATTATCAAGAAAAACCCTGTAATTACTAGGGATGAAAGGACCGGCTATGCCAGAACACCGAAAAGTATGCTTAAACCTGAGCCAGAATCTCCGGCGTGCCGTGCTAGAGCCGATAATCAAGCTGGCGAATTATTCAGCGCATTTTTTATCAAAATTTAACCAGATACTCTGGAAATTCTGGGAGGGGA
Organism: Oscillatoriaceae cyanobacterium M33_DOE_052; assembly: GCA_015296065.1. Lineage (GTDB taxonomy): Bacteria > Cyanobacteriota > Cyanobacteriia > Cyanobacteriales > Laspinemataceae > Koinonema. Next base: position 5,217 of record DVDU01000070.1, on the reverse strand, counting down.
TAATCACCAATCTGATTCAACCAGAACCCCTGTTAGCCCAGCAGTATTCATCCCGGAGCCTGAAGAGAACCGATTGTTTAAAAAAAATATTTTTTATGCTGACTCCCACATCCCCCAAGAAAAAATGCCGAAAGAATTCAGCAAATTTGGCAAGAAACACCCCCCAATTATCCGAGCCCCAAAAATCTCGATTAATCCCTGAGAAAAAAAATTATCCTGATCAATCTGGGCGCAGAAATCATATTGCTTCAAATAGAACCAAATTAAAAATCAGCCGCTCCCTAGAGATAGAAAAGCAATTAGACCGAAAATTACGCAAAAGCGAAAAAAAATATCGATTATTGGCTGAAACAGTGCCCACAGCCACATTTATCAGCCACGGCAGAGAGCTGCGATACGTTAATCCCGCAATGGCTCTCATCAGCGGCTACGACAGAGAAGAGCTATTATTGATGGATTTTTTAGAGCTAATCCATCCCCAAGAGCGAAATCTCGTCAAAAAAATTATTGACCGCCAAGGATTTTGGGGAGATTTGCCCAGCGGTAATACCTGGCAAGAGGAAATTAGAATTGTCACCAAAAATGGTGATATTCGTTGGTTAAATTTAACGGTTAGGTGGATTAAATTCGAGCATAAAATAGCTATACTGGGGACAGGTTTGGATATCACTGAACTGAAGCAGGTGCAGGAAGATTTACAGCAATCCCTGTCTTTACAGCGAGCCACCCTGGAATCCACAGCCGATGGCATCCTCGTCGTAGATAGTCAGGGCAAAATCGCCCTCTATAATCATAAGTTTGCCGAAATGTGGAGGATTCCCAAGTCAATCTTAGAGACGCATGATGACAATCAGGCTTTGACTTTTGTCATGGAGCAGTTGCAAGAACCAGAGAAGTTTGTGGCCAAAGTCTGGGAGTTGTACGAAAACCCCGATGCTTCGAGCTTTGATATTCTGGAATTTAAAGACGGTCGCGTGTTTGAGCGTTATTCCCAACCCCGACGCTGTGGCTGGGAAGATGCAGGCAGGGTATGGAGTTTTCGGGATATTACCCAGAGAGTCTTGGCTCAATCAGCGCTCCGGGAGAGTGAAGAGCGATATAAATTACTGTTGGAGTCTGTGACCGATTATGTTTATACGGTGAAGGTGGAGAATGGGCAGGTATTGGCGACTCACCACGGGCCTGGATGTGTTGCTGTCACGGGCTACACTTCTGCAGAATATGCGGCAGACCCTGAACTGTGGCATAAAATGGTACATCCAGAGGATTTGGCCGCTGTGACAAAGCAGGGGATCGCATGCTTGGAGGGGAGAGCATACCCTTTAGAACACCGGATTATCTGTAAAAATGGTGAGGTGCGGTGGGTGCGGAATACGCCGGTTGTGCTGCAAGATGGCCGGGGTAAGACGATCGCCTATGAAGGTTCGATTCGCGATATCACAGAACAGAAGCAGGCCGAAGCAAAAATCACGGCTTTAGCTTTTTACGACCAGCTCACGGGGTTGCCCAACCGGGTGGAATATGACCGGATGGCGGCGGCGGCAATGGCGGCGGCGGCGGATAAAATGGTGGCGGTGATGTTTTTAGATTTAGACCGCTTTAAGACAATTAATGACACTTTGGGACATACGGTTGGGGATGAATTGCTGCAAAAAGTGGCGGCACGCATTAGAGCTTGTTTGCGTCCGGGAGACACCCTAGCTCGCTGGGGGGGAGATGAATTTACTCTGCTGCTACCTCAAATCAATTCGCCCCGAGATGCTACTCATATCGCCGAACGTATTCTCGCTGCTTTTAAGAGTGCTTTTGATGTGGCGGGACAGGCATTGCATGTGACTACCAGCATTGGGATCGCGGTATATCCGCATGATGGTAAGGAGCTGCAAACTCTGATGCGCAATGCTGATGCGGCTTTATATCGGGCGAAAGAGCAGCGATGTGCTTATCAGCTATACCAAGCAGCGATTAATTCCCAGGCGTCGCAGTTGTTGGCTTTGGAAAATGACTTGCACTCGGCTTTGGCGGGTAATCAATTTGTGGTTTATTATCAGCCACAAGTGGATATCCAAACGGTAGAGGTGACTGGGATGGAAGCCTTGGTGCGGTGGGAACACCCGGAGCTGGGCTTGGTGTCTCCGGCTACTTTTATTCCTTTGGCGGAAGAGACGGGGCTGATTGTGGCGATCGGGGCATGGGTGCTGAGAGTTGCCTGTCAGCAAGCGAAGGAATGGCAGGAGGCGGGGTTGGCAAAAATCAGGATGGGGGTGAACCTGTCGGCTCGCCAATTTGAGCAACCGGACTTGGTGGAAATGGTGGCGCGGGTGTTGGCAGAAACCGGCTTAGAGCCTTGTTTTTTGGAGCTAGAAATTACCGAAACCATTGCCATGAGGAATATGACTGTGACGAAAACCGTGCTGCGATCGTTGGCGCAGATGGGAGTGCATCTATCGATGGATGATTTCGGTACTGGCTATTCCTCGCTGAATTATTTAAAAAACTTTCCCTTCCACACGTTGAAATTAGACCGGGCTTTTGTGCGGGATTTAACGGTTGACCGGCATGATTTGGCGATCGCTTCCGCCATCATTGCCCTAGGATTAGGATTAGAATTGCGCGTTATTGCCGAAGGCGTGGAAACGATCGAACAGCTAGAAGTATTGCGCCGCCTCCACTGCCAGCAAGTTCAGGGCTTTTTGTTCAGCAAACCAAAGCCAGCAGCAGAGGCGACCCAACTGTTAGCCAATTCGTTGGGTTTCGCCCGGAAAGAGTCCGCTTAAAACTGGCGTAAAAACCGTAAATCGCTGGTATAGAGGCGGCGGATATCGTCGATTTCATGCAGTACCATCGCGAACCGCTCCACACCGAAACCCGCCGCGAAGCCGGTATATACTTCTGGGTCATAACCGACGATTTTGAGGACATTCGGGTCCACCATCCCGCAGCCTAAAACTTCCAGCCAGCGTCCTTGCCACTGGACATCAACCTCAGCAGACGGTTCGGTGAAGGGGAAGTAACTGGGGCGGAAGCGGATGGCCACTTCGCCGAACATCTGGCGCAGAAATTCTTTGATAGTGCCTTGGAGGTCGGTAAAAGTGAGACCTTTATCGATGGCTAATAGTTCGATTTGGTGGAATACGGCGGAGTGGGTGGCATCCACGGTGTCCCGGCGGTAAACTCGCCCAGGGGCGACAATACGCAGGGGCGGTGTGTGGGATTCCATATAGCGAATTTGCACCGAGGAGGTGTGGGTCCGCAGGAGGTTGCCGTCAGGCAGGTAAAAGGTGTCCTGCATATCCCGAGCCGGGTGGTCGGCGGGGGTGTTGAGGGCTTCAAAGTTGTAGTAATCCGTCTCCATTTCCGACCCGGTGGCCACAGTGTAGCCCAAACCGACGCAGATATCCACGACGCGATCGATGACGCCATTGAGGGGATGAATCCGTCCCTGGGGACGTTGTACTCCCGGCATCGATACGTCTATGGTTTCCGCCGCTAGCGCAGATTCAATCTGGGCACTTTGTAATGTGCTTTGGCGCTGCTCTAGGTGGCTTTGGAGTGCTTCTTTAACCGTGTTGGCGAGGGCACCAATGCGGGGGCGTTCTTCCGGCGGCAATTGACCCATCCCCCGGAGGATGAGTCCTAGCTGACCTTTTTTGCCTAGGTAGGCAACTCTGAGCTGTTCTAGCTGCTCCAAGGTGGTGGCAGCGGCGATCGCTACAGCGGACTCCGAGTCCAGTTCCTGTAATTGCTTCTCTAAGTCGGTGAGTTGAACAGATGTCATTTGTCCTTGGTCATTTGTCCTTGGTCAATTATCAATTATCAATTATCAATTATCAATTATCATGGACTAATGACAAAATTGATTTAGTCTAATAGTACCGCACGAATGCTATCTTTATGAGTGTTATCCTGACTCCGGCTGAAATTGACCGCGTTCGCTCCCAGTTGAGTTCTGATGGCGCAGACCTGAAGGTGAGACGCTTGGCGATCGCTGCCTTAGATGAAATCGAAGCCTGTGAGGGAGATCTAGAAGATGCCGCCATTGCACTGGCCATTCAAGCTGGAATGACTCCCGACACGTCCGATCGTTGGTTAGAAGGCTTAGCCAAAAGGTGCCGCCCCGCCATTTGCCAGAGTTTGGTCAAACAGGAATTATTACAAGAAAACATTAACCTGGCAGTGGATGCTCTGGCAGAAGCGCGGGTATGTCCAGGGTTGTTACTGGCACCAGTGGCAATTTACGTGTGGAAAACCGGAGCCGAGGCTTTTTGCGAGCCCCTAGATTATAAAATTAATTGATAATTGATAATTGATAATTGATAATTGATAATTATTAATTGTCAATTATCAATTGTCAATTGTCAAGGACTAATAATGAAACTTTTAATTAGCAACGATGATGGTGTTTTTGCTTTAGGGGTGCGGGTTTTAGCGGATACCCTAGCCAGAGCCGGTCACGAGGTGACGGTAGTTTGCCCGGATCAGGAGCGATCGGCCACCGGTCACGGTCTCACCCTTCACCAACCGATTCGCGCCCAAATCGTAGAATCGATATTTGCCCCCACAGTGAAAGCCTGGGCCTGTTCCGGCACCCCGGCGGATTGCGTCAAGCTGGCCTTGTGGGCGCTACTGGATACCCGCCCGGACTGGGTATTGGCGGGAATCAACCAAGGGCAAAACTTGGGTACAGATGTCCTCTATTCTGGCACAGTGTCCGCAGCGATGGAAGGGCTGCTCGAAGGAATTCCCAGTATCGCTTTTAGTCTAGCCAGCTACACCTATCCCGACTTTCAACCGGCGGCGGACTTCTCTCGTCATCTCCTAGAGCAGTTAGGGGCGTCCCCCCTACCCCGGAACACCTTGCTAAATGTCAATTTCCCCGCCGTGCCTCGGGAGGAAATTGCTGGGGTAACAATCACCAGGCAGGGGGTACGTCGCTATGTGGATATATTCGAGAAGCGAACCGACCCCAGGGGGAAAACTTATTACTGGTTGGCTGGGGAGCTGCTCGAAGATGTGCCCCAAGCCCCGGATCCGATCGTCGGTGACAAGTTCCCCACCGACGTGCAGGCAATTCGTGACAACTACATCACGATTACTCCCTTACAATACAACCTCACTGACGCTCATGCCCTGCTCAGCTTGGATGGAAGGCAATGGACTATGGGGTGACGGGGTGACGGGGAGGAGGGGGAAGAGGGGGAAGAGGGGGAAGAGGGG
>DVDU01000199.1 GCA_015296065.1 Oscillatoriaceae cyanobacterium M33_DOE_052 | reverse complement strand
GTCCCTTCAACCAGAGCATCCTGTACCACTGGGACAACGACAGTTTTAGCCGCCGTATCGCCATCAGCAAAAGTCACCGTTAACGGCGTATTATCATAATCACTAGGTGCCGTTGCCGTGCCATCAGCGAGATTAACTGTAGCCGTAACTGCGCCACTACTACCCCCAGTGCGAGTTACAGTTATGGCCTGTACTACCGTGCCATCTTCCTGTACCGTGAAACTAGGGGCACTAAACTGTAAAGTCCCCGCTGGCGCTGTATCATCATCATTGATATTCAGAGTCGCAGTATTCTGAGTACCGACAACCGCACCACCAGTGACATTAGCCAGAGTTAAATTAACTGTTTCTGTCCCTTCAACCAGAGCATCCTGTACCACTGGGACAACGACAGTTTTAGCCGCCGTATCGCCATCAGCAAAAGTCACCGTTAACGGCGTATTATCATAATCACTAGGCGCCGTTGCCGTGCCATCAGTGAGGCTCACTGTAGCCGACACTTCACCACTACTACCCCCAGTGCGAGTTACGGTTATGGCCTGTACTACCGTGCCATCTTCTTGTACCGTAAAACTCGGGGCGCTAAACTGTAAAGTCCCCGCTGGCGCTGTATCATCATCATTGATATTCAGAGTCGCAGTATTCTGAGTACCGACAACCGCACCACCAGTCACATTAGCCAGATTTAAATTAACTGTTTCCGTCCCTTCAACCAGAGTATCCTGCACTATCGGCACAGTTACAGTTTTAGCTGCCGTATCGCCATCAGCAAAAGTCACTGTTAACGGCGTATTATCATAATCATTTGGTGCCGTTGCTGTGCCATCAGAGAGATTAACTGTAGCCGTGACTGTGCCACTACTTCCACCAGTGCGCGTAACGGTTACTGCTGACAATACCGTGCCATCTTCCTGTACCGTGAAACTGGGAGCGCTAAACTGGATACTGCCAAAAAAGAAACTGAGAATATCGGTGCCAGATAGGTTTTGAATGCTTTCGATAAAACCGCTGCCAGCTCCGGGTAGGGAGGCATTGAAGAAATCGATAATTGCCACATCCTCTGTGGCGTTGGCGATGCCGTCTTGGGTGGTATCTAGTAATAAAGTAGTGCCATCCCGGGCAAGTCCTATAATTCCCGCCGTGGGTGATGCCAGAGTGAGACTCACATCATCAGTGAAATTCAGGGTATCAGTGCCACCAGCATCATTAATTTGGCTACCCCCAGCGTTGCTACTATTCAGCCGATACAGGTCATTTCCCAAACCAGCTTGGAGACTATCCGCACCGCCACCGCCTTCGAGGATATTATCACCACTGTTGCCCAAGATGGTATCGCCGAACGTAGAACCCCTGACATTTTCTATGCTAGTTAAGGTGTCAGATAAAGTTTGCTCGATATCACTAGCTGTCCCAGTTTCCAGGTTAACTGATACATTGGAAAGACTGCTGAGATAATCAACCCAGTCATTACCATCGCCGCCATCGATCGTATTGTTACCCGTACCGCCAGCGAGAATGTCATTACCCGCACCCCCCGCTACCGAGTCATTCCCCGCCGCACCATCGAGGATGTTATCGCCGGAGTCGCCATCAATGGTATCGTTAAAATTAGAACCCCGGACATTCTCAATACTAATCAGTATTTGGGAGATGGGGTCAAAGATGACATCAGGTGCAGATGAGGCAGTCCCGTCGGTGAGGTTGATAGTTACTGCTCCCGAGGCACCAAGATAATCTGCTAAGTCAATGCCATTACCGCCATCGAGGGTGTCGGAACCGATGACAGTGGAGGTGCCAGCGGGACCACCGATGAGGGTATCATTACCATCGCCGCCAGCTACGGAGTCCACACCATTGCCACCATCGATGGAATCATCCCCCGCTAAGCCGGTAATGATATCATCGCCAAAAATATCGGTGAGGGTATCTGGGGGAAAGATATCATTATTTGGGGTTAATGTATATTCTGCCATGTTGACACTTCCTTATCGGTTGGGATAGAAGATTAATTTTTAAGTTGGTATTTTTACTTGAATTATCCTCTATTTACAGATGGTTAATCTTAAAATATGATTAAGTTTGGGGGAAAATAAATACATCAGAGACCCAACCCGATCGGATTGAGGGGTAATTTGCCATATTAATCGTGTTAATACCAACTTTTTAAGTTAGGTAGATGTTCTTTTCTTGCTGGACATTCCCCAAGTCCGCCACACCAAATAACCCGCAATTCTGCCAACAATATAACTTAATAACACGACAAAAACCGCGTTATATAATGGTTTCACGATTACAGGGTATTGGGTTTGGGTAAATATCGGTTCCGTCAGCTTTTCTATGGATGAGGCGGAACCAGAGGCGACAGTACCAGCGGAACCGACCCCAATACCCACAGCAGCGATGAGTTTTTCTAAATGTCGATCGCGCTCAGCCTGGGTCAACTCCACAATGCTGCTCAGAGGATTAATCAAGTTTTCCAAAGCCTGTAAACCGGGTTTAAAAATCTCCGCATCCTTTTGCACCTGCTGGAGATATTCATTTTCCACCACCTCGGTGAATGTATCAAAAAAACTCAGATCAGTTTCTCCCAGCTTTTGCTCTTCTCCCAGCTTTTTCGCTTCCGCCTGGAGTTGTGAACGGCAGATTTTCCAATTATGCAGGTTTATCTCCAGGGTTTGCCGCTGAATTTCCATAAGGCTGAGATTGGCCGCATAACTGGCAATGGTTTTTGACTTTTCCTTGACTAGCTCCTGTAAACTGCCTAAATCCAGATTACCGTCTTTGGTGTCTATTTCCTGAATTTTAGTAAATGTTTCTCTAATCGCCAGAAAATCTCCTTCTAGTTTTCTTTTCAGTTGCCTGGTATTGTCATAAGCCCAGATAATTTTATTCTGAAACCAAAATAGCTGGAGCCAAATATCATATAATTTCGCCGCTGCATGTAAAACTTGCAAATTCGGTTCTGGGTTAGGATAGAGAATGATATACAACCCTCGGTATTCCGGCAAACTCTCCCAATTGCGCGGCGGTTCCCAAGCGGCAAATATCTCTCCTCCTAAAAACTTACCTTGATTGGGTTTGCCTTGAGCTGGGTTGCCTTGATACTGCTGTTGCCATTGCCAGCTAGGTGGTGGCTCTATCCCCATAAATTCTTTATAAATGTTGGTGGCAACCTGTGCCGCATCTTCCCCTGGTGGCAAGTAACCATAAAGAATGCAGGTTTTGCCCAAATTTCCGTTTTTATTAGCTAGCAGTGGTTTGAGGTTGTTCTGAAAACAGCTTACAGGCTGCGGTTTTATTTTATCCGCCGCTTCCACAGAAACCGCTTCCACAGAAACCGCAAAAAGCAAACCATAACTCTCTTCCAGCAAGCTCACTGGGTAGTAATAACCATCTACAGGCTCGCCATTTGCCTCTGATTTCTCTTTCTCCCGTAGGGGAATATGCTTCGGTGTGAGAAATGGGGTGACAACGCGATTAGAGGATTTGCGGTCAGTTTGGTTGATAGCGTCCTCTAATTTTTCTATATCTTCAGCATTACATAGACTAAAATTGTTCTTAAATGCTGCCTGGTTGGCCTGAATTTTCTTTTGGTCATCCCCCAAACCTGTAGCTAGCTGGTAAACAAATAGGTCAATACTGGGATAAATGATGTTCTCAGTCATAAATTTAGGTAAATCCAGATTATAGCACGGGCTGGTTACAGGTGTACATTAGCCACCGCGTCTATCTTGGTAACAATATGGGGAATTGGGGGCAGCCACGGGGGGCAGCCCCTACGGGATGGACTGGCAATTAACTGGACTAGACTACCAGCCTTACATCGGTCTTGTCAGGATAGACACTTCAGGAATCTGGTCAATGTTTCGCCTCTCATCTTGAGCCTTTTCTGAGATATTTTCAGCCTGGAAAATATCCGCTGCTTTATTTATGAGATAACCTGGGTCTGCATAGCTGGGCTCTTCCTCCGGTGGGCGAATAGGTCTTTCTAGCTCAGCTTGCGCCGCTATCAAGGCTTGGAGTTTAGCGTTATAAGCAGCTAAGAGGGTGCTATCCATTGCCGCTAAAGCTGGAATTTCTGAGATTCCCTCTAGCTGATTTTGCTGGAAAGCCACACCCAAGGCGTTTAACTTCTGGGTTAGCTCTTCTGGCAGAGATTCCACTTCCCCCAGAGCTAACAGGAAGGCGAGCAAATCGTTTTTCTGATAGTGGTTCATGGGTTGCCCGTCATCGTAAAACCAGCCCAGTAGTATTCATGGGCATAAGGGCGATGCTTCCCTCCTATTATAGCAGCTTTGTTCTCGGCATTGGTGGCGTTGATGTCCAAAGCTCGGCAGGCGTCGCGATTGTTGGGGAGTTCCGCTTTTAATTCCCGATACCAGGTAGCTAAATCTGGGTAGGTGCGAGTTCGGAGCCAGATTTTGGCCTGCTTGAGGGCAGTTGCTGGGGGGATTCCTTGGCACAAATAGCGGTAAAATTCTACCATCAGAACCGCACTGGCGCCGGAAGCAGTGCGCCACAGGGTACTAACAACATTCGCAGCTTTCGCCTGCATCAAGGCACTGGCTAAACCCACATATTCAGCAGTGATATTTTGGTTGCCCGTGATGCCAGTTTCGCAAGCTGACAGGGTGGAGACTTCGCACCCATGCAAATCTAAATTAGCGATATCTTTCAGCAAGAGTTTGGCTTGGGGATTTAATTCTAAACAGGATAGTTCCGGTATCGAGGGGTCAGAGGTGCCATGTCCGGTAAAGTGAAAATAGCGGTATGGTTGCTGCAATGCTTGCTGCAAAGATGTGATGCCTGGTTCGTTGGGGGGAACAGTAGTGGGGAATAAACTACCAATGGCATCAGCTTCCAGGAGGGAAAATAGCAGGTCTGGATGATACCACATTAGCAGGTTATTCTGGGTGAGCTGGGTTTGCTGTTGGTCGAGCAAAGATAATCCCATATTGGCACTGGGGAGGCGCACAATAGTGTATTGCTCATCAAACAGGGTCTCTAAAGGCAGGCGGTGTAAGTCCCGATGGGGACTTAAAATTAACCGGTTGATGTGGGTACTCTGGCGCAACCACTGCTCAATCCCGTCAATTTGGAGAATCCGCTTTAAGTCCTGCAGTTGGGCGGGCATTTGCTGCCGCCAGGGGTGGTTTTCCCCCCCAGTGCGGCGGTAATCTTTATAAATATTATCCCATTGGGTTATCCAGTCTTCTAGGGCGGACTGGGAGGTGGGATTGTTGGGCACAATGTCAGCCAAGATTTCTGGCTCTGGGGCACCATCTTTAATCAGAAAAGTGGTGAGAGTCGCACGGCTGAAGTGCCAGTAAATCATGGCGGTGGTGGGATTCACCAGTTGCTGCATTTGCCCGTAGGTGGGACGGGGGATTGTCTGATTCCAGGCAGATAGCAGCCAAGTCAAACAGGCATTTTTGCTCTCTTCTGCCACTTCCAAGGCACCCACTTTATCTCGTTGCTGCACCAAGTTGTCAACGCTCACTAGGTGGAATTTGGCAACCTGTTCTCGCAATCGGTGTTTCTCTGCAGCCGGGAGTTGGGGGTCAGCCAGCAACCGCTGCAATAGCTCCGCTCCTTCGCGCAAACAAAGGCGGGCTTTATCCATTTTATCCCCTTGTGCGATATAGGCATCGTAAAGTTTGGGCAAGATTTCTAGATAGCGGCGGAAAAAACGTGCTGGCGGTTGCAGGATTTGCAGAGCTTTTTCATAAGCAGCACTGGCTTTTTGCCGATAACTAATCAGAGCCAAAAAGTTCTCATCCCCCCAATAGAGATAAGCATCCCCCATCGCCTGATACAACTCCGCAGCACCTTCTGGGTCTTGGTCAGGCAGGCAATATTTCAAACCCTCTTTATAGCAGGCAAATTCCCCCACCTCTCCCCGTTCGTCTAACTGGGGATTTTGCATATCTAGGGGCAAGGTGGTAGCGACGGACCCAATCGCCCACCCAGATAATCTGGCAATCAATCCTCGGTTTTTCCAGGCATTAGCAAAGTTACGCTGGCGGGTAAGAGCAGCATCAATATCAGCAATAGCCTGCTCATAGTGTTGTAAATTAACCCTCGCCAAGCCGCGAATCAACCAGAAAACAGGCTCATCTGGTTTGCGCTGGATAGCAGCAGTAAAATCAGCTATTGCCCCTAGATAATCGCCTAATTGATTCCGCGCATTGCCGCGAATCTTCCAGTAATCAGGGTCATCTGGTTTGAGCTGGATAGCTTGAGTAAAATCATCTATTGCCCCTGGATAATCGCCTAATATAATCCGCGCCAAGCCGCGAATTTGCCAGTAATCAGGGTCATCTGGTTTGAGCTGGATAGCGGCAGTATAATCAGCTATCGCCCCTGGATAATCGCCTAATTTCAAACGCGCATCGCCGCGATTATTCCAGTAATTAGGGTCATCTTGTTTGCGCTGGATAGCGGCAGTAGAATCAGCTATTGCCCCTGGATAATCGCCTAATTTAGACCGCGCATAGACGCGAGCAAACCAGTAAATAGGCTCATCTGGTTTGAGCTGTATAGCGGCAGTATAATCATCTATTGCCTCTGGATAATCGCCTAATTTCAAACGCGCATCGCCGCGATTATTCCAGTAATCAGGGTCATTTTGTTTGAGCTGGATAGCGGCAGTATAATCATCTATTGCCCCTGGATAATCGCCTAATTTATACCGCAAATTGCCGCGAGCAAACCAGTAATTCTGCTCATCTGGTTTGAGCTGGATAGCGGCATTTAAATCATCTATTGCCCCTGAATAATCGCCTGATATAAAACGCGCAGAAGCACGATTATTCCAGTAAATAGCCCCATCTGGTTTGAGCTGGATAGCGGCATTCAAATCATCTATTGCCCCTGGATAATCGCCTGATATAAACCGCGCATTGCCGCGAATAAACCAAAAACCTGGCTCATCTGGTTTGAGCTGGATAGCGGCATTCAAATCATCTATTGCCCCTGGATAATCGCCTAATTTATTCCGCGCATCAGCGCGATCGCCCAAAACTTCATGGTCATCAGGGTTGATGGCCAGAGCTTGGCTGTAATATTCTATTGCAGCATTGTAATCGCCTGCTTTCAATGCGGCATTACCAGCCTCAACCAATTGGGCTACATCTTGGGGCTCTTCTGGTGTCTGCATATCCCTGTCTTGACTCATATTAGTTGCTCAGAGAAACGCTATTGTATAGGTTGCATCTCAGTTAGGCAAACGTGCCCTCTTCCCAGAGCCCATTCTGAGGGAAGCAGAATAACCCAAACAGGGAGAGGGGGAGTCTCCAAAGTGAGATGCACCCATAGTATAATATATCCTGGATAAAAAATCTGCCCTTTCAATCAGCCGATGGAAACTACACAAAATTGCTATATTATCAAGAGACAGTCGGGAAATTGCGATATTGTCCCGGCGGCGTTGGTGGAAAATAATGATGACCCCAAGATTGTGGAGAAGTGGGGGCCGTTTAGTTCGCCGGGAGAGGCTATATCTCGCCGGGTGGGATTAATTCGCGCTGGCAAATGTCAGCCGCAATAAAATTGGTATTTATTCAATTTTATTGCTCGTTTGTAGTTGGGCTTTAGCCCAAAGTTTCCTTTGATGAGGGCTAAAGCCAAACTATAGTAATTTAAAATAAGAGTGAGACAAACCTTAAGAGTTGCCCTCTATCCCCCAACCCCTTTCTCCCAAAAAGGGAGAAAGGGGAGTAAGACCTGGATGCTTTTTGGCTCCAATTCTCCCCTCTCCCTACCTGGGAGAGGGGACGGGGGTGAGGGCGCGGGGTTTAAGTAAAAAAACATTCTCATTCTTAATTAAAATGACTATACAAACCTGGATCAGAGGGCTAAAGCCCAACTACAAACCTGGATTTTCAGAAGTTATTTCACATTCCAATCATCACCACCGGGTAATTGGATTAATTCTTGGTAAATCAAATCTCGCAAGGTCTTTTTTGAATCTGTATAAGTCAATAACAGCAGCTTTTTTGCCGTGGCGAGAATCGATTTTTTGTCAATCAGTTTTGATAATTGCAATGGTTGATAATCGCCCCCTTGAATTTCTCGGCTCGCTTCAAAAACTGCATCGTCAAAAGCGATTTCTAATAATTCGTCCCATTCATTTTCTGGCAGATAATAAGATTTCTTGTTGTCTTTAAGATTGAGGGATTGAATTTTTACAAGTGAATCGCGGATAGAAGCCGCCCAGGAATTGGTTAAACGCTGCTCAAAATGGTTTTTAATCAAATGAGCTAGCATTCTGACGGCAAAATTATCAATGTTTTGCAAAATTGCTTGTTTACTCATGCCCTCCAATTCATCTAAGATGACTAAGGCATCATCATAACGTTGTTCTACGATACAGGCTCTGAGTTCGATTAATTCTTGAGTCATCGTAAGCATCCTCAACGTATTTGGTTAAGGTGGGAGGAAATAGAAAAAAACAAGGGCACTGAGACCCTTGTTTTGTCAAAACCTGAATTACAGCTTGTTCAACAGTGATTTGGTACAGCCCCTCACCCTAAATCTGGATCCTATCCCCCCTACCCCCCTTTGAAAGGGGGGGGAGAGGGACTTTGAGAGCCGCTCAGATTATTTCTGAACAGGCTGTAATAATCGTTACAGGTTATTTCAGGGGTGGAGCTTCGGCTTGCTGACGACGGGAGGTGGCGATTTCCTGCTGGAGGACTTGCAGAGCCTTAGCATATTGGGGGTCTTGGGGAGAACCGATTAAATTTTCGCGGCGGATTTCCTGGCGTTGTTCGTCGGTGATCTCTATTCCTACATCTGGGACAATTCCTTCGTGGTTGATGTCACGACCGTTGGGAGTGAGGTATTTGGCGATCGTCACCGCCAAACCGGAACCATCACCCAAACCACGCACAGACTGCACCAAACCCTTACCAAAAGTCTTCGTGCCCACCAAAACCCCGCGTTTGTGGTCCTGCAAAGCGCCCGAGAGAATTTCGCTGGCACTAGCGGATCCACCATCGACCAACACCACCAAAGGTTTATCAGTGAGGGACTTTCCATTCGCCGACTGCACATCGGGGGCGCCGATGCGGTTCACCGTAGAGACGATCGTCCCTTGTGGAATCCACATACTAGCGATTTGGACGCTAGCGTGGAGCAAGCCGCCAGGATTAGAACGCAGGTCCATAATATAGCCGCTGACGTTTTTCGATTCCAATTCCTGAATGGCCGATCGCATCTCCGAGGTCGCATTAGCATTAAACTGAGTCAGGCGAATGTAACCCACCGAACCCGTAGGGCTTTCTTGGAGACTGTGGCGAACTGGATGGATTTCAATGCGAGCCCGCTTGATTGTAAACTGGAGCTGCTCCGTCCCCCGGCGGATTGTGAGCATAACTTCAGTGCCCACCTTACCGCGAATTAGGTTCACGGCGGTGTTGATATCCATTCCCTCAGTGCTTTGCTCGTCAATCTTGGTAATTACGTCTCTAGCTTGAATCCCCGCATCAAAAGCAGGCGTATCCTCAATAGGAGAAATCACCACCAGCTCATCAGTGTCCTCATCCTTAGTGAGCTGAATTCCCACCCCCGTCAGTTCCCCAGAGGTATCGATTTGCATATTTTGGAACTCTTGGGGGTCCATAAACCGGGTGTAAGGATCATCCAGCTTCTTGAGCATTTCCCGGATGGCCTCGTAGGCGTCTTCCTTCGTGCTATACTCCCGGCTCTTGACGTAATCCTGGCGAACCTGCTTCCAATCTACATGGTTAAAAGTAGCATCTACATAGTGGAGGTTGATGATTTGCCAAACCTCATCCACTAATTCTTTGGGGCTTTCTTGAAAAAATGCTTGACTTTGGGAAAGATGAAGACCCGCTCCAGTTACCGTCACAGCAGTTAGAGCCGCTGCTGTTGCGCCTAAAACAAGCCCGCGTTTTGTATTCACCATATATCTCCTGAGCCGAGAAGAGAAGACTGCAAAAAGACGGCACCACTTGTTCAATTTTAACCCTGGGGATAAATGAAACAATCAGGCCAACTGGATTTACTCCTAAGTGGTCATTATATGTGCCTGTTGAGATAACCCGGAACTCTGCCGATAGTTACCTGATGGGCGATATTGCCTAGGATGTTCCCTGTGCGATCGATTAACCCAGAGACAGCCAGAGCTGCATAGAGGTTGATGCTGTTGGAAGAAAGGCGCCACTGCCAAGGATGCCACCCAACGCGGGCGATTTTCGGAGCTGGTGTTTCCATCTCCCTTATCTTTCAAGCCAGTATCTCTACTCTCTCTTCAAAGGGTTATCAGGTACATCCAGGTGAACCAGAATGTTTTTCCCGATCGAACCACCAGTTTTCGTTGGCAGGGGGCAGGCATTTGATGCTGCTTGTGCTTGACATTGTTAACTTTGGGGGGTACTAGCCCTCCCAGCAGCAGAGACTCTCGCACAAGGATAAAGGATTAATTTTACTGATTATAACTTGTTTATTATTGAGCCATCTCCTGCCTGTGTTCAATGAAAGCTCCCCTCATATCAGCTTAGCACAAGCTCTCGGAACTGGGGGAGGGGGGGCAGGGGGGCAGGGGGAGACGGGGAGTGTGGGAAGTGTGGGAAGTGTGGGAAGTAATCCTCCCCATCCTCCCCATCCTCCCACCCCTCCCCGTCTCCGCGTCTCCCCGTCTCCCCGTCACCTTTAGGGGTCAACCCAGCGATCGTCCGCCTTGATGAGATTAATCAACTCTTCCACACCTTGAGACTCAGGGACCTTTTTAATCTCTTCCCGTCCGCGATACAGAGAGATATAACCCGGTTGCTTACCCACATAACCATAGTCTGCATCCGCCATCTCCCCAGGTCCATTGACAATGCAGCCCATCACGGCAATATCCAAACCGGTCAAATGCTTAGTAGCTTCCCGGACCTTGTGCAGCACCTCTTCCAAATTAAACAAAGTGCGACCACAGGAAGGACAAGCCACATATTCCACCATCGTCTTGCGCATCCCCAGGGCTTGCAGGATACTGTAGCAAACCGGAATTTCCTTTTCCGGGGCCTCGGTGAGGGAAACCCGAATCGTATCCCCAATGCCCTCAGCCAAAAGAGTGCCGATGCCAGCCGTAGATTTAATCCTACCGTATTCCCCATCCCCAGCTTCCGTCACGCCCAAATGCAGGGGATAGTCCATCCCGAACTCATCCATCCGCTTCACCATCAGGCGATAAGCCGCCAACATCACCGGGACGCGGGAGGCTTTCATAGAAATCACCAGATTGCGGAAATCCAAAGACTCGCAAATGCGAATAAACTCTAAAGCCGATTGCACCATCCCTTCTGGGGTATCGCCGTAGGAGAAGAGCATCCGCTCTGCCAAAGAGCCGTGATTAACCCCAATGCGCATGGCTTTGCCTTGTTCACGCAGGGAAACCACCAGGGGTTCGAGAGTTTCGCGGATTTTATCGCCGATTTCGTCAAATTCCGCCTGGGTGTATTCCGTCCGATCGGATTTAGGTTTTTCAAAGACGTAAAGCCCCGGGTTGATGCGGACCTTATCCACATGCTTCGCCACTTCCAGGGCAATTTTCATCCCATTATGATGCACGTCCGCCACCAGCGGCACCGCTTGATAAGTAGAGAGGAGTTTGGCTTTAATCTCCCCTACAGCTTTGGCATGAGCGAGACTGGGGACAGTGACGCGGACGATTTCGCAGCCGATTTCATGGAGACGACGAATGGCAGCAGTGGCCCCGTCCACATCGAGGGTGTCCTCATTAATCATCGACTGTACCACTACGGGATAGCCACCGCCGATCGTCACATTCCCCACCTTCACCGCACGGGTAGAACGTCGGTGAATTGTAGTGTCCGTCAGAGCAGCAGCGGTATTTGGTTGTCCTGGAGTTGGTTTAGGCAGAGTCTGCATAGGCTTGGTGATTGATCGGATCCGATTCTGATTCTCAGCTTGCCATATCAGGGGTGCATAGAAGCAGGAAAAGCTAAAGGTTTTCCCCCACCAACCAGAAAATGTCTGAACCGGACTCCACATAACGGATGCCCTCATCCCCCTACCCCCGGCTCCCTGTTTTTGTACATAGCCACAGCTCTCATCCCGTCCGGAAGGAAATATTCTCCGGATACCGGATTATTTTAAATATGGAGCGTAAAAGCCAGCATTCCTGGATTCCCCATCCTTAACGGACAACACCTGCAATGATGCTAGCCAAAACTTTCAAAATTACCACCCTGGCAATCTTGCTGGGGGGACTGCTCGGCGGTTGTGACAATTCCACCCCCTTTGGCATCAGGGTCAGCCGCATCGGCGATGTCAAAGGCAATTGGGAGAAATACTCCACGGTTTACCTGGAAGGTCAGGTGAGGAAACGAGTGCCGTTCCTAGACAGCAGCGCCTACCTGCTAGAGGATGACAGTGGTAATATTTGGGTCGTCACCACCGCCACTCCTCCCAATGAGGGAGAACCAGTGATGATTAAAGGTCAGGTGAAGTATCAAAGCATCCCCATATCTGGACAAGAGCTGGGAGAGGTGTACATCCTCGAGCAAAAACAGCTCGAGCAAAAACAGCCAGAGCAAAAGTAGGGGCGATCGCGGGATAATATTGGTGGCAGCCCGACCCGCCCCCACCAATATCATCTCGGAAGGTAAGCAATCTGGGCACTAAAGCCGCCCAGCAAAATAAGATTTGACGATTTGCACGATCCTTTCCGCTGCATGTCCATCCCCAAAAGGATTGACCGCCATTGCCATCGCTTCATAAGCAGCGGGATTGGCCAATAATTCACTAGCAGCGGCGAAAATCTGCTCGGAATTCGTACCGACGAGTTTGGCTGTACCAGCGGCGACAGCTTCGGGTCTTTCCGTGGTCGATCGCAACACCAACACAGGTTTACCCAGAGCCGGAGCCTCCTCCTGCAGTCCCCCAGAATCAGTCAGCAGCAAATAACACCGCTGCATCGCCCCCACCAGTTCCGCATAATCCAGGGGTTCGGTTAAAAACGCCCGGGGATGATTGCCTAAAGCCGCTGTGAGGGGTTCGCGCACCGTAGGATTTTTATGTAGCGGTAATAACAGCGCCGTATCTGGGAATTGGTCTAAGATTTTCAAGAACCCTTGGGCAATATCCTGTAGCGGCTCGCCCCAGTTTTCCCGCCGGTGAACTGTAGCCAACAAGATGCGGTAGTCTTGGCCATCTAAACCGGGAATGTAACATTGTGGCTGACGTTTGGCCACCGACAGCAGGGCATCAATGACAGTATTGCCAGTTTGGTGGATTTCACCGGTGACACCAGCTCGCTCTAAATTCGCCACCGAGTTGGCAGTAGGCGCGAAATGCAGTTGTGCCAGTTGGGAAATCAGGCGGCGGTTAGCCTCCTCTGGGTAGGGATTATACAAATCGTCAGTGCGCAAACCAGCTTCTACGTGACCCACCGGGATTTTTTGGTAAAATGCGGCTAAAGCAGCACTCATGGCGGTGGTAGTATCCCCCTGCACCAAGACCAAATCTGGGCTCGATCGCTTAAACAGCAATTCCAGCCCCTGCAAACTCCGACAGGTAATATCCGTCAGAGTTTGCCCGGGCTGCATAATCTGGAGGTCAGAGTCAGCCTGCAGGTGAAATAGCTCCATCACTTGATCCACCATTTCCCGATGCTGACCGGTTAAGACAACTTGGGTATCAAAACTCAACTCCCCGTCACCCTGGGAACGGGAAAACTGCTGGAACTGCTCAATTACAGGAGCCAGTTTAATCGCTTCCGGGCGAGTGCCCAGAGTGATACAGACTTTGAGGGGCAATTTGGGCATAAAAATTTAAAAGGGCAGCAAAGAACGCAAACAGCTTTCCATCCTCACACAGAACCTAGAATTTGGCTCGGTTAGCTAGAGCCAGAACATCTATAAATCTATATGATGGATCTGAAATAGCCGTGATATTTCAGCAGCACCGGCTAAATTAGCCGCCGTCGCTAGGATGAAAACACCAACGGCCTCATCTTCTTTCTTCAACTGCTCATGTCAAGCAGGAGTGCCATATGACTCAATCCAAGCGTCCGCCCACACCACCACCACCACCGCCAGGAGGAAGGGTGCCACCACCACCCCCACCGGGCTCGCCACCACCACCCCCAACCGCCGGACGCGCCGCCGCTCCACCACCTCCACCCGCCGCCCCAGCGCCACCGCCACCAGCTCCGGCGCCACCGCCACCAGCGGCGGCGGCTCCCCAAACCAGCCCGATCGAAACCGCACCCATGATGGCCACGCCCAGTAGTGGTCCCGGACTTAGCCCCGGCAATCCCACTTTGCGCGAAATCGTCCTACGTGCCAACGAAGAGGGCATCTCCGACATTCACTTAGGTGTGAATGAAGAACCCCGCTTCCGCAAACGTGGGGATATTACTCCCGCTGGATACCCCGTTACCGACTTGAACACTTTTATGAGTTGGTTGCGGGAGTGCATGAGCAATGATGAAATTCAATATTTCCAGCAAAACCTAGACTTTGACGGCGCTTTTGACTTCGGCTTTGTGCGGATTCGGATCAGCGCCTTTGACTCCCTTGCCGGTCCAGCAATGGTAGCACGTCTCATCGCCGCCAAAATCTTGACAATGGAGCAGTTGAACCTGCCAGATGTATTTAAGAAAGTATGCCACTACCACAAAGGGTTGATTTTGGTGACTGGACCGACTGGTTCCGGTAAGTCCACCACAATGGCGGCAATGATTGACTACATTAACAAAAGCTTTGCCCATCACATCATCACCATTGAAGACCCGGTGGAATTTGTCCATGAGAGTAAAAAATCTCTCATTAAACACCGGGAAGTGGGGCGCCATACTCTTAAGTTTATGAATGCACTCAAAGGGGCGCTCCGACAAGACCCGGACATGATGTTGGTCGGGGAAATTCGGGACAAAGAAACAATGCAAATCGCGATGAAAGCGGCTTCTACAGGTCACTTAGTCGCGGGAACGCTCCACACTAACAGTGCTGTCAAAACCTTGACCCGGATTTTGGATATGTTCTCAGCGGAAGAACAATCATCTATCCGCGTTAGCCTTTCTGAAACTCTCGTGGCAATTATTGCGCAGCTTTTGTGTAAAACTGCTGATGGCAAGCGGGCTGCCTTTCACGACATCCTCATCAATACCGATGTGATTAAGGAATACATCATCAAGGAGAAGTATGAGGATATTCACCAAATTATGTACCGAGATACCTATGAAGGAATGATTACCATGAATAAAGCTCTATACCAGCTTTATCAAGATGGCAAAATTACCGAAGAGATTGCGTTAGAGCAGTCTCCAACTCCCAATGAAATGGCTCAGATGCTTCGAGGCAGAGTCTAAGGTTTAATTGGCTTAAATGTTTATGGAAAGAAAAAAATTGATGAGAGAAATTAATGCCTAGCAACCCCCACTCAATCTGAGGCATGATCGTTGCTTGTTGTTGATTTTAATTGTTGATTTTTTTCTTTCCATCAAGATGATGAAAATGTCATAATATTTTCTTGAGGGAAGGGGGAAATCTTGAATTACCCGCAACAAGATTTGTTTAAAGGTATTGCCCTATTTACCCCCGGAGGAGATTTAATTTATTGCATAGACCCGGATAAACAAAGTCGGTGGCATTTGCATTTATGTGCTGGTCTCCAAGAATGGCTGGGTTTATCAGAACCGCCCCATTTCCTGGTGCCTTGTTATACGGCGACGATCGACAAGTGGCGCTCTCACGAGACGGGAGAGCTACGCATATATGCAGAAGCTGGTTTGCCAGTGCTGCGTTATCAGTCTTTACTCAATACTTTGTTTGCTGAGAACGTCGTCTGGCAACCGGCTCCCTGGCAACCAGAACTCTGCGACCCCAAAGTGATCGCAAGTTATCGCCCCCAATTCCCCCAACTTTGGGAAAATCACGATTTGGTGGTGCGCTTGGACTGGCGGAAAATTGTAGCTGAGACCGAGGGGAAATTCGCTTTCCCCCCAGATGAGTCATCATCTACTTCTACTGCTGGGACTCGGGGGTATGTACTCCGCCTGTTTGTTTCCGGCAACACGGTTGCCACAGAGCGGATCCTGAAGATTTTACATCAGCTTTTGGAGCGGTCTTTGCGCCACCCTTATACCTTGAAAGTGATTGATGTTCATCGTCATCCAGAACAAGCCGAGGCGAACCATGTTCTGGCTACTCCCACTTTGGTAAAAGTTTGGCCTCTACCCACCCGGCAAATTGTGGGGGAGTTAGAGGACGCCGAGAAAATCCTACGCCTCTTAGGGGAACAATGGTGAGGGGTGAGATTCTCCACTGAACCATTCGGAACAGGGTTTTTTTTCATCCGCCCAGTCATAGATTTTTTCTGCGCGTCAACCCAATTGTTTTCAAAGTCCGAGCAATAGTTGTCGGACTCACTGACTCATGCCAAAGAGCTGCCATCTCAGCATAGGTCTTATATCGGTGGATTTTGGCGAATTCCCGAAATTTGACTAAATCCGTGATTTTATTTACACTGCGAATCAGGGAAATCGCCTTGGGTTGGCAATCTCCTGTTTCCTCCAGTCGCTTTAGCCATAGGTCAATCGTATTACGACTAATTTGGAAAACGCGACTGGCCTCACTTTTATTCATCCCATTAACCAAAATAGATTGGATGACTTGCTGGCGCATTTCATAACTGTATGGTTTAGGCATTGCTGTTGGTGATTGTCTGTTAAATTAGCTAGATTTTGATTGCTGTATTCAATCTTCAATATTGTGAAGCTAAATGACTATTAAGATATATTTAAGCTATCAAGTATCAGAAAATGGTGACTATAGGAATTCAGGCAAAAATCTAGAAATTTTCCAATATGGCATACCGGTCTAAGCTGTCATTCCTGCGGAGACGGGAATCCAGCAAATTCTATATATTACCAACATGAGAAAAGCTAGATAATTTTCCCAAACTAGATCAAGATAATTTCGCTGAAAATGCAAATACTGTGGTCAAATAGGTGAAGCCGATAATTCTTGGTAATTGGCTTAAGTTTGGCCACAACGCTGATTGGCAGATATAGATTCTCCCATTTTTTGGGGATAGGGCAAATTGAGGCTATTCATCAGCTCGATAAACTGGCTCCGGCTGCGTCCAGCTAAACGCAAGTTACAGCATTTTTCTTCGCCAATGGTAGAAACTGTTTGTCCTTTATAATCGTGACATGGATACACCAAAGTGTCATCGGGCAAGGTGAAGAGCTTTTGCGTGACTGCATCATAAAGCAATCCGGGATTACCATTCTGAAAATCGGTACGACCGCAGCCTCTAATTAGCAAACTATCTCCGGTTAATAGATAGCTACCGTTAATCAGATAAGCATTATGGCTATCTGTATGACCTGGGGTGGCAATAGCGATAATTTGGATGCTTCCCAGATGCAAAATTTTGCCATCTGCCAGATACATATCCGCACAATTTGCCGGTGCATTTTCAGGCAAGACACTGAGACAGCCGGTAAGTGCCCTCAGCTTGTCTGTACCAGTGATGTGGTCAGCATGGATGTGGGTTTCCAGGCAATAGTACAGGGTGAAATTCAATTCTTGCAATAGGTGCAAATCGCGATCGACCTGTTCCAAGACCGGATCGACGAGGATGGCTGCTTTGGTGGAACGATCGGCAATGAGATAGGTGTAGGTACTCGATTGGTTATCGAACAGTTGACGCAATATCATAGTACGTGTCTGCCACGCCTGGGATAGATTTCCCGCCGACCAATCCCCCGCTACAGGAGGATCGGGTTTTGGATTGAAGGATTTCAGTAATTCCTGTGCCAGAGAAGCTGCTTGTACCCGAATTTCAGGCACTGCGATAGTTTCCCACAGATTCCCTTTTCGGGGTGTCCCCAAAGTCCAGAGCATTTGTGATACCTTGCCATTGGCATCGATGACCGCACCGTTTGGCGCGGTGTCAATTCCGATTGACAGCTCGTTGAACCGGATCAGCTTTTGTTCTTGCAGGCTGGCGAGCAATGGGTGTTGCAACTGGCGGTAGTTGCAGTTTGAGCCAGTGCAGTTGATAATCCGACTGACTAACAAAACTTTCTCGTTTGGCGTCCCCCGCTCCCGAATCGTTACGGCTACTTGATCATCTAACTCCCGACAAGTGAGAATCCGACCGGCATAATGCTTCAGTTGACCGGACTGGATTGCCGTATCAAGGAGCATCGCTATTTCTTCAGCGATGCGATGTCGGTGAACTTCCCAATAAGCCTTGACGTGGCGCAAAAATCGCTTTTGTTCGGGCAAGGGAAGTGCTTGCCAAAGTTGTTGCGTCACGGGACGGATGGCGTCGATCGTCCCCCGCCAGTCTTGCCCTTTTGCGGCAGCTAATCGGACTTCTTCTCGTACTAGGCGAAATAGTTCTCTCGCCGTTTTTGGTGCTGTTTTCGGGTCAATAAAGGGTGGATAAAACGTTTTAGGTTGGTGACGGCAGGGCATCAATCCATGCCGCGAGACGGCATATATCTGTCCCTGGAATTCCTTTTCATGCAGGGCAGCGATCGCGTCTGCCATCGTTAAGCCAGTGCCGACTATGAGAATAGAATCCTCTGGATTGAGACCAGCCAAAGCATCCGCATCCCAGCCATCTCTGACATATAGCTCGCGGTTTTCCAGCGCCGTGATCGGTGACGGCAGAGCTGCGGGGAAATTCCCGATCGCCAACACCACCTTTTGCGCCCACAAACACTCACCATCTTTCAGGTAAATCATCATCCCACCGGCTGTGGTTTCGATGGCAACCGCTTCCCCAAAAATCCGCTGCAACACCACCCCAGAGCGAGTATTTGTTTCGGCTTCTTTTAACAATGCCCCCAAGTAATCCCCATAAACCTGACGGGGCAAGAAAGAGGATGCTGTACTTGCACCATACCCATTGCGGTGCAACCAGTTCAAAAAGTGATCTGGTTCATCCGCGAAAGCGCTCATATTTCCTGCCCTCACATTCAGCAGATGACGGGCTATTTGGGTTCCATAGGCCACTCCTCTGCCCAATTCTGAACGGCGTTCAATCAAGGCGATTCTTAGCGGCTCTGCTGCTTTTTGCAAAATATTTGCCGCCACCACTGACCCGCTCAACCCACCGCCAATGATGGCCATCTCACAAGAATATAATTTCTGCGCGTTGATTGGATTCATCTGCTTGCTATATCCCGTGATTCTGATTTGACGTTCTACGTTTTAATCCCACCATACTTCTCCTTTCAGCAAAAAGCAACAATTATATTTAATTAATTTGGGAATTTTAATTATTTTTTTGATTGACTAGATGAATTTTGAGGAACTTATCCAGTTCAGATAATTTTTGCCAATGAAAACGAGCAATTTAAACATTAAAACCTATCTAAAAAATTTGAAATATAGCCAGTTAGATTAACCTGATATCCAGATTTATCAAGGGGTGACGGCATCATTGTCATCTAGAGCTATAGCAACCGAACCAGTAGTTAGGACATTTTGGGAGAATTCCTCTTCCGCACAGCAGGCGAGGCCGCCTGTCCTAACCGGTCCGTTGCTATAAGTAGTAAAAATTATCAAAACCCATCTGAACATCAGCTCAAATATTGATGGGGTGCTGCTGCCACAGACTAAGAACGAGAATTTCCAGGAGGAACATCGAATGGTAAATCCTTGGAGACGTTCGAGCGGGCGAATTCCCCCCACTCCAACCGAGTTGATACCCATTTGTAAGTCAGGGAACCAGCAATCATCGCCATCACAAACAACACAGGATTCCAGATGCCCAACACCAGGGCTGTGAGGCTCGGTCCGGGGCAATATCCAGCAATTCCCCAACCGACACCGAAAATGACCGCCCCAAAAATTAGCCGTCTGTCGATGTTTTTCTGAGTTGGCAGGGAGAAATTTTCCCCATAAAAGGGGTGGGGGAGGCGCAACACAAAACGGAAGGCAATCACCGTCACACTCACAGCCCCGCCCAACACAAACAGCAGGGTAGGGTCCCAAACCCCGGTGACATCCAAGAAACCGAGAACCCGCTCTCGGTCAATCATTTGGGACAGCCCTAAACCGAGCCCAAACAAGACACCGGAAATCAAAGCTACGAGATTTTGTTTCATTTTCTCCCCCCCAAATATTGTTGAGACTTGATAACTCCCGTCTTTCTCCCTGTTTCCCAAAGCCACTGGTGTGTTGATTTAATTTGGTTCACCAGAAAAGGATGTGGCGGGTGACAAACACCGTGACGATCGCCGTGGCCAAAAAAGTCACCACTGCCACCAGGGAGCGAAGGGACAGTCGGCCCAGTCCACATACCCCATGTCCGCTAGTGCAGCCATTGCCCATACGTGTGCCAAAGCCCACCAGAAAGCCGCCGACGAGCATCGCCCAAGGAGCGTAGGCGTAGCCAGCGCGGAGCGCTATCGTCGATACCGGTGTCGCCGGGAGTGGCCCGACGACAGATTCATAAAGTCCGCCTCCAGCCAGCAGTCCCGCCAGAAACAGCCAGCGCCAAACTTCACTAAACCCCGAACTTAGAGCGCTGTTAAGTATTCCACTAATCCCAGCGATATGACCATTAAATGCCAGCAAAACAGTAGCACTCGTACCGATGAGCAAACCGCCGAGCAATCCGCTCACCCAGTTAAACTCTGTGATTTGCATCATGGATAATTCCTAAATTCCAGCCCCATCGAGAAAGTCTTGAATCACACCATCAGAAGATATCTTATCCTGCTCCATTTTTTCCTGATTTACCGCAACGGTTGACAAATTGAATTCAGCTTGTAAGTGGAAAATCTGTTTCTCAAGTTCCTTGACCCTTTCAAACAAAAGGCTAATTACCTCCGCTTCCACATCCGGTATCTTGTTATGCTCCAGAGCATTAGCCCTCTGCCCATTGAGACGAGTAACCCGCCCCGGAACCCCTACCACCGTACTGTTACTTGGCACATCCCGCAGTACCACCGACCCCGCACCGATGCGAACGTTATCGCCAATCTGAATATTACCCAATACCTTGGCCCCAGCACCTACAACCACATGATTTCCTAGGGTCGGATGTCGCTTGCCTTTTTCCTTTCCCGTTCCCCCTAAAGTCGCCCCCTGATAAATCAGGGCATAGTCCCCCACAACTGCTGTCTCGCCTATCACCACTCCCATACCGTGGTCAATAAACACCCCTTTGCCAATTTTTGCCCCTGGGTGAATCTCAATTCCCGTGACTAAGCGATTTAAGAAAGACAGGAAACGCGGCACAAAAGGAATGCCTAAACTGTGTAACAAATGAGCGACACGATGACACCACAAAGCGTGTAACCACGGATAGCAGACCAGCACCTCCAGCCAGTTTCGAGCTGCCGGATCGCGCTGATAAATTGTCTGAACATCATCGGTGAAAAATTGCCAAAAATTATTCCCCGCAACCGAATGCTCCTGTTTTAATGCGAAATAATGCTCATAATGAGCTACATTATCGATGTTTGCTCTTTCAGCATTTTTTGCCTGAGCATTTTGGCTTGGCCTCATTTAGTTACCTCCATTTTTTGGACATAATAATGATGCTAAATTACCTAATTTCTGGTTGTGCCAAGATTAAGCAATATATTTCTTATTCCAGGCAGGATTATAGTAAACTCGCACCGACCCAGAAAATAACCGGTAATTAGATTTGGTGGATTTTTCTGCCAAATCATTGTTCAAATGATGGTGGATATAGGCCAGATGACGTGTTTCTACAAGATGTGATATGGGTTGGTTCATAATACCAGGAAATCTTTAGATAAATGGATGATTGAATAACCCCCAAAAATCACCTTTTTGGGGGACAGGGAAACAGCACGGACAGATGTAAATTAACCTGTTGGGCACCGTGCTGTTAGGGCATCCAGACAGCGAAGGTCTGTGAGCCAAATTTTCCCCAATAATTTGCCAGCTTGTGAGTTGCTGCAATTCCAGCTAACGGAAGCGAATTGTTTCCAGGACTTCTACTAACTTGTCAATTTCCTGACAAGTGTTGTAAAAAGCTAGCGAAGGCCGAACCGTACCCGTAAGACCATATCGCTGCATCGTCGGTTGAGCGCAGTGATGACCGGCTCGCACTGCAATCCCTTCTCGGGCTAAGCGTTGCCCAACTTGTTCCACAGGGATGTCATCGAGAATAAATGACAACACACTGACTTTATGGGGGGCTGTACCAATGAGACGCAACCCCGGAATCGTTGCTAAGCGTTGCATTGCATACTCGGTGAGTTGATGCTCGTACCGTTCGATATTGCTCATCCCCAGGCGGGTGATATAGTCGATCGCCGCACCCAGTCCCACCGCATCAGCAATATTAGGCGTTCCCGCTTCAAATTTTGCCGGTGGGTCGCTGTAAATGGTTCTCTCGAACGTCACATGACGAATCATGCTGCCGCCACCCTGCCAAGGAGGCATATCCTCCAGGATTTCCCGTTTGGCGTACAGGACACCAATTCCCGTAGGCGCAAAGAGTTTGTGACCGGAAAAGGTGTAAAAATCGCAGCCGATTTCCTGAACGTTAACCGGCATGTGAGAAACAGCCTGAGCGCCGTCAACCAGGACGACCGCGCCATGCCTGTGGGCTATTTCCGTCATTTCCCGCACTGGCACGATCGTTCCGAGGGCGTTGGAAACCTGCGTGATCCCAACGATGCGAGTGCGCGGTCCCAAGAGTCGGGTGTATTCTTCGAGGAGAATTTCGCCGCGATCGCTCACAGGAATAACCTTTAAAATTGCCCCCGTCTCTTGCGCCAGCATCTGCCACGGAACGATATTGGCGTGGTGTTCCAGCGTCGAGAGAACAATTTCATCTCCGGGCTGAATATACTTGCGACCCCAGGTTTGCGCCACCAGGTTAATCGCTTCTGTGGTTCCCCGTGCGAAGATAATTTCCGACGCCGAACCCGCACCGATAAACCGCTGTACCTTCTCCCTCGCTCCTTCATAAGCATCCGTAGCCCGCGCTGCCAGAGTATGAGCAGCTCGGTGAATGTTGGAGTTGTCTCGCTGGTAGAACAGGGACAAAGCATCGATAACACTTTGCGGCTTTTGAGTAGTGGCCGCATTATCCAGCCAAATCAGCGGTTTGCCATTGACTTTCTGGTGCAAAATCGGAAAGTCTTTGCGGATGGCACTGACATCAAATGGGGATCCTGACTCCAACCCCAAATGTTTCACTGCCCCTGGAGACAGGAAATAGAACGATGGCTCAGGTGTCTCCCGAACCGGAGAATGACTGGCTTGCGCTCCCGCATCCGCGAAAGCTGGAAGCAAATCTGGCTCGCTGAGCGGTAAAATAGAGGTTGGCCTTGGAGGGGTGGGAATCGAATTGCCCGAAGTTCCGCTGGGGGAAAACGGAGGAATCTGGGCGTAGAAATGTTCTGCCACCTCTTTCAAGGCTTCCACATTCAAAGTATCCCTAGGGGCAGAAGTCGAAGGTATGGCAGCAGCCGTTTCCGTTGAAGGTGCAGCGGGTTGGAGCTGTGCGAATGCCTGAAATAGGTTAGTTTCCAGGTTCAGGGGCAGCATCTGGGCTCGCAACTGTTTGGCAATTTCGGTTAATGCTTCCTCGCTGATGGCTGATGCCGGTGCGGAGTTGCCGACTAATGCCACCCCACTCATGCCAGAACCCTTGCTCTGGTGTGGCGGCACCAACCGATAGGTCTGCGCAGCATTTGGTTCTGTCGGTTCCGTTACCAGCCCAGATACCGGCTCAGGGCTCTCATTCGGCAAAGCAGTATAAAGCTGATTCGCGATCGACTCTATAGACATCGGGTCAAAGATCGCACTGTCGCCAGTGGGAGGTAACTGCAGGTCTTGAGGCGGGTGATGTCCGTTTTTACCGTTATGCGTTGGGATATTGATAGTCATGGTAGTATCCCACCTCTACGTTTTCCAGTACCGCCAGAGCATCATCGGTTAAGACAGCGCAAGAGAAATACACCGTCATCAAGTAAGAAGCCAATGCCTGGGAGTTGATGCCCATAAACCGCACGGAGAGACCAGGCATTTGTTCGCCGGGAATACCCATTTGATGCAAGCCCACCACCCCTTGTTCTTTTTCGCCAGCACGCACGAGCAGGATGTTAGTTTTGCCTGGACCGTAGGGGTTGCCGGTGCGGTTTTGCACTTCCAATTTGTCGCAAGGTACGATCGGCACGCCGCGCCAGGTCACGAAAGGAGAGCCGAATAGGTTAATGGTCGCAGGTGGAACGCCCCGGCGGGTGCATTCCCGTCCGAAAGCCGCAATTGCCCGGGGGTGAGCCAGGAAGAAAGCCGGTTTTTTCCACACGCGAGCCAACATTTCATCAAGATCGTCCGGCGTCGGCGCACCGTAACGCGGCTGAACCCGCATCGAAGGCGCAGCGGCGTTGAGCAAGCCAAAAGCTGAGTTATTGATGATTTCCCACTCTTGCTGCTCTTTCATCCCTTCCACAGTCAGGCGAATTTGTTCGCGCAACTGGTCGATCGGCTCGTTGTAAATGTCGGTGACGCGGGTGTGAACGCGCAAAATCGTTTGGACGATGCTCAGTTCGTACTCTTGAGGTTCGCTTTCGTAGTCCACAAACGACGCTGGTAACTCAGTTTCCCCCTGGTAGTCAGCCGCGAGGGCTACTTTTTCTTCCCCGTAAAGGTTCAGGAGAGTTTTTAACCGCATCCGATTTTCCACCGCCCGCCGCAAGTTATCCAGCACTTGTGGCGATTGACTTACCACTTGGTCGAAGCAGGCTTTAGAAAGCGTCAGCAACCGGCTGGGGGTGAGGGTGCGAACAGTAGCATCGCTGGGCATATCTTTATAGAGATCTACTTCACCGAAGTAGTCTCCTGCACCCAGAACCGCAAGGCGCAAGGGATAGCCTTGTTCGCCCCGCACTAGCACTTCTAATTTCCCTTGGGCGACAATATAGAATTTGTCATCTTTTTGTCCTTCCGTGACGATAGTTTCTCCCATCCCAAAAGACTCGGTTTGGAAGTTCTTTGCCAGCGCTGCTGCCTCAGAAATAGCTATATCTGATAGGATAGGGATTGTCAGCAGGTCTTCTGGGGCAACATTAGAATATCCGTTGCTGTTATTAACCCGAACTTTTGGACTTTCTTTGATAACAACTTTGGTGCGGTTGACGCGGTAGGTCCCCGATTGCACTTGCACCCAAGGGAGGAAGTGCAACAACCAACGGGGTGCAATCCCCGTCATTTGTGGTACTGTATTCGTCGTTACAGACAGGTTGCGAGCCACGTTAGCATCAAGACTTTGTTGTTTCCGAATCGGATTTGTTGCGATTGGTGTCACCATATTAACTCCGCAATTATTGCAATACTCCAGACAAAACATCTGGTAAGAACTGAGCGAAGATGTGGTGTTGCTTAGCTCAGTCCGTCAACTTGGTTACATACCCATAGTATAACGATTGTGCTAATTTATTATGAACAAATAGTTAAGAAAATGATTGATTCTTTTTATTAACCTTGTCCTAATAGTTAGGACAAGTTCTCCGTTATTTAGTTGTCTGGTGCTGCCAGAATGCTGTCCTAACATTATTCTTTGTTGCTATGCCAAGCCAATCCCGACCCACATTGTTTTTGTTTTTGACTGGGCAGAGGGCTTTTTAGTCTTATACCCAAAGGATAAGTGATGGGGCAGGGGCTTTGATTAAAAATACTCAATTGACTATTGGCAATTAGTCATAAAAAATCATCGGACCCCATCTCCCCCATCTGTGCCCCTGTGGCCCGAAACCACTGCACCTCTGTCCGATGCGGAAACAATTTCCCAAATACAAAAGCTCCCCCTATTAAGGAAGGGGGAGCCGAGAAGCGGTTTGAGAATATCGGGCTCAAAGGCTATTGCATTTGCCTCCGAACCTTATGGACTGGTTTCTGGGGCTACTGCTTCGGTAGGAGCGGCGGTGGTAGTCTGTTCTGACTGACGGCGGAACCGAGATAAAAATCTCGCCATTTTTGATGTTTCTGACTTTTGGGTTTCTGGTTTTGGTGTCTTTACCTCCCCTGGTGTCGCCGCTTTGGTAGCCGCTTCTTCTACTACCGCCTCTGGGGCGGCTTCTTCTACTACCGCCTCTGGGGCGGCTTCTTCTACTACCGCCTCTGGGGCGGCTTCTTCTATAGGAGGCTCTGGGGCGGCTTCTTCTATAGGAGGCTCTGGGGCGGCTTCTTCTATAGGAGGCTCTGGGGCGGCTTCTTCTATTGGTGCTTCTTCTATGGGAGGCTCTGGGGCGGCTTCTTCTATTGGTGCTTCTTCTATAGGAGGCTCTGGGGTTGGGGTCGGAGTCGGAACGGGGACGGGTGCTTTATAGTTGGGCTGGACAATACCACGGGCAACAGTGGCGGAGATTTGGCCGCGCACCAGTTTGGAGAGGGTATCTTGTGCTTTGGGTTGGTAATTAATTAGTCGGACCGTGTTGTTAAAGGCATTTTTGATGGAGTTGCCTTCTTGGTCGAAAAATTGGAGCTGTACCCAGTTGAGACCGGGTTGGAAGCCTTTGAGGTAGATGGGTTCCCAGCGATCGAGGAAAAAGCTTTCACCGTTGACGGTGACGCCAATACGCCAATCTAAAATCTCATCCTCTGGGTTTTCTCGCGCCACCAGGTGTAGGGGGGCGTTGGTGAGGTAGAAGTCCAACATAATTGGTTCTGCCCCATAAGTGCCCGTAGGGTGATTGTAAGTGAGGAGGGGTTGTGTTAGGTCCGGGTTGTTATCTTGGGTTTTGGTAAATATATGGAAGGTGGTTTGGGCGTAAGCGCCTTCATTTTTAAAACTTTCATGCCAAGGACGGGTAGCAAAGGCTCTGAGGGTGTGGGTTCCCGGTTCCAGGTTTTGGAAAACCAGCGGCTGGTCAAGGCTGTAAATGCTGGTGGGGGGCTGGTTGTCTAAAATGACTTCTAAATGGGGACCGAGACCTAAATCTGGGTCTTGGAATAAGGGGAGGTCGAGAACTTGAAGCCGGACGGTTACGGTGGTGTCTTGGAGGACGGCTCCCGGTTGAGGACTCAATATTGATACTTGCGGCTGGTAATTGTCTAAGGCGGACCGCAAGTTTTGGATCGTTGCGGGGGGGGAAACTTCAGATATTTTGGCGGGGGCGGGGGTGGGGGGGGTTTGGGGGGTGCTGGGTGCTACCTCCAGACGATCGCCACACCCTACCGCCCCTAACATTAATCCTAGCCCGAGGGTCCAAGCCAAGAGGGCTCTGGCAGCAGTTCTCAACCAATTAATGTGCAACATCATCCTCATATCTATTGAAATAAGCAAAGTAAAACGATAACGAAAATCAATAAAACAGTAATCTTGCCCCGGCAGGGGAGGCGATCGCCTCGTCAAAACCCTTGCTCTGCTGGGGTTTGGGGCGTTGGTCAAAGCCGGGAGCCTCAATGCCTGCTCTGGCATTGTAAGCCTCTAGGCGAACTGTCTCAACATCCCGGTCAATTGTAAAGTTATTTAACATTAACCTGAATACCCCTTGACTTTTGACAGAGAGTAGGAAACTAACAGCAAATGTAACAAGAGGGATGAAGTAATTTAAAGTATTGTTAAGGAAATCTCAGTTGTTACCAGAGCAAGCCCTATAATGCAGCAGATGAACTCCCCTGAAGCTCTGGCTCGGGCAACTCCGGCGCCGGGTGGAAGTGGAAATCGAGGTTGACTTCCGCTTGAACGGAGTTTAAATTAAACTATGTAAAGTTAGGAAACTCACCCTAGGGTTTCATCAACCTCGTCCCCCACCCAAGAGGAGAAGTTCCTCTACCTTACCGTTGCTTTCGAGTAACACTTCGGGTGGAGCTGTTTGAAAGATCCAATATAAGCACAGAGGAGAGCCTCGATGACGATTAGCCCTCCAGAGCGAGAGGCAAAGGTCAAGGTAGCAGTAGATAAAGATCCGGTGCCGACTTCCTTTGAGAAGTGGGGCAAACCAGGTCACTTCGATCGCACTTTGGCAAAAGGTCCCAAAACTACAACCTGGATTTGGAACCTCCACGCTGACGCTCATGATTTTGATAGCCATACCAGCAACTTAGAAGACGTATCGCGCAAGATATTCAGCGCGCACTTTGGGCACCTGGCCGTAATCTTCATTTGGTTGAGCGGCGCCTATTTCCACGGCGCCAAGTTTTCCAACTATGAAGCATGGCTGAGCAACCCCACTGGGATTAAACCCAGTGCCCAAGTGGTCTGGCCCATCTTCGGACAAGAAATTTTGAACGGTGATGTGGGCGGTGGATTCCACGGCATCCAAATCACTTCTGGACTATTCCAACTGTGGCGCGCTTCCGGAATCACCAATGAGTATCAGCTTTACTGCACCGCGATCGGTGCCCTAGTAATGGCAGGTTTGATGCTCTTCGCCGGGTGGTTCCACTATCACAAAGCGGCCCCCAAACTGGAATGGTTCCAGAGCGTGGAGTCGATGATGAACCACCACCTGGCAGGATTGCTGGGTTTGGGCTCCCTGTCTTGGGCAGGCCACCAAATCCATGTGTCTCTGCCCATCAACAAGCTGCTGGATGCTGGGGTAGCGCCAAAGGACATTCCTCTGCCCCATGAGTTTATCCTCAATCCCAGCTTGATGAAGGACCTTTATCCCAGTGTGGATTGGGGTATTCCTCAAGGTGTGGTGCCTTTCTTCACCCTGAACTGGGGAGCTTATTCTGACTTCCTGACTTTCAAAGGCGGGCTGAACCCTGTCACTGGCGGTCTGTGGCTGTCGGATACGGCGCACCACCACTTGGCGATCGCCGTGCTGTTCATCATTGCTGGCCACATGTACCGCACCAACTGGGGCATTGGCCACAGCATGAAAGAAATCCTGGAGGCTCACAAGGGTCCGTTTACTGGCCAAGGCCATAAAGGACTCTATGAAATCCTCACCACCTCCTGGCACGCTCAGTTGGCAATCAACCTGGCGCTGATGGGCTCTCTGAGCATCATCGTCGCTCATCACATGTACGCGATGCCTCCCTATCCGTACATCGCTACTGACTATCCGACGCAGTTATCGCTGTTCACTCACCACGTTTGGATTGGCGGTTTCCTGATTGTCGGAGCCGGTGCCCACGCCGCCATCTTCATGGTGCGGGATTACGATCCGGCGAAGAATGTGGATAACCTGCTCGATCGGGTACTCCGCCACCGTGACGCTATCATCTCTCACCTCAACTGGGTCTGCATTTTCTTGGGCTTCCATAGCTTCGGTCTGTACGTTCACAACGACACGATGCGGGCTTTCGGTCGTCCTCAAGATATGTTCTCTGATACGGGGATTCAGCTGCGGCCAATCTTCGCTCAGTGGCTGCAAAACCTCCACACCCTCGCTCCCGGCAACACAGCCCCCAACGCAATGGCGGTGGCTAGCCATGCCTTCGGTGGCGATGTGGTGGCAGTAGGTGGCAAGGTCGCCATGATGCCGATCGCCTTGGGTACGGCAGATTTCATGGTTCACCATATCCATGCTTTCACCATTCACGTGACTGTCCTGATTCTCCTCAAAGGGGTTCTCTTCTCCCGGTCCTCTCGTCTGATTCCAGATAAGATGAACCTGGGTTTCCGCTTCCCCTGCGACGGCCCCGGTCGGGGCGGCACCTGCCAGGTGTCTGGTTGGGACCACGTTTTCCTTGGCCTGTTCTGGATGTATAACTCCCTGTCGATCGTGATTTTCCACTTTAGCTGGAAGATGCAATCGGATGTGTGGGGCACAGTAGCACCAGATGGCTCGATCTCCCACATCACTGGGGGCAACTTCGCCCAGTCCGCGATCACCATCAACGGCTGGTTGCGTGACTTCCTGTGGGCTCAAGCATCTCAGGTGATCAACTCCTACGGCTCGGCTCTGTCTGCCTATGGGTTGATGTTCCTCGCTGGTCACTTTGTCTGGGCCTTCAGCCTCATGTTCCTGTTCAGCGGTCGCGGCTACTGGCAAGAACTGATTGAGTCTATCGTCTGGGCACATAACAAACTGAAAGTGGCTCCGGCAATTCAGCCTCGGGCTCTGAGCATTGTTCAGGGACGCGCTGTGGGTGTGGCTCACTACCTCTTAGGAGGAATTGTCACTACCTGGGCGTTCTTCCTCGCTCGCATCATTTCCGTAGGATGAAATTGACTTAGGATCTAAAATTTTGGATTGGGGATTGCTTTTCCTCAATCCAAAATTTAAAATCAAACTATTGTGCTGAGATTTGTCCCGCCTAGTAAACCTAGACTGATGAAATCGATGGAAAGTAAGAGTCTGGGAAAGCTGGGAAACAAACGGAGACAAATTGCCCATCATCGGGAATTTTCCCGGTTCTCATGATTTCACCAGGACGAAATTGAGTGAGGATTTTGGATATAATCAGGGGGATTGCTTTTCTCCCATCCAAAATCTAAAATCTCAATAACCAAGGAGATTTATTTAGGACTTATGGCAACAAAATTCCCGAAGTTTAGCCAGGACCTGGCTGCAGATCCGACAACACGTCGGATTTGGTACGGGATTGCCACAGCCCACGACTTTGAAAGCCACGACGGCATGACGGAGGAAAATCTTTACCAAAAGATCTTTGCCTCCCACTTCGGCCACTTGGCAATCATCTTCCTGTGGACCTCGGGCAACCTCTTCCATGTCGCTTGGCAAGGCAATTTCGAGCAGTGGGTCAAAGACCCCCTGAACATCCGTCCCATCGCCCACGCGATTTGGGATCCCCAATTCGGCAAACCAGCAGTGGATGCTTTCACTCAAGCTGGAGCCGCTAACCCGGTAGATATCTGCTACTCCGGCGTTTACCACTGGTGGTACACGATCGGCATGCGCAATAACGGGGACCTGTACCAAGGCGCCATCTTCCTGATGATCCTGGCCTCCCTGATGCTGTTTGCCGGTTGGTTGCACTTGCAGCCGAAATACCGCCCGAGCCTATCCTGGTTCAAAAACGCCGAGTCCCGGATGAACCACCACCTGGCAGGCTTGTTTGGGGTCAGCTCTCTGGCATGGACCGGTCACTTGGTCCACGTGGCGATCCCTGAGTCTCGCGGCCAGCATGTGGGTTGGGATAACTTCCTGTCCACCATGCCTCACCCGGCTGGTTTAGGCCCCTTCTTCTCCCTGAATTGGGGAGTGTATGCCGAAAACCCCGATACGGCAGGACATGCGTTCGGCACGGCTCAAGGCGCGGGAACTGCGATTCTCACCTTCTTGGGTGGTTTCCATCCCCAAACTGAATCTCTTTGGTTGACGGATATCGCTCATCACCACTTGGCGATCGCGGTCATCTTCATCATCGCTGGCCATATGTACCGGACTAACTTCGGTATCGGTCACAGCATGAAAGAGATTCTCGAAGCCCACAACCCACCAAAAGGCACTCCTTTTGGCGGTGCGATCGGTGCCGGTCACAAAGGCATTTACGACACCTATAACGAGTCTCTGCACTTCCAACTGGGATGGCACTTGGCCTGCTTGGGCGTAGTTACCTCCTTGGTAGCCCAGCACATGTACTCGATTCCTCCTTACGCCTTCATGGCTAAGGACTACACCACCCAAGCTGCTCTTTATACTCACCACCAGTACATCGCTGGCTTCTTGATGATTGGGGCGTTCGCTCACGGTGCCATCTTCCTGGTCCGTGACTATGACCCCGAAGCCAACAAGGACAACGTGCTGTACCGGATGCTAGAGCATAAGGAAGCACTGATCTCTCACCTGAGCTGGGTGTCTTTGTTCCTGGGTTTCCACACCCTCGGTCTGTACGTCCACAATGATGTGGTAGTAGCTTTCGGCACTCCCGAAAAGCAAATCCTCATCGAACCTGTGTTTGCGCAGTGGATTCAAGCTGCCCACGGTAAGGCTCTCTATGGCTTTGACGTGCTGCTTTCCAACCCTGACAGCATCGCTTCTACCGCTTGGCCAAACCACGGTGATGTGTGGCTACCCGGTTGGTTGGATGCCATCAATGCTGGCACTAACTCTCTGTTCCTGACCATTGGCCCTGGCGATTTCCTGGTTCACCACGCGATCGCTCTCGGCTTGCACACCACCACCCTGATCCTCGTCAAAGGCGCCCTGGATGCCCGGGGTTCCAAGCTGATGCCCGATAAGAAAGACTTCGGCTACAGCTTCCCCTGCGACGGTCCCGGTCGGGGCGGTACTTGCGATATCTCCGCTTGGGATGCCATGTACATGGCTGTGTTCTGGATGCTCAACACCATTGCATGGCTCACCTTCTACTGGCACTGGAAACACCTGGCCATCTGGCAAGGCAACGTGGCTCAGTTCAATGAGTCCTCTACCTACCTGATGGGTTGGTTCCGTGACTACCTCTGGCTGAACTCTTCTCAGCTCATCAACGGGTACAACCCCTACGGCACCAACAACCTGTCTGTCTGGTCCTGGATGTTCCTCCTCGGACACCTGGTGTGGGCAACTGGTTTCATGTTCCTGATCTCTTGGCGTGGTTACTGGCAAGAACTGATCGAAACCTTGGTTTGGGCTCACGAGCGCACTCCTCTGGCGAACCTGGTTCGCTGGAAGGACAAGCCAGTGGCTCTTTCCATCGTCCAAGCTCGCTTGGTCGGTCTGGCTCACTTCACCGCTGGTAATATCATTACCTACGCCGCTTTCTTGATTGCTTCTACCGCTGGCAAGTTCGGTTGATTCTGAACTCACCTTGTAGATAAGCGATAAGCGAAAAAAATCCCCCTCTTTTCAGAGGGGGATTTTTTTTAGGGCAGAAACCCGGTTTTGAGAAAAGTCTCTCATTTTCACCTTTCGGGTTGAAAAAACTAGGTTTCTGCTCGGAGTCGAAGGTTGCTTAAATTAAGCGTCGCTTTCAATATGAATGAACAGCAGACCCATCACCACTAAAGGCATGAGCCAGCAAGTTACGGGAATCATAATCCAAGGCAGGAAGGAAGCCGCGTATGAACCTGTCATAATCCTCAAATTCTCCTATGTAAACTGTTGGGTTGGCAGAGGAAGATTGCGGTAGCTTGCTGCTAGACAATACACCTCTGACCAATGGTGACAAACGATTATCTGATGGCGGAGTAGCAATCTCACCACAAAACAATGGTTTTCCTTCTGGAAACTTCACTGGTATCTGGTCAGACTCTCCAATGCAACGGGGTTTTAGTTGTTGACAAGACCCCGGAAAATGGCATCTACTACCTCAAAATTAGCGAGGAGGAAGTAGGCAACGAAAGCGGCGCCCATTGCACCAACGAAAAAGCCTGCGGCAAACTGGCTCCAACCTTCAGAGGTCTTGAGGGGATCGGCTCCTGCGGGAGCTTCACCTTGGAAAGATACGATACCGTAAGCGGAAAGGCACATAGTGGCAACCAGAATCAAAGCCATTCCGGAAATCAATCCACCCAAAGCGGCGAATTCAGAATCCCGCAGGGGACCAAAATTAACCCACGGTCCAATCAGAAAATATCCGTGGGCCATGCCAATCTCCAGACCTCGCAGGAGGGGAGACAGACCTTTACGGTAAGCGGGCAGGTTATTGATGAAAGCGCGGGTAAAAGCAGAATCGCTGATGGGTGTGGATAAATGACCGATGAAGGGATCTCCCCCATACGGCTTTACCACCTGTTGATATTCGGCCATCGATGTTTCCTCTCTATCTGAAAATCTTTACAAGACCTTACGCTATTCTAAGCATGGAGGGGTTGTCTCATCGCAGAATTATCGGTTGTCTTTAAAAAACTTCACTGTTTGTAATGTTGAGAGAGGTCGAACTGTGAGGTTAGGGCAGTTATGGCCCTGGGGAGGGAGCCACCGGATGGATACGCTACTGTCCTGAATTGGGTACTGTTGGCTTGATTGGATGACAAGAGCGTATTGGGAGTCAATCACGATGACGGATCCGTTGTTGCTGGCGGCGGAATTACTGGCGAGACAAGTCTCAGAATCGAGACCGATCGAAATCACTCCTCAACCGGTGGCGGCTTTTGATTTTACTGGCATCGGAGAATTTGCTGCCCCGGAGACTATGCCCCCGAGTGGGGTCAGCCCCCGTTGGTTGCCTGTAGCTATTAGTCCCCCGGAATTGAGCGAGCAGAATAGTAACGCCTCCCTCACCGAGTCTCTGTCTTTCCGACGCACCACTACTGAGCAACCTGTTTGGGAGCCGGTGTTACCTCCTTTGGGGGCAGCATCTCGCTATTTACCCCCGGTTCCGCAACAGTCGGAGCCAACTACACCGGTGAGGACTGATGGGCGTTCCTCTGAAACCCTCCGGTTTTCTCTGGCGCGATCGTCTGCCGGAGAACAATCCTGGGTCAGGCCCCAACCTGTATCGGGGGCGCAGCTTTACCAGCAGCGGTTGGCGGCCCTGAAAGCAGGACGGATTTATACGACTTTGCCTCCGGATAGTTTTTCTGATGCTTGGGTGGCGGCGAAAGGGCAGCCGACTTATCAGGATTGGCAAAACCTCTTGGCTTGGGAGGCGCGGGCGATCGCGTATGGACAAGGTAATAATCGCCTGGGGATTTTGCTCGGCGACTCGATCAGTATGTGGTTTCCCCAAGCCAATCTCCCCCAAGGACAGTTTTGGCTCAATCAAGGCATTTCTGGCGACACCACCGCTGGTATCCTCTCTCGCCTTTGGACCCTTTCTGAAACGCAACCAGATATCATTTACCTCTTGGCGGGTATCAATGATTTGCGACGTGGTGACAGCGATAACACGGTTTTAAATAATATGCGATCGATTTTGCGCCGCTTGCGCCAAGAACATCCTCAAGCCCAAGTGGTGGTCCAATCTATCCTCCCTACCCGCCTGCCAGAGATTTCTAATAGTCGCATCCGCAATCTCAACCTCCAATTACAGGATATTGCCCGGGAGGAAGGCGCCCAGTTTTTTGACCTGCATTATTGGTTTACCAACTCCCAAGGAGATTTGCGGCCCGAACTGACTACAGATGGGCTACATCTCAATGCTCGGGGCTATCAGGTGTGGAATTGGGCTTTGGAGCGAGCCGAATCAGCTCTGGCAATGAATCAGCTTCCTTGAGTACCTCGGACGGACGATTGAAAGAATTTATGCTACTATGCGAGGGCTTTATCCAAGTCTCAAATGGTTATGATGCGTCCATCGTCAGGGATTGAGCTGTACAAACAACGGTTAGAAGCGCTCAAGGCGGGCTTGATTCACACCCAGTTACCGCCGGATAGTTTTCAATCGGTTTGGGAGGGCAGCATGGGACATCCCACATACGAGCAGTGGAAAATCCTTCTGGAACGGGAAGCCAAAGCGATCGCGGCGGTACAAGGGAAAGATTGTCTCAGTGTGATGCTGGGAGATTCTTTATGTTTGTGGTTTCCTGTGGATTTGTTGCCCCCAGGTCAATTGTGGCTGAATCAGGGTATTTATGGCGATAATACGGCGGGGATTCTCAAGCGGTTATCGGCTTTGGCGGATAACCGCATCCATGATGTTTATTTGATGGTGGGGATTAATGACATCCGCCAAGGTCGAAGTGATGCCACGATAATTAATAACTTGCGCCATATTGTGGGCAGAATTAGGATGCACCACATTTGTGCTAAAGTATTTATATTGTCAATTTTGCCGACGCGGTTGGCGGCTCTGCCTAATACCCGGATTCGTCAAATTAACAGTAAAATTGAAGGTCTGGCTCGTCAAGATGGGGCGATTTATCTTGATTTGAATACGCCTTTTACTGACGCTGCGGATATGTTGCGCGAGGATTTCACTGATGATGGGGTGCATGTGAATTTTGCGGCTTATCAACTTTGGCAGCAGGTGATGGAGCAAACGACTTCTCGGCTGGCGTTGCAACGGGACGATCGCTACCAAAACTGGTTACGCGAATCCCACCGGTTCAGCTTTAATGGGAAACATTACGTTTGGATGCCTTACCAAGTGCGTCCCGGTGAGACTTTAGAAGAAATTTCCCTGAAAACTTTAGGCAAATCTGATGTGCATCATTATGATTTAATTGCGATTAAAAATGACATCAATTACCAGGTTTTACCCCACAATGAAACTATTTACATTCCCCGCGAAATAGCCTAGTTTTCTGTTGGTTCGTAGTTGGGCTTTAGCCCATCCCCGCCAAGCATCTTGGTTTGTAGTTGGGCTCCAGCCCATACCATGTACCAGAAGTCCCAATGGCTGTTTTACTTTTTTGATGTTTTCTGTGGTAAATCATATTTACGGCTCTCATTCCCCCCGACTTTTCGCATACTCCCTCAACACGGGATTGAGGACAAATTGTGTTACACCTTCCCGTTCCTGTATTTCTACAAAAAAGCGCCGTTCTAGGGATTGCATGACTTTAAAAAACTCAGGGGGGGAGAATTGTGTCAGGTTTAACAGTTGCGCAAAAGTCAAGGGGTAAATGGCGGTAGCCAGTTGAGAAATGGCTGTCTGTTCTGGTAATGTTAAACGCTGATACTGTCGGTCTAATTGCGCCTGCAACGGTTCCCAGACAATCGGGGTGTCATAAGTTAAAAACTCCGCCACTCGACCGGCAAATAATTCTCGGATGGAGGTGGCGGTGAACTCTAACCAGAGAGGATTTCCGTGATAGAGATGAATTAACTTATCCCAAGTTTCTGCATCGGCTAAATTTTGTAATGCTAAAATTTCTTTAGCTGCGTCACATAAACCATGCAATACCAGCGATGTGACGGGATAATTTGGTTGTTTAGAAGTGGGAATCGCGCTCGATTGTTCGGCGGCGATAGCGATAACACAACTTTGGTGGGTCACTTCCGCGATCGCTTTGAAAAACAGCCGATAATTTTCGTAAACTGTGCTATCTTCACCAGTCAGTTTTCCGTTGCCGGGAATCTGTATGTCATCCAGAACAATCAAACAGCGAGACTGACGCAAATGGTTGAGGAGTTGTGAGATTTGGGTTTCGATGCGATCGGGAATCGTCGCATCCGGAGCAAAGATATGCAGCAGATTGGCGAGTATGGCACTCAAATCGGAGTAAAAGCGGAGACTGCGATAGATGACATATTGGAAGTGAGGTTGAATTTGCCCAACCAGCCGCAGAGCCAGAGTGGTTTTGCCAATGCCACCGAATCCGAGAATTGTCACCAGGCGAGAGCGATCGCAGACAATGGCGAGATCGAGGGTGGCAAGTTCCTGAGTGCGTCCGTAAAAGTTGAATATTTCCGGCGCATTTTCTAAGTCCAGATGCGGTTGAGCTGGCGTGGAGTGCGATTTTGGGACTTGGCTGGTTTCGGAGCGATGTTCTGGACAAATATTGAGATTAGTAAATCTTGCATTATCACTAAGAATCGCTGAATAGTTGGAATTTAATATCGCTTTAAAATTCGCCTTGCTAACCTCTTTCCCCAACCCCTCGGAGAGGACCTTCCACAGCTCGGCTCCCATATCTCTCACATGACCCTCACTGGCATAAGTCTCTTCCGCAATTTTCGCGTAGGTCCGGCCATCCAAAGTCCCTTGCAGGATAGCCTCTTGCAGATAGTCCAGATGTTTACCCGTCTGAGTGAAAACCAGCTCATCTGCCAGTTTCAGCACTTCCGCCATGTCCATAGGTCCAGGAGAATGCTAAAGTTTGGCATATTATATCCGATCTTTCCGACATCTTCCACCTATTGCATCACCCCCGATCGGTTAAAACAGCGGACCGCACATTAGAGGTTTAATTCGACTGAAACCATTTGATGACAATGGTTTCAGTCTGTTTGAACCGACTTCAGCGATGAGGTGGGGACTGAAGTTCCCAGTGAAATATGGGACCCACAGACAAGAGTATTATACTCTCAGCGCTTTCCTTACCGACATTTCCGACAAATCCGATTTTGTTTTCGGGGAAAATGCCCGATTTTTCCGACTTGCCAGGGAAGGAATTATGATGGTACACATATTATATGTGCAAAACACAAATAGCTTTTTTGATTGCAAGGATTTTAATTATGTTATCACTCCCTAACTGGTATAATAAATATTTAAATAGGTATGTGCTTTTAATTGGATTCATGGGATTTTCTTTATGTTCATGTAATTTCTTGCTAGATAGGGACGGAGTAGAAGTTAAAGTTTCTAGTTTACCTTATGGTCAGTCGAGCCTAAAAGCAGGCAAAATTATAACCTTTGCGGGCGATCCAAAAACTGCGAATAAAACCAGAAAAATTAAATTTAATAATTTTAGCCCAGAACAAACCTCAAAATCTACTACTGAAATAGTCGTGGCAACATTTGACAATCAAATTAGACTCATAGACTTTATCTCCTCAGACATCAACCCAACACCAGATTTAAACTTTAAATCTACTGCCCGATCTTTAGTTTTTATGAATCCTTTGTTTCTCGGTTTATCTTTTGAGACAAGAAAAAACATTTTACCGCTAATTGAAAAAGATCAAGATTTTTTAAAATTAGTCGATCTGATTTCTCAATCCTTATCATTATTTGATGACAAAATAGTTGATTTGTCAGCCCAAATTGCTATCAGGGTCGCAGAAACCCAAGGAATTATAATCTATAAGGAGCAGAGCCAAAAACAGGA
Organism: Oscillatoriaceae cyanobacterium M33_DOE_052; assembly: GCA_015296065.1. GTDB lineage: Bacteria > Cyanobacteriota > Cyanobacteriia > Cyanobacteriales > Laspinemataceae > Koinonema. The sequence goes on along the minus strand of DVDU01000199.1, from coordinate 105,803 downwards.
ATCTCATATTTCGACCCAAAGGGAATCGGTTTTACCAAATAATGTGGATTCTAACCCATTGACAAAAGAAACATTTCCCAAAAAATCTTGTGGAGATAGTTTTCCAACCGCCATAGAAGATTTTCCAGTATCTTTTTATCCTGTGTTTGTTGATTACACAGCAGCAAATTTGCAAAAAATCAAATTAAATTTTTGTGAAGATGCTTATAAATTGATTAGAGAAGAAACAGGTAAAGAATCCATTCAAATTGGATCGTTTACAAATCTAGAACGGGCAAAAGCATTCGAGAAACTCATGTTAAATGAATTAGGGAGTGGAGAAATAGGTAAAGCCAAAATTTTTGAAAAACCTCGCAGTCAATTTTTAAACGATTCTTTAATTAATCTTTTTTCTTCAATTTATCACAAAGGTATAAATAGTTTAATCCCAGGAGCCAATGCACAAGCACCAATAGAATCAACATGGCTTGAATATTCATTACTAAATCAATTTACTAATGATGGATTATTTTATGGCACAAATTGGCCTCTGTGGCATGGTTTAGAATTAAAAGTAGATTCTAACGGTATAAAAATTACAGGAACTCCTCTAATTGCACAGCAAGTTATAGTTCTTCCGGAAAATGCCACGAATAGAAGTACCGATGCTATTGTAAATGAAATTATTTATCCAGCTAACTTAGGAACTTGGGATGGTAACACCATCAAAACACTGTCAGGTGAAAATAAAATAGAGGAGATATATTTAAAGCCAGAATCTGGTACATGGCAACCGGGTAATTATGATGTTTTGATTTCAGGTGGTTCTATTTTAAGGAGCACCCAAGTGTTACCAGCTTTTACTATCAATATGTTTCTGTTTATTAATGATTTCCTAGCTTTAATCAAAGGAAATGCAGATTCTGATTCTGCAACCACACTACAAAAAATAAAAAGTATAGCAATTAATTCAGCGGCAATAACTCTAGATTGTGTTCCCGAAATTAATCAAAAACTTTCTCAGGCTCAGGATAAAACAGATAAACCAGATAAACCAGATAAACCAGGTCAACCAGGTAAACCAGATATCTTATCTGTTTTTGGCTACACTACACAATGTTTGGCCAAACCTAGTAACCTAAAAATAATTACTGAAATGTTTGGTATTAGCGATGAAAAAATTATTTCTCAAATCCTGGCTCAGTTAATAAAATTTGAGGGCAAAGCATGGGAAAAAACTTTGAACAATATAAGTAAAAAAGGAGAAGCAGCAATTTCAATTGTTGACAAGATTGTAAGTTTAAGTAGGATATTTATTTTTGGGAAGTACCTAGAACATGAAAATACAAAAAAGACTTTTTATTTTGCTTCATTTTCTGTCAAAGAAATCACTGAACAGTATCCGTCTCGAACTAAAACCACACCGTTTGCCTCTCGGACAATCGAATTAGATTGTAGTCCTAATAATCCAGGCAGTAGAAAATATCAAGAACTAGATGTAATCATAGAAGTTTCATGTCAGTTTACTTTAAAAGGAGGTATTTCTAGAATTAAAGCTACCAATTACTCTAACAACGCAGTTGAAGTAAGTCTTCCCATCCCTGGTTCTCGTTCAGATTTATTACTACCGAATGAAAGCGAGACATACGGAGCTGGTATTCCCTGGGATTTGCGAGATAACTGGAAAAATAGGCCAGAAGAAGGAATAAAAACTTCTGGTCTTGACTATTTTGATTTTATTGAACGCTTCCTACCTTATAAACTTTCTTTATCACTGACCAGTTACTCTTCCAGGCAATTAATTAAGGAAGTTAGGGTTAAATGTAGTGATAGCCCAACAACACTATGGGGTGTAAAAATTACCCCTCAGTGTGTCCCTCCAGGACTGCGTGCTACATATAAAAATATAACTTACAATCGAATAAGTGTAGGATTAGTAGGTTTAAATCAACCCCCTATTTATTTAAAACCCCTAGAAGAGTGGGAGAGAATGTACGTGGGAGAAGGGTTTGAAGGTACTACAGGAGGTTCTGGAAATGTTAGCTCCACACAAGATAACGTAACTTTGACGATCATTCTTAATTATTAGAGAATTAGCATCGTGGCTAGCTAAATAGATGCCTAGTCAAAGCAGAAAGAGATCAAATAAATAAACCCGGTTGCTTTTTACCGGGTTTGTCTGTATTATTGGTGATCTAATTTAAGATTGTCGCGAGAATTCTTTTTCGCCCAGAAATTGATATATATCTTCTTCTAGTTCGTTCCACTCTTGAAACCCTGTTTCTGCCAATTGCATCATCGCTTTAGATGCAATTTGTTCTGATATTTCTGCATCTAAAGCTATCAGGTCGTCTAACGGCAAATCAAAAATTATTTGTTTAAGTTCGGCTGCAGTAATATTGCTGGTCATCAGGATTTTTCCTCCTTAGCTAACCACAGGACATTGGCTGGGCTATCAAATCTGATTTTATGGGTAAAGTCACTGGAAAACTTTGGAAAAATATCTGAGAATTGCGCCATCCTCAGATGTTTTTTCTATTATAACTTGATTTCAGGACATCTCGCCCGGTTGAGCTAATATTGCTAGTTGGTAATTAGAGCAAAAACATTAGGTTAGGCAAAAGTCCGAGATGCGATCGGCTTTTGCCCACCCTACAGCTACTGCCATCCAAAAACGGGCAAACAGGATATTACTCTCCTTCTCGCCACTGTTTCCCCCCAGGCAACTGGGCTAAATACTCATCAACTGCGGACATTAAAGCATCTGCTGAATATTGATAAGTCAGCAAAATCATGGTTTTAGCAGTTAAAATTAGTTGTGGTTTGTCAACCATTGACCCCAGCTTCACCGGGGTTAATTTCCCTCCCATAACTTCTGCACTGGCTTGCCTGATTGCTTGCTCTAGAGCCGGATTGAGCATTGGTTCCCAGTCATCGGGATTTAGGTAATAAGAGGTTTTATTATCTTTCAGATTTAAATCTTGAATTTCCACCAGGGAATTAGAGATAGACGCTGCCCATGAGTTGGTCAAGCGTTGCTCCACTTGATTTTTTATCATATGCACTAGCAGCCGAATTAAAAATGATTTAATTTTGCGCAAAATCTCTTTTTTGCTCATGGCTTCTAGTTCGTCAACAATTGCCAAGGCATCGTCATATCTGCCCTCAATGATGCTGGTTCTTAAATCTATCAGTTCTTGGGTCATAATTGGATGTATCCCACAATGCTTTTACATATATGAATGAAAACAATTAATCCTAGGGGGGCAAAAGTCCGAGATGCGGGTCGGGTGACAAAGATTGCATTTTGTCTGGCATATTTCTTTAAGTATTCGTTGAAAACAAAATAGCCGCAATCGAAGCCATCTTTTTGATGATGTTTGGCAATGCGGTCAAAATTCCAATTCACGATTAGATTTGAGATTGTTCTCGATAGTGTTGAATAGCTGATTTGAGTTTTCCTTGGAGTTCTGGCGGATTTTCCATGACAGCTAGAAATAAATCCCGTAGGCGCTCGGCGCCGTGCGCTCTTAGCGCATCGCGATCCGATAAAACCAGCCTTTCTTGAAAATCCACGTCCTGTCTGGCTACTGCTAAAACATGAGATAGGGTGTAATCCCTCACAGAAACACCTCGCAGGCTGGCAGCTTTTTCTAATAACTCTTTCTCCTCTGGAGTCACGCGCAAGTCAATGCTAGTTGCTTGGCGATCGGGCGGTTTTGACATATATGCGATTTAGCGAATCTAATTAATTCATCCCTATTATAACTTGATTTCAGGACATCTCGCCCGGTTGAGCAAATATTGCTAATTGGTAATTAGAGCAAAAACATTAGGTTAGGCAAAAGTCCGAGATGCGATCGGCTGACAAAACTTATGTCACATGTTGGATAGACTACAGACAACCGGCATCCCATCCGAATCGACTTTTCGGCGGGTGCTGCAACAGGTGCCTTTTGCCCCATTCTTCAAGGGGTAAAGTTGACTGAGCAACCAAGTGCAAAAAGTTATGGGGCTCTTGACTAAGGGTTTTTCTCTCGGAGAATGAAACCACCCGGCTCTCCCAGAAAGGGAGAGGCATTTAGGGTAAGGGTGGTTAATGTGGAGAAAACCTTGGTGTGTTACAACCGAGATATGGGCAGCAAATATGGCGCTGCCCCTACGTCACAAAAGTATGCACCAGAAACAAAGCCCCCTCCCGATTGGTTTTTCCCTCATCCTTTTGCTGCTGGCAGTGGCTGGCGGCTTTTGGCTATTTTATCCCCAGAAATCTAAATCACCCCTAACCGAGGGTGCGATCGCCGCCAAACCCGGAGAAACAGTCGCCGCCACCCCAACTACTGCCAAAGAAATCATCCAACCGGGGGAAGTCCGGCCCCTACCAGGTAAATTGGATGAAGTCCCCATGTTTAACAGCAACAGTCCCGAATGGATTAAAAAAGAAGGGATTTTGTTGTCGGCATTTCCCAGCACGGGTAAAACTACCCCAGCCGCTCATCTCAATTTTCCTTTAGAAGGCAAATTCGAGCTATTTGCACACCACTTTACTCACACGCCCCCGGATTTACAAACTCTCTACATTGGCGTCATCGTTAATAACCCCGGAGTGCAACCCGTTACCGTGGATATATCCCAGGCAGCAAGCTATTTAATGGCACCAGATGCCCCATTTCAAGAAAAGCCCGCTATCAGCGAAAATCCCCAAGGAGAGGTCTATTCTGGTCCTGGCATTCGCGCTGTAGATAATATCTTGCGGGGCATCAGGCAGGCAGATTTTCCGCCTCAAATTGTCATTCCTCCCGGGCAGAGTCAGATGTTATTAAATCACCCTATTCCCGTGCGAGGTTTGGAAAAGCCGGTTAACGGTCGTTCCACATTTATGCGCTTGCACAGCAGTGGTAAAGTTTATGTGGCATCGATGGCAATGTATGCCAAGAAAAATAACGATGGTACGGAACGCGCCCCCACTTTGGCGGAATGGCAGTTACTGCTAGAAACTGGGGGTTTCGCTCAACCTCGAGATAAAACTCCCACACCACCAGGAGCGACTGGGGGAGCTTTAATTTACAGTCGGGTGGCGGGAGTGCAGAAAGGTTCTAAATGGGAAACTACGATTACTGATGAAGGTGCCAACCAACTGACGATTCCAAAACCCGGTCTAGCCATTTCTTATGGTATTAGTACCTTACGGGCTGGGACTTTGGGCACAAGGCAGTCTCAATCTGCCCCATTGCTGGTACGTTATCCCGATACGGCTTACGAGTCTCACGGCAATTATGGGGTTCATTATGACTTGACTTTGCCCCTGCGGAACTCAACGCAAGAACCCCAAAAGGTAACTGTCAGTTTGGAAACGCCGCAGAAAGAGGAGCGCTTATCTCAAGGGGGGTTAATTTTCCGACAACCACCGTGGGATTTCCCCTTTTTCCGAGGGACTGTGCGTCTGCGCTACCAGGACGATCGGGGGGTTCCAGTGACGCGCTATGTGCATTTATGGCATCGGCGGGGTCAAGTTTTGCCTCCCCTGGTGGAGTTGAATTTGGCTGGTGGGGAAGTGCGACAGGTGGGGGTGGATTTTCTCTATCCTCCTGATGCGACTCCCCCCCAGGTGTTGACGGTGCGGACTTTGGGGGGGTAATTTTAACCACCCCACCCCCAACCCCCAAAACGTCCCCTCTGGGGCAATAACCTGCCTCAACCATTGCCCCCCCCCCAATTGTGTTGAAATCTCAACAGAGGAATCGCCCCTTTGAGGGGTTTTTCGATAAAATAGATTTCAAGAAAAACCCCTCCAAATAACAAATAAATGCTGTTCCCGAATTTAGACCGGAAAAATGCCTTAGCTTTGTGGTACTTAGCCATATTTATGCTGGTAATTTTACTGATTCAACCGATAAATTATCGGATTATGCGCTTGGGTGCGCTGATATTCGGTTTGGTGGTTTGGGGGGGATTCTGGGCTTTATTTAACCACAAAAAGGGAGTAAAAATTGCGTGGTGGTTCCTGTCGGTGTTTGTCCTGGCCATGATATTATTGCCGGGACGGGCTGTGGATGGGAATGTGATGCGGGATGTTTACGTGCGCGAACTCGATCGCTATGAAGGAACCCCTTACGTTTGGGGGGGAGAGAATCGCCTGGGTATTGATTGTTCGGGATTAGTCCGTCAAGGTTTAATTTCAGCTAATTTCAAGCAGGGATTAATTTCTCTTAATCCCCAGCTCATCAGAAACGGTATTTCCCTCTGGTGGTACGACGCTGGTGCTGATGCCTTGCGTGATGAATACCGCAATTATACCAGAAGAGGGGCAGAATACGAAAGTATCAATCAAATTGATTACACTCAAATTAAACCAGGAGATATGGCCGTCAGCACCGACGGCGAACATATTTTCGCTTACCAGGGAAACCGGACTTGGATTGAGGCAGATCCGGGTTTTTTACGAGTGATTAAAGTCCAAACACCTGAACCAAACAATAGCTGGTTTCATGTACCGGTTTATCTATTGCACTGGCGACAATTTGACTAGACAATGAAGAATCAGGCGGGAAAAGTTTTTTTACCAGGATTTGGGATAAATCAGATGGCTTTTGCCAAAATAGGATGCCTCTTGGGTGGATAAAGCAGAACTGCTCGCCGAGGGACTCCCAGTCCGGGTAGAAGCGGCGTTATCCCCTCTCGGTGGGGGACAATTCAGGTTATAGATCTACCAGGATCCAGCCCGACTCAGAACCAGGGGGGCAGGAACTGGCGGGACCAGATACGCCTCCCACCCGTTCCCTGGTCCACCTACCAGCCCAGCTCCTTTACATTCCTTCACAGATACCTGGCAAATCATTAAGGTTTGTTGCGAAACTAGAACCATTAGCAAAGTTATGGTAAAGTCGGAAGTTGTTGGCAAACAGTGCAGATATAGGGAAGGAGAACGCTTTGGCACCACATCTGAATCAAAAACCCGCCCCCTCCAACCGTGAAAATATCAGTGAGTACGTGGCGCACCTGCAACTTCATATGACTTTACAAGCCCGTAACCTGGTTCCGCCTCTTACCCAAGCTGCCGACAGTCGCGAGCAGCTCCTCCACCAAACTCAAGCTCTGTGCGAAAAAGAATTCTCGCGGCAATCTTAAATTACATCACCAATAAAGATAAACCCGGTTTTTTCGACAAACCGGGTTTATTTATTCAGGATAATATTGATGTCAATTAGGGAGTAGTATGGTGGGCAAAAGCCTTGAAAGTCTCTCTCCCGCGCTGGGCTCGAGATTTAGGGTGAGGGGTCGAGACCGGGCTGTACTAAGTCACTGTTGAACAAACTGGATACCACATTTTTTCAGAAAAGGCTGTAATTGGTTAATCTTCTTCTAGCCAAGCGGCGATCGCCGCTGACGATATCTGCACAAACGGATGGGATAATACCTGCGCCAACGCCTTTTCGCCACCAGCATTCATGGCACGGCGCAGGCGCTTTTTCAACTGCGGATACTGTTCGATCGCTCGCTGCAGAGATTCAGCCGCTTGCACGCTCGTGAGATTATTCTGTGCCAAGGCGTTGAGAAATTCCTGGATTTCCGCCTCCAACGTGGCTAAAAAACTAGCTTCTTGGATGGCAGCATCAGTAGGTGCGAGTGATGGGGCAGAAACTAAGGGAAAACTATCACCGATATTGTCCGCCGAAGTAAAATTGCGCATTTCAGGAGGCATTTCTGGCTCTTGTAAGTGAAAATCGCGACGTTGCGGGGTAACATTGCCCCGAGAAGACTGGGGGGAGGTGACAGCATCATGTGGGGGCACGGCATGATGAATATTTTTCGTCTTACCCACATCGCCAAAATGCTGTGTCCCTACCTCTGCGGACTGTGGGGCAACCACGGGGTGATTGCCCCTATGGGACTGGGGGGGTTCTCCCATAAACCAGGTTTCGGCAGCAATCTCTGTATCTGATTCAGATTTAGATAAGAAACCTGGTTTGTTTTCCCCTCCATTCCCTCGTAAAGCTCCAGGGATATCTAAACCAGCTCCTTGGCGCAGTTGCTCGAAAAATGCGGCCATTTTGGTGGCAGTGCTGCCACCTTCAGCATCGATGACGGTGACATTTTGCACCTCGATGTCTGGCACGGTGGAAACTAAGGTGGCGAGGAGAGTTTGCAGCTTTTGGAACAGGAAGATATCCCGGGCGGAAGGTCCGGCGGCTTTCCAAGATTGGGAGAGACTTTCTATACCTTCGGCGAGGGCTTTTCCTTCTTCGACGATGCGGGAGGCGTTGCCTTTGGCGCGGGCGATCGCGGCGGCACATTCTGCCTCCGCTGGCGCCACCACATCTGCTTGCAACTGCTGGCGCACCTGCTCAATTCGGGCTTTTTGTACGGCTAATTCCGCTTGAGTGCGGGCAACTTCTGAGGCAATTTCTGCCTCCACTTCCGCCACCACAGCGCTACGCATAGTTAAGGCATCTTGGAGACGCCGCTGAGCTTCAGCGCGGGCAATTTCCAAATCCCGATCGATGCGCTTAATGGCAGTAGTTTTCTCATTTTCTGCCGATTGGATGACTGATTGCGCCTTGGCTCTGGCTTCGGCAATGCGGGAATCTCGCAGTAATTCCGCTCGCGGCTTCCGCCCGATCGAATCCAAATAACGCACATCATCAGAAATATTCTGGATTTGCAAATTATCCAAAACCAAACCCAGTTTTTCCAAATCCTCTTCTGCCTCTTCCAGCAAACTTTTGGCAAAAGCGATTTTATCTTCGTTCACCTGTTCTGGTGTCAAAGAAGCCAAAACCCCGCGCAAATTACCTTCTAAAGTTTCCCTGGCGATTTTCTCGATTTCCTTCGGGCTTTTGCCCAACAGGCGCTCGATCGCATTGTGAATCGTGGGCTCATTGCCAGCAATTTTGATATTAGCCACACCCTGCACTGTCAGAGGAATGCCACCTTTGCAATAAGCGTTAGCCACCTTTAATTCCACAATGGTATTGCTCAAATCCATGCGGTAGGCGCCCTCTAGCAACGGCAACCGGACACTGCTACCCCCTTTGACGATGCGATATCCCACCTTGCGTCCATCGGGGAGGCGGGTGGTGGAACCTGCAAAAATGAGGACTTCACTGGGTTGGCAAACATAATAGAGATTGCGGATGATGAAAACTCCCGCTCCCGTCCCCATGCCCAAAATTCCTAGCAGTAATAAAATCACTTCCATTGTTGTTTGTCCTTGGTCATTTGAATTGATAATTGATAATTGACAATTGATAATTGATAATTAGCCATCAATAATTATCAATTATCAATTGTCAATTGCCATTACGACGGTTGAGAGTGCCAACCACATCAATACCTAGGGTATTGTGAACCCGTTCTAAGAACTGGCGGACGATTTCGGGATAGGCATTGGCGAGAGAAGCAATAGATTTACCATCGCCGTTATCGATAATGTTGATTTTATCCAGCTTCACTCTCCCCGGAACTTTTGCTGCTTCTTGCAGTACGGTTTCGATTTGTTGCAATAAGAATACCTCAGAAGCATCGGCGCCGATTTCTTGCCAAACTTGGGATAAAACATCGTTAGCAACTGCAGCGGCGCGGGCATTTTCTGCCACTACCGCTGCTTCTCCCTTGGCTTGCAATTCCCTTGCTTGTCGGCCCGCCTCGGCGGGTAGCACTTCGTCCGCTTCTAGGCGCAAACGCTCGAGTTCGGCGCGAATAGTTTGCAGTTGCTGTTCGGCTCTGGCTCTGGCTTCTTTGGCGGCGGCTTTGGTGCGCTCTTCTTCTGAACGCGCTTGCTGTTCTAATTCGGCTTTGGTTTTGCGCAAGGCGTTTTCTTGTTGCTGCACTGCCATCATGGCCTGAGTTTTGGCAACTTCCGACTGAGAAACGCACTCAGCTTCGACACTTTCCGCTGCGGTTTTGGCGTTGGATTCGGCAATTTCTGTATTGCGGATAATCAGAGCAATTTGCCTTCTGCCAATGGAGTTAAGATAGTCCACATCGTCAGAGACGCTCTGAATTTTCAGGGTGTCTAGCTGTAAACCGAGTTTCGCCAAGTCGTCTCTGACATCTTGGGCGATGCGTTCGGCAAATTGCAGTCTATCTTCGTTGAGTTGTTCTGGGGTGAGGGTGGCGACGACGCCGCGCAGGTTGCCTTCTAGGGTTTCGCGAGCTACGCGGGCGATTTCCGTGCGGTTGCGATCCATAAAGCGCTCGATCGCGTTCCCCGCCACGTTCGGATCATTGGAGATTTTCACATTGGCGATCGCCTGGATTTTCAGCGGTATTCCCCCCTTAGAATAAGCATTCATCACCTCCACTGGCACTGGCATGGTGGTCATATCCATTCTTTTGACTGTTTCCAGGATGGGAATGGCGATCGCTCTTCCCCCAAAAATCACCCGATAGCCCACCATCTGCCCTTCTTTTGTGTTGCGCTTCCTCCCCGACAAAATCAGAATTTCATTCGGCTTGCAGATGTACAAAAAGTTATTCAAAAACCACAAAAACACCATCACACCGAATATGGACAACGCCACGGGCAGCGCTGTGGCCATTTCTCCCTGCAAGCCGCCGGAGTTGACGGCATTGCCCTCGTAATTATTCGAGCTATCTGCTTGAGCGATAATTTCTACTGTTTGCATATTTGTCCTTGGTCATTGGTCATTTGTCACTGGTCATTTATCCTTGGTCATTATTAATTCTCTAGTTTTCTCAAATCTGATTGAGAAACCACCCACAACTGATTATTTTTTATGCCCACGATAAAAACTTTTTCTCCCTTTTGAAAACCTTGTGATTCCTCAGTAAAAGCCACGAAATCTATGCCAGAACCCTTGACATTCAAGCGCACTTTACCTTTACTGGTAGCATCAAAAGGAATTTCCACAGTAGCAGAAAGACCGATGATATCGGCGTTACGCACCATACTATCAGATTGACTGAACTGGAGGATGCGCAAAGCCCAAACCATAGCCGTCCCGCAGACAATCCCCATCGCCACAGCAAAAGAGGCTATAGTTAGTGGGGCTAGGTTGGTAAAGTGGGATAGGACGACTCCGGTTAAGCCAAAAAAACAACTGCCAAAAGTCCAAAACCTAACGCTGGTAAAAGGCTGCCCCAGTTTCCGCAACCAGAAACCAGGTTTCCTCCGCAATGCTTTTGCGGTTCCATTGCCTTCTAGCGCTTTTCCGGGAACGGTTTCCCAGTCGGCGTCAAAGTCATGGTGAAAATCGCCGAAATCATGGTGAAAATCGGCGCCATCGATACCGCCAATAGCGGCGAGGAATACGAAGCTACCACCCACCAATAAACACGCGAGATACAACAACTGCATTTTCTTCAGCCAGTGGCTCTGGGAAAATACGGGGTTTAGTTAAATTCTGCCAGATAAGTTGGTGGATGGGGGTTTTTTTGACAAATTGTTATATTTCTCGCTGGGACTTTTCCCGGCTTTGACCAAATGGTGTTTCTCTGATTCAAAAATTAAAATTAGATTAAATCTCCCTCAATTAAAGTGTCTGTTAGTGCATGAGGGAAGGAGGGCTGTTCCGGCGATCGCAGAGATGGTTTAAACCCCCGCTCCCACAGGGGAAAGAGTGGGTTGGTAGTGGGGCGGCTCTGGCGGCTGGGTGAAAGTGCGGTAACTCATCGAGCAGGCATTCCAGCTACCCCGCACGGGAACGCCGAGGAGATGACAGGAACCGCCGCGCCGCCCTTCAATCTCGTAGTAATGGCAGGAGGCGCAGCGAGCCGGGGAACAAGTTTGAGTATTCATCAGGCAAGTCCTTTGCTTCAGCCGCTCTTACTATCGCCGATCGCATGGTGAGGCAGCAGCGATCGCGCTCATATGGTGACGGTGATGGCGATCGTTGCTTCCAGTGGCCAAATATGCAGTGGTAAATTTGTCCTTTGTCCTTTGCTCTTTGTCATGTGATCAGAGATACATAACCGGCGGACAAACGACCAATTACTTGATAATTTACCATAATAGCCCGAATCTGAGATAATAAACATCCCATCGGTTAAGGAAATCAACCATGCGACTGTCACAAATGCTCTTTGTCACCCTGCGGGAAGACCCAGCAGAAGCCGAAATCCCCAGTCACAAACTCCTGCTGCGCGCCGGTTACATCCGTCGCATTGCTAGCGGCGTCTATGCTTACCTCCCCCTCATGTGGCGCGTCCTCAAAAAAGTCTCTCAAATTGTGCGCGAAGAAATGGACGCCACCGGGGCCCTAGAATGCCTACTCCCCCAGATGCAGCCAGCCGAATTGTGGCAAGAGTCGGGACGCTGGGATACTTATACCAAAACCGAGGGCATCATGTTTTCCCTCACCGACAGACAACAGCGGGAAATGGGCCTCGGACCGACTCACGAAGAAGTCATCACCGCTGTGGCGCGAGATACCATCCGCTCCTACCGCCAGCTCCCCCTCCACCTCTACCAAATTCAAACCAAATTCCGTGACGAAATTCGCCCCCGCTTTGGTTTGATGCGTGGTAGAGAATTTATTATGAAAGATGGCTATTCCTTCCACGCGGACGTTGACAGCCTGAAACAGACTTATCAGGATATGTATCAAGCCTACAGCAACATTATGAGCCGTTGTGGCTTGGCATTCAGAGCGGTAGATGCTGATTCCGGTGCCATTGGTGGCAGCGGTTCTCAAGAATTTATGATTTTAGCCGAAGCTGGGGAGGATGAAGTCCTCTACACGGAAGATGGCAAATATGCCGCTAATGTGGAAAAAGCCGTTTCTTTACCCCCCGATGCTGCGGTTTCACCGTTTACCAAGTATGAAAAGCGCTCAACTCCCGGCACAGATACGATAGACAAATTATGTCAATTTCTCCAGTGTTCTCCCACCACAGTGGTCAAAAATGTTTTGTATCAAGTGGTGTATAATAATGGTTTGACTTTGTTGGTACTGATAAGCATCCGGGGCGACCAAGATGTAAATGAAGTGAAGTTACAAAATGAATTAACTAGGTTAGCGCCTAATTATGAGGCGAAAACTTTGGTCGCGCTGAAGGTTCCTGATGCGGACGAGCAACAAAAATGGGCGGCCAAACCCCTACCTTTGGGCTACATGGCGCCGAATTTGGCAGATGATTATATCGCCGAGCAAAAGCAGTTACATGGCCAGTTTTTACGGTTGTTAGATCCCACGGCCAAAGATTTAACCAATTTTGTTACTGGTGCTAATGAAGCGGGTTATCATGTGGTCGGGGCAAATTGGGGTAAAGATTTTCTCCCCGCTGCGGTAGTTGACCTGCGCAAAGCTAAGGCGGGGGACGCGGCGATCCATGACCCGAGTCAAACTCTACAGAGCGCTCGGGGTATCGAAGCGGGTCATATCTTCCAGTTGGGTACTAAGTATTCTCAGGCGATGGGAGCGACTTACACTAGCGAAACGGGAGAAGAAAAACCCCTGGTGATGGGTTGTTATGGGATTGGGGTGTCGCGGTTGGCGCAAGCAGCGGTAGAGCAGTCTTATGACCAAGATGGGATAATTTGGCCAGTGGCGATCGCCCCTTATCACGTCATCATCTGTATCCCCAATATCACCGACACCGCCCAAGTGGAAATCGCCGAACAACTATACACCGAACTCCGCCAAGTTGGTATCGAAACCTTGCTAGACGATCGAGCCGATCGAGCGGGGGTGAAATTCAAAGATGCGGACCTCATCGGTATCCCCTACCGCATCGTCCCCGGACGTGCCATCAAAAACGGCAAAGTGGAATTAGTCACCCGGTCCACTCGCACCAGCGAAGAAATCCCCATTACCGATGTGGTTTCCACCCTCAAACAGCGTCTTACCGTATAGTTCTTAGTAGGGCTTCAGCCCTCTTCAAGGTTTGTAGCACCCTCCTTCAGCCCTCTTCAAGGTTTGTAGTAGGGCTTCAGCCCTCTTCAAGGTTTGTAGTAGGGCTTCAGCCCTCTTCAAGGTTTGTAGCACCCTCCTTCAGCCCTCTTCAAGGTTTGTAGTAGGGCTTCAGCCCTCTTCAAGGTTTGTAGCACCCTCCTTCAGCCCTCTTCAAGGTTTGTAGTTGGGCTTCAGCCCTCAAACCCGGATGGGCTAAAGCCCAACTACGAACCTATGAGGGCTAAAGGAGGGTGCTACGAACCTATGAGGGCTAAAGCCCAACTACGAACCTATGAGGGCTAAAGGAGGGTGCTACGAACTTAATCAAGAGGGCTAAAGGAGGGTGCTACGAACCTCCGATCAACAAATTCGGGGTAGCTGCTCCCCAGTGAGCATATCAATAATCCGGGCGACCCCGATTTTACTGCGCAAACTGACCAAACCGGTGGTTTCCGCCGTCACGGAGCCAATTTGGCAAGCACCCACCCCTAACGGATGTTGCTGCATAATGGCCAAAGCCCGATCGGCATCTTGGGGAGGGACAAAAGCCACAAACCTCCCCTCGCAAGCCACATACAGGGGGTCTAAACCCAAAATCTCACAAGCTCCCTGTACTTGTTCCTCCACAGGAATTAGGCTTTCATCAATCTGAATATCTTTCCGAGAAGCGGCGGCAATTTCATTTAGGGTAGTGGCCAAACCCCCTCGGGTCAAATCCCGGAGGCAGTGAATTTCTATCCCCGCCGCCAACAACTGACCCACCAAATCCGCCACTGGTGCCACATCACTGTCAATGGTATGAGTGAAGGCCAATCCCTCCCGCAGGGCCATAATGGCAATACCATGCCTGCCAATATCCCCATTGAGCAACAGCACATCTGATGGTTGCACTGCCTTCGGGGAAATGCTCAAGTCATGCTCGATGATCCCCACTCCGGCGGTGTTGATGAAAATGCCATCACCTTTACCTCTATCTACGACTTTGGTATCGCCGGTGATAATCCGCACTCCCGCTTTCTGAGCCGTCGCCTGCATCGACTGCACCACCCGCCAGAGCGATTCGATCGCCAATCCCTCCTCCAGAATGAAACCCGCACTCAAGTAAAGGGGCCTAGCTCCCGCCATCGCCAAATCGTTCACTGTCCCACATACCGCGATCGAGCCAATATCCCCCCCCGGGAAAAACAGCGGACGCACCACATAAGAATCAGTCGTAAACGCCACCCGCCCTCGGGGCAGCTCAAAAGTCGCCGCATCATGCTGGATATCTGTAGTGCCAAACGTCGGTGCCAGCATTTTATCGATGAGCTGGTGCATCAGCTTGCCCCCACCGCCGTGAGCCAGCAGAATTTGGGGATACTGCGCGATCGGTATCGGACAGGCTAGAGTAAAATTATCCGTGTTTTCCATAATCTGGGGAAAAAATATTTGCGTTTTTGCCACTAAACTGCTAAGATTGTAAATTGCACGTGTAATCCGAGTCCGGCACTGGATGAAATTTTCGTAATTTCGCCTGTTGTCACAACCAGAATCACAGACGTTGCACCTTTCGGGAGGTGAGGTGGGCAACGTCAGCCGCACCGGATCCTACAGATTTTCACAACAGGCGAATGCTTTTGCCGTATTATTGAGGCGTCTAGATGGCCAAACGTCGTAATCTCAAAAAAGAAAAAGAACTCCGCAACAAAGCTTACGCTCGCAAATATCGCAAGCGCAATGAAAAGCGCCGTAACTTCCGTTTTTCCCGCTCCTTTAACAGGAGTGGCCCCGGCGGGGATAACCAAGGAGCTGAAATGGAAGAAACAGAAGGCGCCACCGATAACGTCTAACTTGTTATTTGTCATTTGTCCTTTGTCACTTGTCCTTTGTCACTTGCCCGTTGACTGACAAAGGACAAATGACTAGGGACAAAAAACCTTGCTCCTTGTTTTTCTTCAAGTGAAGAAAACCCATGTCCCTTTTTATCACTCAAATGACAAATGACAAATGACAAAGGACTAGGGACTAGGGACTAATGACCGCATCCGATAGCGATAGTACGCAGCACAAGCCCCCTCAGAAGAAACCATCGGCGCTCCCAAAGGACGTTCTGGCGTGCAGCTCGTACCAAAAGCCGGACAGTCGTGGGGTTTCTTAATACCCTGTAGAATCAATCCACTAATACAATCACTCTCCCCATCATCGGTTTGTAGTTGGGCTTTAGCCCAATCTTTTGCCCAACGTCTTCCGGCATCGAATTGAGCGTATTTCTCCCTAATTCCCAAACCACTTTCAGGAATACTACCAATACCGCGCCACCGCCGAGGCACCACCTCAAATATTTCTGTAATTAAATCCTGTGCCTGTTTATTTCCCTGATACCGCACAGAGCGGCTATATTGGTTTTCTACAGCAACCTGCTGATGTTCTAGTTGCTGAATACACATATATAAACCCTGCAAAATATCCACGGGTTCAAATCCCGTCACCACAATGGGCACTTGATATTTTGCCGCAATGGGTTCATACTCCGTGTATCCCATGACGGTGCAAACGTGCCCCGCTGCCAAAAATCCCTGGACGCGACTATTTGGTGATGATAACAATGCTTCCATCGCTGGCGGTACTAACACGTGCGATATGAGCAGGGAAAAATTATCAATACCTTGGGCATTGGCTTGATACACCGCCATCGCCGTCGCTGGTGCGGTGGTTTCAAATCCTACCCCAAAAAATACCACTTGTTTAGTGGGATTTGCCTGGGCAATAGTCAGAGCATCCAGGGGAGAATAAACGATGCGCACATCTCCCCCAGAGGCTTTCACGCTGAGGAGGTCGGTTTCTGTTCCGGGAACCCGCAGCATATCACCAAATGAGCAAAAAATCACATCTGGGAGCTGCGCCAGAAATATCGCCTCATCGATAATTTCCACCGGCGTCACACACACGGGGCAACCTGGCCCGTGAATGAGATTAATTTCTGGCGGTAGTAGCTCGTCGATGCCATATTTAACTATAGAATGAGTTTGCCCGCCGCAGATTTCCATAATCGTCCAAGGCTGCGTAACTATGGCTTTTATCGCTTGGGCGTATTCCTGGGCAATTTTCCCATCCCGATATTCATCAACAAATTTCATATTTATCGTTTGTCCTTGGTCATTTATACTTGGTCATTTGTCCGCGAGAAACCGGGTTTCTTAACCAAATCCTAGGTTTTCACCAGAGATTTATATCAGAAACCCGGTTTCTTAACCCAGAAACCGGGTTTCTTAACCAAATCCTAGGTTTTCACCAAAAATTTATGTCAGAAACCCGGTTTCTTAACCCAGAAACCGGGTTTCTTAACCAAATCCTAGGTTTTCACCAAAAATTTATATCAGAAACCCGGTTTCTTTCACGGCGCAAAAGCCATCATTTCTGGTCTGTAAGTTTGAACTGCCTTCATATATTGGGCGCGTTCAAAGGTGCTGGGGTCGGGGGAGTTGAGTTGGCTCATGCTCCCGCGCATTTGCTCGATGGATTGATATTCGTGTTCTTCCATCCAGTGAACCATTTCATTTTCAATATCTTTCAAATGCCCGATGCCGTGGCGCAACAGAGAGCCAACAATTTGGATAATACTGGCACCAGCCATAACCAGTTTAATGGCATCATGGCCTTTTTGCACGCCACCGGTGGCGGCAAAACTCACATCGAGGCGCCCGTATAAAATGGCAATCCAGCGCATGGGCAAGCGCATATCTTGGGGGGTACTTAACAGCAGGTTAGTAGTAACTTCCAGTTCTTCGATATCGATGTCTGGTTGATAGAAGCGGTTAAAGAGTACCAAGCCATCAGCCCCCGCCTCCACCAGGCGTTTAGTCATGTTGGCGGTGTTGCTGAAAAAGGGGCTGATTTTGATGGCCACTGGGATGGTGACTTCAGCTTTGACGGCACGCAGGATGTCGATGTATTTTTGCTCGATTTCGGCTCCACTGGCGTCAAAGTCTGTGGGAATTGAATAAATGTTCAATTCTAAGGCGTCGGCGCCCGCTTCTTGGATTTGCTGGGCAAATTCTACCCATCCACCCATGCTGGAGCCGTTGAGGCTGGCGATGATGGGAATACCGGCGCCTTTGGCTTTTTGGATGTGGTTGAGGTATTCTGACAAGCCTACATGAAATATTTCTGGTTCAGGGAAGTAGGTGAGGGCTTCGGCAAAGCTCTGGGTGCCGTATTGTAGGTGATGGTGCAATTCTAGCCGTTCTTGTCGGATTTGCTCTTCAAAGATGGAGTGCAAAACTACGGCGGCGGCACCAGCGTCAGCCATGCGTTTGATGTTGTCGATGTCTTCGGTGAGGGGAGCCGCAGCGCCTACCACTAGGGGCGATTTAAGCTGCATTCCCATGTATGTCGTGTTTAGATCCATGATTACGCCTCGCTTGATGAAGTTGGTTTGTAGTTGGGCTTTAGCCCTCTTTTATTTATGAGGGCGATCGAGCGGGCTAAAGCCCTACTACGAGCCTTTTTTGGGCTAAAGCCCAACTACGAACCCGGTTAGGATACGGGTTCTTTGGTTTCGCTGGTTGGCTGTTCAGCGCCGCCGTTGCCACCGTTATGGCCGTTTTGGGTTTCTAGTTTGCGGGCGGCCATGTATTCATAGAGCTTCCAGCGATCGCTCACATCTTGCTGCGCTTCTTTCAGGAGGCGTTTGGCGTCTTCTGGTTTGCTGACGGTCAGCATCTTAAACCGCGCTTCTTGGTACATGGAATCGGCGATCGCCTTCTTCGGCGTCCGACTATCCAACTGCATCGGGTTTTTCCCTTCTGCTTTCAACTCTGGATTATACCGATAAAGCAACCAGCGTCCGCTTTCTACCAATGACTTCTGATGAGTCATCGCCGTAGTCATATTAATCCCGTGGGCAATACAGTGGCTGTAGGCGATAATCAAGGACGGTCCGTTATAGGCTTCCGCTTCCAAGAATGCCTTGAGAGTATGTTCATCCCGGGCGCCCATCGCCACTGATGCCACATACACATTGCCATAAGTCATGGCAATTAAACCCAAGTCTTTCTTAGGTGCGGGTTTGCCACCAGCGGCGAATTTCGCCACTGCGCCCCGAGGCGTTGCTTTAGAAGATTGACCGCCAGTATTAGAATACACTTCTGTATCCAACACCAGGATATTCACGTTGCGACCGCTGGCGATTACGTGGTCTAAACCGCCGTAACCAATATCATAAGCCCAGCCGTCACCGCCAATAATCCAAACCGCTTTTTTCACCAAATAATCGGCTAAGGAGAGCAGTTGTTTGGCATCTGGGCTGTTGATACCTTGCAGTTTTTGTTTGAGCTGTTCGACTCGGGCGCGTTGTTCCCAGATATCGGCTTCGGTTTTCTGCTCGGCGGCGAGAATTTCCCGCACCAAGTTATCCCCTAAGTCGCCGCCTAGTTTTTGCACCAGTTCGGCAGCAAATTGGGCGTGTTTGTCGATGGCGATGCGGAAACCGAGACCGAATTCGGCGTTATCTTCAAACAAGCTGTTAGACCAGGCGGGGCCACGTCCTTCGGCGTTTTGTGCCCAGGGTGTGGTGGGGAGGTTGCCGCCGTAGATGGAGGAGCAACCGGTAGCGTTTGCCACTACCATGCGATCGCCGAACAACTGCGACACCAATTTAATATAAGGTGTCTCGCCGCAACCGGCACAAGCACCGGAGAACTCAAACAATGGCTCTTGTAACTGCTGCTGGCGAATTTGCCCCAGTTTCAACTCCCGCCGATCGGGATTCGGCAAATTCAAGAAGAAATCCCAGTTTTCCCGCTCTTGCTCCCGCAAAGGCAGTTGCGGTTCCATATTAATCGCCCGTCGGGACGGTTGCGATTTATTCTTCGCCGGACAGACATCAACACAAACACCGCAACCGGTGCAATCTTCCGCTGACACCTGGATAGTAAACTTAGTCCCGGCGAAATCCTTATCTTTGGTTTCCGTTGACTTAAACGTGGTGGGTGCATTCGCCAGTTGCGCCGGTTCATACACTTTACCCCGAATCACCGCGTGGGGACAAACGATGATACACTTAGCACATTGCACGCACACATCTGGGTCCCAAACCGGGATTTCTTGCCCCACATTGCGTTTTTCCCACTTAGAAGTTCCCGTGGGATAAGTGCCATCGCAAGGCAAAGCGCTCACAGGAATGTCATCCCCCATGCGGGAAATCATCATCCCTTCTACTTCCCGCACAAACTTCGGCGCATTGGCGGGAATCGGAGGCACCATTTTGATACTGCTGTTAGCAGCGCCAACTTTGACCTCAAACAAGTTTTCTACGGTGTTGTCAACAGCTTTCAGGTTCATGCTGACGATGACATCACCTTTCTTGCCGTAGGTCTTTTGGATAGCTTCTTTGATTTTGGCGATCGCTTCCTCCCGAGGCAATACATTCGCCAGGGCAAAGAAGCACACCTGCATAATCGTATTAATCCGCCCGCCCATACCACTGTCTCGCGCCACTTGGTTGGCATCGATGACGTAGAATTTCAGGTTTTTGCGGATAATTTGTTCCTGCACTTCTATGGGCAGTTTATCCCACACTTCATCGGGACCAAACGGGCTATTAAGCAGGAACGTGGCGCCCTTAGCGGCGGCTTTCAGCACGTTGAGTTTTTCCAGGAATAGCCACTGGTGACAGCCGACAAAGTTAGCTTTTTCAATCAGATAAGTGGAGCGAATCGGCTGTGGTCCAAAGCGCAAGTGAGAGACGGTGATCGAGCCAGACTTCTTGGAGTCATAGACGAAGTAGCCTTGGGCGTAGTTGTCGGTTTCTTCGCCGATAATCTTAATTGAGTTTTTGTTGGCGCCCACGGTGCCATCGGAACCGAGACCGTAGAACATGCAGCGTACCACGCTATCGGGTTCGGTGCTGAAATCTGGGTCGTAGGTTAGGGAGGTGTTGCTGAGGTCGTCGTTAATCCCGATGGTAAAGTGGTTTTTCGGTTTAGCTTGGGCTAAGTTCTCGAAAACTCCCTTCACCATTGCGGGGTTAAATTCTTTGGAAGATAAACCGTAGCGTCCGCCCACTACTTTCGGGGTTGCATCTTCCCATTCTTCGCTCAGGGCTGTTACTACGTCTAAATAGAGGGGTTCGCCACCGGCGCCCGGTTCTTTCGTCCGGTCTAAAACGGCAATTTTCTTGACGGTTTTGGGTAAAGCGGCTACTAGCTGTTTGTTGTCCCACGGGCGATAGAGGCGGACTTTCAGCACGCCGACTTTGGCGCCTTGGGCGTTGAGGTATTCTACGGTTTCGTGGACGGTTTCGCAACCGGAACCCATTAGGATAATGACGGTTTCGGCATCGGGAGCGCCGACGTATTCAAACAGTTTGTAATAGCGTCCGGTGAGTTCCCCGAATTTGTCCATTGCTTTTTGGACGATACCGGGGCAAGCGTCGTAAAAGGGGTTAACGGTTTCGCGAGCTTGGAAGTACACATCGGGGTTTTGGGCAGTACCGCGCAGGACGGGCCGATCGGGCGTCAGAGCGCGGGCGCGATGGGCAAATACCAAGTCATCATTAATAAGTGCCCGCAAGTCCGCATCGTTTAGTAGTTCGACTTTTTGCTCTTCGTGAGAAGTTCTGAACCCATCGAAGAAGTGGATAAAGGGGACTCGGGACTCTAGGGTGGCGGCTTGGGAGATCAGCGCGAAGTCGTGGGCTTCCTGCACTGAGGCGGAACACAGCAGCGCCACTCCCGTGGACCGAGCTGCCATCACGTCGCTATGGTCCCCGAAAATTGACAGTCCTTGCGCTGCCAGGGAACGCGCAGCTACATGTAAAACAGCACAAGTTAGCTCCCCAGCTATTTTGTACAAGTTGGGCAGCATCAGCATCAAGCCTTGGGATGCTGTGAAGGTGGTAGTTAAGGCTCCTGCTTGCAGGGCGCCGTGGACCGCACCGGCGGCGCCGCCTTCTGACTGCATTTCTACCACGTTGGGAATGGTGCCCCACAGGTTGGAGCGTCCCTCTGACATCCAAGCATCGGCCCATTCACCCATCGGTGAGGAGGGAGTGATGGGATAAATGGCGATCGCTTCGCTCAGCTTGTAGGCAACGCGGGCCACTGCCTCGTTACCATCTATAGTTGCATACACTCTTTGACTCATATCTCTCCTGGCAGCATAATTCTTTTTTCCCGGGGCAAAGGCGCTAACTATGAAACCTGCACGATCGCCCTCGTTTTTGTAGTCGGGTTAATTCATCAATTGCCCCCACTACAAAACATGACTTTTCTCCGTAACAAAACCAGTTTATTTCACACCTTAAACAACACTTTTGTTGCTTAATCTGTCACCGGCGAGGTTTTAGGTGTGGTAGCGGTTTGGGAACCCAAGCCCTCCCAACAAAAAAACGGTCATAATTAGCCCTAAGAAAACAACATTAATGTTGTTTTGCCCCTGTTTAACAACCACCAGCAACTGAGCTGGGGCTACGAGCTGCAATTTCTCTGCAGACCAATGTTTAGAGTTTATTTTGGGAATATCTGCCTTTAACTCTTACATTTACATATTATATTCTACTGCTTCCATATAAGCAATGCCTTATAATTTTTTAATACTGTTTTCCCGTTCAAGTTTTTGTTAAGAAAACATTAAATAAATCCCGATTTCCCATTAAGAAACTTGGGAGCCGGTACGGTGGGGATTGCTCGTCTCCCCGTTGCCCGGTCCCTACTCCCGCAAAGCCGCCATAATTTGTCCTAAACAAATCCCGCCATCATTCGGCGGCACCAACTGATGCCAGTAGGGGGAGAAACCATCCTCCCGTAACCGCTCCACGGTCCTCACGGTTAAATACTGGTTTTGAAAACACCCCCCCGTGAGAACTACTTGCGCGGTCCCCACCTGTCGCGCCACGGTGCAAATCCCCTCGGCGAGGGTATGGTGAAATCGCGCCGCGATCGCCCCCACGGGCACCCCTTGGTCCAGTTCTGTCAACATCGTTTTCACCAGAGGTTCCCAGTCTAGTTTGGTCATTTGTCCTTTGTCCTTTGTCATTTGCAAGGGACAAGGGACAAGGGACTTTGGACAACTGACAAACTCTAATTCCATCGCCGCTTGGCCCTCGAAACTACCGGTTTGGCGAATGCCCAGAATGGCAGCGATGGCGTCAAACAGCCTGCCCGCACTGGATGTTACCGGTGTGTTCAAATTCCGGCGGAGCATGGTTTTGATGATTTCCAGCTCGGAAGGGGTAAAGGCTTGCAGGGGCAAAATATCCTTTCTGCTAAATAAATCCTCGCCCCAAATTTCATAGAGCAGTCCTAAAGCGGCGCGGCGTGGTTCTTTTATCGCTTTTTCTCCCCCAGGGAGGCGAAAGGTCCGCCAGTGGGCGACGCGCTGCCAGGAATTATCCGTAATAAGGATGAATTCTCCTCCCCAGATGGTGCCGTCTTCTCCGTATCCGGTGCCATCCCAGGCGACGCCTAGCACTGGCGGTTTGATGTGGTTTTCTGCCATACAGGCAAGGATGTGGGCATAGTGATGCTGCACGCCCACGGTGGGGACCCCTAAAGCGGTGGCATATTGGGTGGAGATATAGTCTGGGTGAGCGTCGCAGGCGACGGCGGCGGGTTGAAAGTCGTAAATGCCGCTCAAACTGGCAATGGTGGTTTGGAAGGCTTGGAAGGCTTGGGGGGTGGCTAAGTCGCCGATATGCTGACTGAGGAATATTTGGTTGTCTATGGCTATGGCGATCGTGTTTTTCAGGTGGGCGCCGACGGCGAGGATGGGGGGATGGGGAGGGGTGGGAGGATGGGGAGGATGGGGAGGATGGGGAGGATTACTTCCCACACTTCCCACACTTCCCACACTTCCCACACTTCCCACACTCCCCCCGTCCCCCCGTCCCCTGGTCCCCCAGTCTCCGCCAAGGGAGATGGGTAAAGGGGCGTATCCTCTGGCGCGGCGAAGGATTTGGGGTTGGTTGAGTAGTTCCCTCACCAGGGAGTCATCCACGGCGCGGGCGATCGGGCGGTTGTGAACTAAAAATATATCGGCAATATGCTGCAGTCTGCTGATGGCTTCGGTTTCGTCGGTGCAGATGGGTTCGTCGCTGAGGTTGCCACTGGTGGCGACGACGGGAAATCCTAATTCTGCCATCAGCAGGTGATGTAAAGGAGTATAGGGCAGCATAACGCCTACGTAAGGATTCCCAGGAGCCACGTTGGGGGCGATGTTGCTGTGGCTGTGGCGACGCAACAGCACGATCGGCGCCTCTGGGGATAATAGTAGTTTTTCCTCGATTTCTGATATTTGGCAATCTGGTTTGACTTTTGCTAGGGAGGGGTACATGAGGGCAAAGGGTTTTTCGGGGCGTTGCTTGCGCGATCGGAGCAGTTGCACCGCCGTTTCATTCCCCGCATCAACTATGAGGTGAAATCCCCCCAGTCCCTTCACCGCCAGGATTTTGCCCTGTTTTATTGCCTCAGCGGCGGCTAACAGAGCATCGTGATGTTGCGATAAGACTTCCCCTCGTTCATTCCACAACTCCAAATGAGGACCGCATTGAGGACAGGCATTTGGTTGGGCGTGAAACCGCCGGTTAAGAGGATTTTCATATTCTTGCAGGCACTGCGGACACATCGGAAAATGCTTCATCGTGGTATGAGGTCGGTCATAAGGCAAAGCCTCCACAATGCTGTAGCGCGGTCCGCAGTTAGTGCAATTAGTGAAAGGATAAAGATAGCGGCGATTTTGGGGGTCGAATATTTCCGCCAAACATTGGCTGCAAGTGCTGATATCTGGTAAAACTATGGCAGTTTTGGCGCCCCCTACACTGGCTCTAATTTCAAATTCCTGATATCCCACCGGTTCTAACCAGGCAGTTTCCAGGCTTTTAATCAAGGCTAGGGGTGGTTTTTCCGTTTCTAGACGCTGTAAAAATAACTCTACTGGCTCCTGCTGGCCTTCAATTTCTATAAACACGCCTTCAGCAGAATTATTCACCCATCCGGTTAATGATAATTCTGTGGCTAGGCGATAGACAAAGGGGCGAAATCCTACACCCTGGACGGCGCCTTTAATGGTAATTCGGCATCGCAGTTGATTGGTCATAAATTAAAAGTCATTTGTCCTTTGTCTTTTGTCCTTTGTCCTTATTTATTTGTCATTTGTCCTTGGTCATTACTCGTGATTTTGGCTAGACTGTTGGGATAATCTCTGGCGAACCGTCGAGCGAATCTCTTGCCAATCTTCCTCGGTCATTGGCGTTGCAGATCCTGATTCTAGACCTTCAACTAATAGAGTTTCTAACCGTTCAGAGGCTTTGCGCTTTTGGTCTTGACGTACTAATTCCCGGAAATATTCACTGATGGTGCTATAACCCTCCTTGGCCACAATTTCTTCCACATAAGCTCTCATAGAGTCAGGTAAAGAGATGTTAATATTTGTCATGGTGGTGAATTTATTAAATCCTTGAGGCAATTATAGCAGATTTTGCCATTTTTGGACAAAGGACAAAGGACTAATGACAAATTATCGCCAATCGCCCTGTATGACAAATCCTGCCCATTCAAAGGGCGATCGCCATTTTTCTTGTTTGAGCATTTCCAGTTGAGCTGCCCTGAGAGCGGCGGCTGGGGCTAATCCTTGTTGTAGCATTTTCTGGTATAATAATGTCATCAGTTCTGCTGTGCCGTCATCAGATATGTACCATAAGCTGACGATGAGCCGCTCGGCACCGGCGGACATAAAGGCACCGGTTAAACCCACTATCCCTTCCCCTTTGATTTCTTTGCCTAAGCCGGTTTTGCAGGCGGAAAGTACCACTAAGTCAGCATCCAGGCGTAGTTGATCAATATCGTAGGGCATTAAAAAGCCGTCGATGTTGTTTCCCGCTGCATCGCGTTGGGAAAGGACTAAGGTGGATAATTCCCCATATTGGCTGTTGCCGACTCCGTGGGTGGCGAGGTGGAGGATGCGATATTGGGAAAGGTCGGTGGTGGTGAAGGTTTGGCGGTTGGCGGCTAAACCCATCGCTACCATGCGCTTGTCTTCTGGTACTAAATCGAGAATTTTTTCGGCTTCCTTTTTCGTCCCAGGTATGGGGGGTAGGCCATCAAAAACTGGGTCGGCAAAAATGGCTATAGTCTTTGGGGCGGGTTGACGTTGGCCGAATTTATCCCGCATTTTTTCCAGAATAGATGCGGAAGGAATCGTCACAATTTCGTGATTGAGGATTAGAGGTTTGTACTCATCCGTATTCCCCCAGTTTCCGGGCAGAGTCAAGGCAGAAAAGGGAATGTAATTTAAGACGCCTTGACCAACAATTAATAATCTTTTTTGCTCTAATTGGCTGATGGCGGGACCGAGAATCATCGCCGCTAAGCGATTGGCGGTCTGAATTACTCTCTGAGGTCGCTTCCGGTTGCGGGGATCTACTATTTGTTTGCGGAATTCTGTTACAGCTTGTTCAATAATGGCGCGGGGAGGGAGTTGATAGCTGTTGATGCTGGTGGGGGTGACTGCCCAAAGGTAACTCCGCTCGTCCCCTAGGTGATATTCTAATAATAACGTGTCTTGGTCTAAAAGTTGCTGAATTTTGGGCAGGGTCAGGGTTTGGTAGGGGGGGATTTTGCTGTAACGGGGACTGGTTTGGCGAATTTTTCCCTGGATTTGCTGGTATTGTTTGAGGAGTTGTGCTACTTGCTGGAATTCTGGGGTAGCTTGCTCGTCGGAATCGCCATTTAATTCCAAAATATTAAGTTTAGCGGCTAGTTGTGATAGTTGGGTTTGGATGCTTTTTTCTTCCTGAAGCAAATTGGGGTCAACGCCAGCGCGAATGTCTGTGCCAAACTCGTTGAGTTGGTCTAAGAGACTGCGCGATCGGGAGCGATCGGCTGCGGCTAGTGCTTTGATATTATAACCTGCTTCTGGCTTTTGCTCGTGCAGTTCCATGAGCAGGTTAATGTATAATTCATAGTAGTTTTGGACGGTGGCAAAGTAGAAAGTACGGAGCTGCTGGTTGGGAACTTGGGTGCGCAGTGTTTCTACGATTTCCAGGGAGGTTTCGATTTGGGTAAGTGCGGTTTCTGGTTGTTGCCGATCGCGCTCTAAGGAGGCAATAGTAAAGCGGGTGACGGCTTCGCCAAACTTATCCCCAGTTTTCTCCCAAAATTCTAGCGCTTTATATTGATATTCCAGATTTTGTCCCGCTTCTATTTCCGCATTGCGGCGACTATTTCCCCCTGCTCTGCTGCTCCCCTGCTGTGGGGCAACCACAGGGGAATTGCCCCTACTGTTTCCCTGTGAGGCGGCGACTTCAGTGTTACCCTGAACGTTGGTGGTGCCTAAATCGTAATAAATCTGACTCACATCTGGACTGCCTAGGGTACGGGCTCGGTCTAGATATTTTAAGGCTTCCTGAAATTGTCCTAAGTCAAAATAAATGCGGCTGATATTGCTGAGAATGATTACTTCTCCTGGTGCATCTTCTAATTGTTGCCGCAGCATCAAGGCTTCGCGGAAATATTCTAAGGCTTTATCCTGTTGCTGCAATTCATAGTTAATCGCGCCCAGGTTGTGGAGGGTGACAGCTTGCCAATGGGGATTATTCAGGCTGCGGGCAATTGGTAAGGCTTGATTTAAGGTATTGAGGGCTTGGGCGAAATCTCCTGTGGTTTTATATTTCCAGGCGATTTGATTCTCCAGCCTTAATTCGGCTTCTTTATCCCCAGCGACGCGGGCGCGTTCTAGTTCGGTTTGATAATCTGATA
The DNA here is from genome assembly GCA_015296065.1 of Oscillatoriaceae cyanobacterium M33_DOE_052. Lineage (GTDB taxonomy): Bacteria > Cyanobacteriota > Cyanobacteriia > Cyanobacteriales > Laspinemataceae > Koinonema. The sequence goes on along the minus strand of DVDU01000199.1, from coordinate 78,235 downwards.
GGCTGCTTTCTTGGGAGATGCTTTGCTGGGGAATTACTGTGGGAGATGGGCGCTGGTTAAAACTACTGTTCTCCCCTACCGCCAAGGTGGGGTGAGTCAACAATAGGCTGCAATTAATCAGGGCAAATGAACCAGAAATCCTGCGAAACCACGGATTAGTCATAATTGATTAATCAGAATTTTTAACGGTTTTGACAGATGCAAATTTGCGTCCGGGTAATTGCTCGCCTTGGAGGAGAAAGCTCGCCCAATAATAAGGGGATTGCCATTGCTGTTGTTGCCAGATGGCGATTTGGGCGGCACGCAAGGCGGCTGGGGGTGATAGTCCTTCTTCGAGCATTCCTTCGTAGAATTTGGACATAAGGATGGATGTGGCTTCGTCATCGACGCTCCACAAGCTGACGCCTACTTGGGGGACGCCTGCGTACATGAAGCCTCGGGTTAAACCGATGAGTCCTTCGCCTTCGATTTCTTTGCCTAAGCCGGTTTGACAGGCGGATAATACTACTAACTCGGCGGCTAGCTTGAGTTTGTAGATTTCGGGTAGGCGGAGAAAGCCGTCAACGGGGCTGCCTTGGGCATCAACTAAGGATAGCACTAATCCAGAAAGTTCGGGATTACTGTCGAGTAAAAATCCGTGGGTGGCAAAGTGGATGATGCGATATTGGGCGAGTTCGGGGCTGGTGGCTTGTTGGCGGGTGGCGGCAAATCCCAAGGCGGCGAAGCGTTGGTTTTCTGGCACGAGGCGGAAAATTTGTTGGGCTTCGTTGCTGGTGTAGGGGAGGCGGCTAATTGGTCCGTCAAAGCCGATGTTTCGAGCGGCGGTTTGTATGGGGACGGGGTTGGTGTTGGGGCGATTTTGTTGGCGGGCAATGTTGCTAGGGAGGCGATCGTCATCAGTCCCCCCAAATACGGGGTCGGCAAATACGGCGATCGTTTTGGGGGCGGTGGGGCGATCGCGCAATTCTTGTCTGAGAATACTAGCAGTGGAAGCGGAAGGCAAATTAACAATTTCATGCTCTACCATCAGGGGAATAAAACTGCTGGGTTTGCCTTCGCTGCTGACAAATCGGTTGCTGGAAACAGTGGCGAGACTCGGTACTGATAGGGCGCTAAAAGGTATCGTTTGCAATGCTCCATCACTGACGATGAGCAGGCGTTGTTTTCCCTGTAGTTCTTGGGCCAGGGGCGTCAGAATTAGCTCGGTGAGGTTAACCGCAGTTTCAGCAACTTTTTTCGGTCGCATTCTCAAAGAGGGCGCCGTGATGGCGTCGCGAAAAATTTTCGCTCCCTCTTCAATTGTCGATCGGGGTGGCAGTTCATAACTGTTGATGGTGTTGGCGGTGACTGCCCACACATAACTGCGCTCTTCCCCCAGGTCATATTCTATCAGCAGCGTATCTTCATCTAAAAGCTGCTGCATTTCCTTAACCGTCAGGGGTTGTGCCTGAGTAATAGCGGCATAGTGAGGAGAAGACTCCCTAATTTGCCCTTGCACTTGGCGTAACTGGTTCAACAGAGATTTAATTTCTGTTTCCAGGGCGGCGGCAGCTTCTGGCGATTCACTGGTGGCTAGTTCCACTTGTTTTTTTGCCAGTGCGTTAAGCTGATTTTCGATTTGTTTTTCCTGCGCCACCAGTTCCGGCGGAGCGCTAGCAGTGATATCGGCTCCGGCTTCTAGGAGAATTTCTAATAACGAGCGAGCCCGGGCGCTTTCGCTGGCTTCTAAGGCTCTAGCTTGATAGCCTTCTGAGGGGTTTTGCTGGTGCAACTGCATCAGGATATCGATGTAGAGTTCATAGTATTGCTGCACCGTGGCGAAGTAAAAGGATCGGAGTTCTGGGTCAGCGATTTGGGTGCGCAGGTTTTCGACAATTTCCAAGGCAGTTTCCATCTGAGCAATGGCGCCAGTGAGGTCTCCTTTTCCCCGCTCGATTTTCGCCAATGCCATGCGGGTAACAGCTTCCCCAAATCCTCCGCCCAATGCTTCCCAAAATTCTAGGGAATTGTTATAGTATTCTTCGGTTAAAGTAGCGGTGTTGCTTGGTTCAGGCGCCGGAGGATTTTCAGGATTTGCCTCGAATGCCTGCTCATAGTACCTACGGGCAATTACAGTTTCTCCCATTTGGTAGTGAACATCGCCAATTTTTGCTATAGTCACCGATTCCTGACTAGATTCTCCTGCCCTCTTCCACAGAGAAAGAGCGGTTTGGTAAGAGGAAATTGCCTGTGGCCACTGGGATAATTTCAAATACATATCGCCAATGCGATTCAGGTTAATGGCTTGTGCGTTAATGTACCCCGCTTGCCGCCACAATGCCAGAGCTTTTTGATATGAGGTAATAGCTTGGTCTGGGGCCGCCATGTGCTGCCGATAAAAATCGCCGATAAATTGATGGCTTGCCGCTTGTTGTTGAATGTCTCCGGCTTGTTGCCAAACTTGCAACTGTTGATTATAATATTCTAAGGCTTTTGGTAAATCGCTGATTTTAATATAAAAATTTCCGATCAATTTCAAACTGGCGGCAATTTGTGCCTGGTCCCCCTGTTGCTGCCAAAGTTGCAGCTTTTGGTGATAATAGTCTAAGGCTTTTTGGGAATCTTGGAGCTGCTCATAATAAAAGGTGCCAATTGTCTCTAAGGTTATGCCTTGTTGTAAAATGTAACCGGCTTGTTGCCAGGTTTGCAGGCTTTGTTGATAGGACTGGAGCGCCAAGTCGTACTCTTTAGATGCGGAGTAGGTATTGCCGATCGATTGGAGGGTGGTGGCTATTTGGGCTTGGTTGCCCAAATTTTGCCACAGAGTCAAAGCCGATTGATAATATTGTAAGGCGGGCTCTAGCTCCCCATAGGAATAATGGCGAGATGCTAGCTCTATGATGGTTTCTGCTTGGGCGAGTTTATCCCCTAGTTTCTGGTAGATGTCTATGGCAATTTGGAATTGCTCGATCGCCTCCTGTCGAGCCTCCGGAGTGCCTTGCTGCCACAACTCTTTTGCCCTCGCCACAGCCGCCGCCGCAGCGGTAACGTCTCCCGCCGTTGCGGGGGGCACCTGTGCCAAAGTTGGCGACACCAGCGATGGTGTAGCGAGCCATCCTCCAGTTAATAATGGTAAGGCTAGCGTCAATAAAGCCAAATTCATCCTCATCAACCCAACACCTCCCGTGACACCTTCTTGATTGTAGCCTAGGTTTGTAGGGGCGCCGCCCAAAAAAAGGGTTGTGGTTTTGGCTTTAGCCCAAAAAAAGGTTTGTAGTAGGGCTTTAGCCCAAAAAAAGGTTTGTAGGGGCGCCGCCCAAAAAAAGGTTTGTAGTAGGGCTTTAGCCCAAAAAAAGGTTTGTAGTAGGGCTTTAGCCCAAAAAAAGGTTTGTAGTAGGGCTTTAGCCCAAAAAAAGGTTCGTAGTTGGGCTTTAGCCCAATCTTAGTTTATTAGTTTAAAATCGGGCTGAAGCCCAACTACGAGCCTAATCAAGAGGGCTAAAGCCCAACTACAAACCCGAAAAATCTAATCTATCCTATCCCCAACAAAGACTCTTTTTCTGCCATCTGAGCTTCTAGATAAGCATACCACTGCTCCATCCCCGTCCCCGTGCGCGCCGATACTTCAAATATCACCGCATCGGGAGCCACTCGCCTGATATTATGCAGGGCTTTTTCCCTATCAAAACCCACCACCTCGGCAATATCAATTTTATTCACAATTACCACCTGCGCCGATTTAAACATAGTGGGATATTTCAGCGGTTTGTCTTCTCCCTCGGTGACAGATAGCAGCACCACCCGCCAGTTTTCTCCTAAATCATAAGCAGCGGGGCAGACTAAATTACCCACATTTTCGATAATGAGAACATCCAGCGCATCTAAATCCAGTTTTTGCGCCGCTCGTGCTACCATATCCGCTTCTAAGTGACAAGCTGTACCCGTGGTAATTTGCACGGCTGGCGCTCCCGCGTGCCCCAATCTATGGGCATCATTATCTGTTTCTAAGTCGCCCACAATAACGCCGATTTTGACTCGCTCTTTCAGGTCGGTGATGGTTTTTTCCAAGAAAGCGGTTTTCCCGGAACCTGGGGAAGAGAGAATATTTAGCACCAGCAACCCTTTGGCGGCAAAATAACCCCGGTTGCGCTCCGCTAAGCGGTCATTTTTTTGTAAAATAGACTGGGTAATGGTGACGGTTTTGGCCGTGGTGCCATTTTCTACAACTAGCTGATGATGATGGTGGTGATGGTCTCCGTTTTCGTGGTGATGTTCGTGCTGATGTTCGCCGTTGTGGGTGTGGCTATGGATACCGATTTCCGAGGTGATATCGCTGCAGCCGCAATCTTGGCACATGATTAAGATACCTCCAATGATGTAAGTTCGATTTCTCCGCCTGCGAGCATTTTGGTTCTGGGTTCGCCGCATTCTGGACATTCATAGAAGATATCCGGCGGGTGAAATTCCTGCTGGCAGTTGGGGCAAAAGCAGGTGACGGGCACCGGCTCGATTTCTAGTTTAGCACCAGCGGCGATCGTCCCTTGCGTCACCACATCAAAGGCAAACGCCAAGGCTTCGGGAACCACCCCAGACATATCGCCGATGCGCATTTTCATCCGGTGAATTTGGCTGGCTCCTTGTTTACTGGCTTGGGCGAGAGCAATTTCTATAGTTTGCTCCATCAAGCTAACTTCGTGCATTTTTTATGCTATAATTAGTTGTTCAATTTTGGCCACAGCATCTATAATCCCAGTTACCGTTACTGGGGATAGCTCTTCCCCAAATTCAAAATCTAGAGCCGGAATCAAAACCCACCATGCTTTAGGGTTTTTGTCATAGAGTAATTTAGTCAAAGAAAGCAGACCTTTGGGGTCGCTGGTATGGGGGCTAAATGGGAGATTTTCGCGGAAATTATCTGCAATTTCTCGGACTTCTACGGTTTTGGCATCTGGGGAGGCGTCGGCAAAGATAGCTTTATCAGCGGTGGCGATTTCTGCGGCTAGTTCTGGCGTTAATTGGTGAACTGCCAAAGATAGCACATTTTCCCAACCCCTGGCGGCTACTGCTTCTGCTACTTTTTGGCCCGCACCATCATCTCGGCGCAAGGTGTTGCCGTAGCCGATTACTACTACTTTTTCCCAGGTTGGCATGTTAATTGTGATTGAGCTGACAATAGAGGGTCATGCAAAAATTGACGTTTCCAGATAAATTCACTGTGGGCAGTTTAGCACCTGCTGGAGACGATCGCTAATTTTTATATATTATTTTTATAATTCCGCGCCCGGGCAGTCCCTGCTTGATGAACTGGACTGATGGACGAAGGCTTTGCCCTGACGAAAATGGGATGCCCCATGATATCAAGTCCTGGGACATCTTTCTGGTTTTTTCAGCTAGTTTGCCCCGGCTCCACCGCCGCCATTATTTATTCACAAGATATGGCAACCGGTAGCTACCAACTGGGCTCTTCATCGTGGTGAAAAAGTCGCAGCCGGTGAGGGGTTGGGCCAGCATCGCCCACCTTAAATTGAGATATTTCTTGACGTAAGGTTTGGGCGGCGTCGTTTAATCCCTCCAAAGCAGCATTGGTTTCCCGCAAAGAGTCAGCGGTTTGGGCTGAGGCTTCGCTCAACTGCATCATCGCTTCGCCAATCTGGCGGGCTCCGAGGACCTGGGCGGCCATCCCCTGATTGACGATCGCAAACCGGGGAGTCAGAGCCTGAACCTGCTGGGCAATTTGGGCCAGTTGGCGTCCGATTTGGCGCACGTCTTCCACATTATGACTGACTGTGAGGGTGAACTTCTCCACTTCAGTAGTACCATCAGTTACAGCCGCCTGCATTTGGGCGATCGTACTTTCGATATCCAGAGTCGCCACAGCGGTTTGGTCTGCTAGTCGGCGGATTTCCCTGGCTACTACCGCAAACCCCTTACCGTACTGTCCGGCTTTTTCCGCTTCGATCGCCGCATTCAGAGACAGTAGATTGGTTTGATCTGCCACCTTGGTAATCGTCGTAATGATGTTATTGATAGTTTTGGCTTTTTCCCCGATCGTCCCCAGCTTGTCCGAGATAGAATTAGTGGCACTGGCCATATTCCCCATCGCCGCTTCCATGCGCAGGATTTCTTGCTTCCCCTTCGCCGCCGCCGCTGCGGTTTCCGCCGACAATGACGCCACCTCATTCATCGTTTCCGCCAGTTCCTCAGAAGTGGCCGCAATCTCCTGAGTTGTAGCTACCACCTCCTGTGTTGAAGCCAATTGTTCCGTTACCGTGGCCTCCAGTTGTCTCCCAGTAGCAGCAATTTGAGTAGCCGAAGACGTGACCTGAATTCCCGATTGCTGCACCTGACTAATTAGGGAATTCAATTTATCCGTCATCGTTTGAATCGCCCCGAGCAGTTGGCCGATTTCATCGCCAGAAGTAATTTGGACTCGGCTAGTCAAATCCCCCTGAGCCACCTGCTCTGCTGCTGTCACAGCCCATTTAACTTGCTTAGAGATTGCCCCCGCAATCCACCGTATGAAAACATAGGTGATGCTGATACCAAAGGCAGCAATTAAGAGAAGTTTTATTCCCGCTGCGAATACCGGCAATAAAACTTCTTTTTCATCCACCCGCATGATCACTTTCCAATTGCCGGTTTGGATGGTGGCTCCAGCATAATAATACCTCTTTTGCTCCTTGGGGTCTCTCAGGAGCCGAAACCGATCTTTATCGTTTTGGATTTTGACAAATAAGATGTTAAAATTTTCTGCATAAGCCGTTTCCCGGATATTTTGGGCCGTCAAGCTATTATCAAGTGTTGCCGCAATAATCGTACCCGTACTGCTGATGAGTAAAAACTCAGCCGTGGGATATGGCTTCAACTGGTCTAAAAAATTTTTAATCCCTTTTAACGATACTTCCACCCCGGCGATGCCCAGAAACTTGCCCCCAATCACGATGGGATAGGTAGGCTTGACCACCATTTCGCCTTGTTCTAACTGAGGTTCAGAAATAAACGGTTGTTGTCCTGCCCCCAAGCCAAAATTTTGTTTGGCACTTTGATAAGCCGGACTATTCGCATCATTAATGTTCAAGGTCAAGATTTTATTTTCATCTTGGCTGTCCCGGAACCAATGGAGAGTATATCTTGATTCTAATGTACTATATACATCAGGTTCATAGGCAAAGTAAACCCCTAAAAATTGCTCGTTTTCTTGCAAAATTGCTCTCGCATAGTTGGCTGATGCTGCCCATTGTCCAAACAAGCCGTTTTGCTGGGCTAAAGCCATTGATTTGGTGACAGCGATGGATTCTAAATATTTAGCCTCCACTTGGAGCGCGACTCGATCGGCATTAGCCAAGATGCTGCGGCGATCGCTTTCCAGCAGCAGCCCATACATCTGAATGGCAAACAATCCCGATAAAGTGGCAATTTGAAATAAAACCACACCACCGACAATCGAGATTTTTCGATTGACGCTGGAATCTTTAACTTTTTGCGTGAGATTTTTTAGCAGCTCGTACATAATACGCTTGTGCCAAAGTAGTAATTTCGTGGCCAGCCATTGACAAATTAATTTGGCAGACTCAGGTCAGCCGCCAGTCCCGATGCCCATAAACGAGCCCAAACGCTTACCTTGGCTGAGTCAGCATCATCGCTCGAACAACGTGGCTGTGTCGCGTTAGCATCGACCCCGACCCAATATGGGCAAAGGTGGGTTAATCTCTAGCCCAGATTAACAGAGATGGAGATCTCCCAAATTGTAACCCAATCCCCTGCATTATCATTTGGGGCAGCCTCCCTTGGGGCGAATGTGGCTCAATCTTAACTTTTACGCACCACCAGTAACCAAATCAGGACAAAATTTGCCTTGATTTAAGGGACATCAGGGACAGGTTTGGGTACAGAGCCTACACCCCTATCTGGTGGGTTTGACCCCATTGATGCTGGTGATGGTTCTGTCCCCACAGTCAGCCTTTATTTTGACTTGATGGTAAAGCGAGATACGGCACGGCGCAAGCCTTGAGCCGCATCATTCAACTGCTCTAAGGCGCGATTGGTTTCGGCGAGGGTTTCCGCCGTTTGGGCGGCTTGTTCTGACAACTGCACCATCGCCGAGCTGATTTGTCCGGCTCCAGTTGACTGCGCCTCCATGCCTTGATTCACATCCTCAAAACTGGGGGTAAGGGCTTTTACTTGGTCAATGATTAGGGCTAATTGCTGGCTGATGGTACGCACATCTTCGACGCCGTTTTTTACTTCTTTGGTAAATTTATCCATCTCCATAACACCAGTGGAGACAGCAGACTGCATCTCTTTTACCATCTGTTCGATTTCCAACGTAGCGACGGCAGTTTGGTCAGCGAGGCGGCGGATTTCTCGGGCAACTACGGCAAAACCGCTGCCGTATTCTCCGGCTTTTTCCGCTTCGATCGCGGCGTTGAGGGACAGCAAATTAGTCCGATCGGCCACTTTCGCGATCGTAGTCACCACACTATTAATATTATTCGCCTTTTCGCTAATCGTCCCCAATTTCCCCGAAATCGAACTGGTAGCAGTGGCAAGCTGGCGCATGGTTGCTTCCATGCGGGCTAGTTCCGACTGACTTTGAGAAGCCGCAGTAGCAGTCTCCTCCGACACCCCCGCCACATCCTGCATCGCCGCCAGCAGTTGCGCGGAAGTAGCAGCAATTTCCTTCGCCGTTGCTACCACCTCATTTGTCGCCGCCACCTGCTCCGTCATCGTTGCTTCTAGCTGCTTCCCGGATGCCGCAATTTGGGTGCTAGAAGTGGTAATTTGAATTCCCGACTGCTGCACCTGACCAATCAGCGCATTCAGGCTTTTGGTCATTTTTTTAAATGCCACGAGCAACTTACCGGTTTCGTTCTTCTCGCTACCAGTCACATCTATTTCTACCGATAAGTCCCCCGCCGATATCCTTTCCGCTACTGCTACCACCCGGTCAATTCTTGCCCCCAAAGGTTTGGCGATCGTCCGGCTGAAGTAATTGCCAAACATCACCGCCGTCAGCGGCCCGAAAAACATCCCCATAAACACTAAAAACCGGCTTCTGTCCACATCTTTTTTCGCATCCGCCTCCCCCTGCTGCGCCACAGTTTCATTAATTTTGATAATCTCCAGGAGTAATTGATTCGTCCGTTCAAACGCCGCCCGATTTACCTTGGCTCTTTCCCGCAGCTTTAGCAGCAGTTCGCTTGCCCTTCTCGCCCGCTCCATTTGGGCAGAATTTTCCTGGCCGGTTTCCAGCAGGGATAGCTGCTCTTCAAAAGGATTGACAATTCCCGTATTCTGAAACTGTTCGTGGATCCGCAAAAACTCTTTATGGTTACTTTCCCATTCATTCCAGCTATCTTGCAATTTTTGATAAATTTCTAATTCCGCCGCACTTTTGGGCTTTTTACTATAAGTGGAAAACCCCTCTTTAATTTGTTGCTTTGCCCGATCAATCCGCTTCAATTCAATTTCTCGCTCTACGGGAGAATTACTCGGATCGAGCAAAGCCCGCTCTGAGGATTCAATTTGAGTTTGCCCCTCGTTCACCTTCCAGATACTCACTGTTCCAGGCAGGGTATTATTCGTAATAATTTGAATAGTATCAACTAGCTGTTTATTCCCGTACCAGCCCACCAATGCCACCAGGAAGACTATGGCCCCCATGAAGACAAAGGATAAGAACATCCGCGTTGACAAGTTCCAGTTATCCAACATAAGTTTTATTTTTTTAGAGAATAAATTGTCGTCGGAGATAACCGACATTCACGCCTACTGAGGGCAAGTTAACATACCGTGAGATTAAATTTTAATTGATTTGACGGCGCTGGATGCGGGCTCGGATAATCGCTGCACCGGCGGTGTCACCCCGATTTTCTTTCAGCAGGGCCAGGTGGACGAGGGCTACCAGACAATCGGGTTGGAGATACAATGCGCGTTGGAAGGATTTTTCCGCTGCTTCGGGATTGCCCAAACCCTGCTGCACCTGTCCCAAGAGCAAATAAGCCTCGGTGCTAGTGATGTTTTGTTGGATGTAGGTTTCGCAGAGGGAAGCCGCCTCCTGTAGTTGTCCTTTGTCAGCTAAATCTTTGGCCAGCTCTAGGGGGGAGAGTTCCTCTTTGGCGTTGGGGGGTTGGCTGTCCCGGCTGGGTTCTGGCTTTTTGGCGGGAGGGGCGGAAGGCAGGGCGATCGCTGGTGGTCTTCCGGTCAATAAAGGTAAATTTGGTGGGAATGGCTTCGCCGTCAGCTTCCCATTCGGGACAATTGCCGCCTCTCTAGGCTGTTGTGGCTTCCGGTAAGCAAAAGCCCGAGGGTGGCGGACTAGCTCAAACCCCGCTGCTAAAGGCAGGGCACTTTCCGAGTGACCGACAAACAGCAAGCCGCCCGAGACTAATAATCGGTTGATCACCGCCATTGCTTCCTCTTTGGCGTGCCGGTGGAAGTAAATCAGCAGATTGCGGCAAAATATGATATCATAATAATTAATTTTGTTCAGCATAAAAAATTTATCCAGCAGATTTCCGGGGATAAAATTTACTGCTGCTCGCACTTGAGATATCACTGCATATTCTGGGAGATGTTTGCTGGTTTCGCCACCAGTCACAGGTTGGAAATATCGCTGGAGAAATTCCGCTTCTGTGCCGCGAAAGGAATTTTTCCCATACACACCTCGCTTGGCCTTGATTAGGGCATTTTGGCTAATATCAACCGCATCCAAGGTAAACTGTTTGGCGGATAAACCGGCTTCTGTCAGGGTAATGGCGATCGAGTATGGTTCTTCTCCCGTAGCCGCCGGGATACTTAAAACCCGCAGTTGCTCTCGGGGTGGATGGGGTAGCCACTGGGAAACTAGGTAATTTTTGAGAAATACAAAGGGTTCGCGATCGCGCAAAAACCAAGTTTCCGGTACGACGACACTTTCGATCAGTTCTGCTAATTCTGCCGGAGACACTTGGAGTCGCTGCCAATAAGCTACCTCATCCGAATCTCCACAAGCCGCCATCCGCTTGCCAATCGCCCTAGCGATATTTCCCGTCCCCATTGAATTGGGGTCTAATCCGATTTTTTCCGCCAGCAAAGATTCGATTGCTTTTCTTACCATTGCCCTTGTCAAACTGTTGTTTTACCGGCATTTGCAGAAAACCTATCACCAATTTACCTCCAGCGCCCACAGACCCTTTACTCACCTTTTGGCAGCAGGTATTTGCCCCGATATATTCTCCCAAGTTCTTCCACCCGCAGGATTTGAATCATCCCTTGAACATCGGTGACAATTTCCCCCAAATAAGGTGGGTTGTCCAGAGACATGGCCATACTCATATCCGCCATTGCTTCCCGTGACAAAGTTTCTGTGACTCGCTCGGCGATCAGGGCAAAAAGCTGTTCGCTACCTCCGACTTCATCCCAGTAATTAACCACAATCATCCGGGTGCTTAAAGCCGAAACACAAGGACGGCTTTGAAGCAAACAACACAAATCGATCGCGGGGACGATCGCGCCTCGGTAGTTAAATAAACCTGCCACCCATTCCGGCGCCTGTGCTACCTTTCGCAGGGCAACCATTGGGATGATCTCTACCACCCGCTCCGCCCCTACGCAATAGCGTTCTTTCCCGACATAAAAAAGCAGCATCAGCATAGTTTATCCCCTCATATCCCTGGCGGCGGGGTTTTGGCGCCACGATCAGAGCCGTAGCATTACGGCGCAAATTAGGGTGAGCCGCTATCAAAATCGCCACCGCTCACCCTAATTTCTTGTTGCCCTGATTAACCTTTAGAAGTGCGGAATATAACCGGCGTCCACCAGCTTTTGTAACACCTTATTCGCACTTTCCTCTTCGGTTTCCTTATTGGTGCGGCATTCCACATCGGGAATTTCCGGACTCTCATAAGGGTCATCAATACCAGTAAAGTGCTGGATTTTACCTTCCCGCGCTTTTTTATACAAACCTTTCACGTCCCGCTCTTCGCAAACTTCCAGGGGGGCATTCACGAACACCTCGAGAAAATCTCCGATTCGCTGGCGCACTTCGCGGCGAAGTTCTCGGTAAGGCGAGATGGCGGAAACCAGAACAATCACCCCGTTGCGGGTGAGAATGTGAGACACAAAACCGATGCGGCGGATGTTTTCGTCGCGGTCTTCTTTGCTAAAACCCAAACCCTTCGTCAGGTTCTGACGCACAATATCCCCATCGAGGATTTCTACCTTATACCCATGACTCCGTAGCACTTGTTCCACTCGGCGGCTGATCGTGGTTTTGCCAGCTCCGCTGAGCCCAGTAAACCACACAGTTACACCACGATGTTGCATTGTGACTTAACTCCAGATTCTTTGTACCAACCTATTATTTCTCGGCCAGAAGCACCCCAACAGAAATTTTAGTCTGCCAGAAACCGGTTTTCTTAAGTAGGGGCGATTCGCGAATCGCCCCTACAGATCCAAAGATTGTCGCATTGGATCCCGGTTTCTCCTCCAAGGGTGTCTGTCTGGGTTGCGGCCCAACCCTTTAGTCTTCTTGGATCCATTCCACCAGAGCCCTCACATCCTCGAACCCCGTCAGGTGTCGCGTTAGCATCGTTGTGGCGAGATACTGGGAGCCACTGACCAAGATGGGCTGATTGTCTCGCTCGATGATGATGCGAATGTAGGCCACCAGTGGCGCCTCTTTTACCTCTGTTACCACAGAGATATGGGCAGCGGCACAAAGGCGGCGGACATCTTCGAGGATATCTGCTGCCAAGGCGCGGTAGCCTTCCAACATCGAATCATGTAGGGTGCGCTGCGAACCCAAGCCGAGCCAGCCTTTTTCTCCCAACTCGCGCACCAGGTTATCTAATGCGTCTGGGTCGATGACAAACACGACTTTCAACTCATCGGGCTTTTGCGCGGCCCGTTCGATCGCCAAATTTAATGCCTTTTCGTAGGCGTAAGGGTTGGTTAATATTAGCAACACGATTGCATCCTACCACTTTAATCCCACTAGCGGCCAATAAAACTTACTCATCCCCAAAAACACCAAATACCCGATCACGTCCAGCCAAATGCCCCAACGGATCACGGCGGGGGGACGGACGAAACCGCTGCTGACCGCAATGGCCAGAGCTGGCGTACTCACGGGGAGCATAAACCCCAACCCAGCGGGGATGACTACCCCCAGAGTGATGGCGCGGGGATCGATGCCGTACTTCTGCGCCAAAGCCAAAGCTACGGGTAGAAGGGCTGCCACTGCTGCCGCATTGCTCATAAACTCTGTCAGCGTCAGAGCCATCAGCACCACGATCCCGAAAATGAGCAACGGCGAGCCAATCCCTGCCCCGAGTAATAATTGAGTCAGGGCAGATGCGGCACCGGTTGTTTCCAGGGAGGCGCTCAGGGCGATGGCACTACCATACATCAAGACTACCCCCCAGTTCACATCTTCTTCTACTTCGCGCCACTGGGCAATTCCGATGATGAAGGCTACTGATACGCTCAAAAACGCCACGGTTTCTAAACCCCAGGTGTCTCCCACGGCTACCCAGAGGGCGATCGTCCCCACCATCAACCCCGCAGTCAGCTTTTCCCGCTGGGATATCTGCCCTAACTGGTTATTGCGTGCTTCCAGAAACCGCAGGGCTCCTTTCAGGGAAACCTCTTCCCCCTGTAGCATCACAAATAGCAAGCCGTAAGCTACCACCAACAGCAAGATGACCAATGGTGCTGCCCAGATCGTCCACTGGAGAAAGGTGATTTTATCCCCAGTGGTGTTGTAGAGAATGCCTAACGCTAAAGGACCCCTGGCACCCCCGAGCAATGTAGTATTAGAACCAATCACCACCCCCCACGCGAGGGCCAAAAATGCCACTAAACCAAATCGTCCCCCTGGTTTGGAGCCAGAAGCTCGCACTACCTCTAGGACAATGGGAAATAGCATGGCGGCGACGGCGTGGGCGCTGATAAAACAAGACAGGACCGCCGATAAGCCTAAAATTGAGCCGATCAGCTTGGCTGGGGTGTTACCAAAGCGAGATACTACTGCTAAGGCGATGCGGGTACTCAAGCCCGATCGTAATATCGGACTGGACAGGATAAAAGCACCCAAAATAAAAAACACCGCCCGGTTGCCGAAATAGGCATAGGTGTCTTGAGAAGAAACCGCCCCGCTAAAGGGGAGTAGGAATAGGACGAGTATGGCTGTGACTGGTAGCGGGAGCAAACTGGTGCCCCATAAAAAAACCGCCACCCCAAATACTCCCAAGCACAGCCGCGCTTCGGTCTCCACTCCCGGCATGGGCAAAATTAGAATCAGACCGTAAATCCCCGCCGCGATCAAGTAGCCAACCCAGCGTTTCTTGATGAACAGAGAAACGCTCAACCAAGATTGAATTACATCCCACATGAATAAAAATCCGTGCTATGGCGTGGTTTCGAGCTTTCGGGACTTTTTCTAGACGGGCAAACAACAGCCACCGCTTTCTCATGTGTGACTTTTGTCTGTGGCCGACCGAGGCTCAGCCCCATACAGCCCCACGAACCTCGCTAGGCTGTTTTTACCTTTCTAGACTGTAGCTGTCAGATACACCCGCATCGTGAACCCTGGTAAGATTGTACAATACTGCCGATCGGGAGCTGTTGGGCTTTGGCAGTAGTCTTTGCGCTTCTTGGCCTCGGGTGTAGTTTCTGTGTAAACCATACCTGTAGTGCGATCGAGCAGGCAATACCATCACCAGACCTGGAATTATTAGCCCCAGACCCCCCTGCCCGATCGGCACCTCATCATCAAAAATCCCTATTCCTGGGATCCACAGATTAGGGTAGAATGCTTTCAGACAAACCCAAGCAACAGACATTAGTTATGGCAGCAACAGAAACCAGCAAGCTATCCAGCGAGAAAAACCTGGAGGCAATGAAGAAATTCTCCGAGCAGTACGCCCAGCGCACTGGTACGTACTTTTGCCTAGACCCCTCCGTTACTGCCGTAGTCATCGAGGGATTGGCAAAGCACAAAGATGACCTAGGCTCTCCCCTCTGTCCCTGTCGCCACTACGAAGACAAAGAAGCCGAAGCCAAAGCAGCATACTGGAACTGCCCTTGCATCCCCATGCGCGAGCGCAAGGAATGTCACTGCATGTTATTTCTTACCCCCGATAACGATTTCGCTGGCGACAAACAGGAAATCTCGATGGAAGACCTCCAAGCTGCCAGAGAAAACCTCAAGTGAGATGTCCTCAGAAATCCCCCCAGAATTTTGGCAAGGCGTAAACCAGTTTAATCAGCGGAATTTTTACGCCTGCCACGATACTTTAGAACTTTTGTGGATGGAGGCGTCTCAGGCCGAAAAAAACTTTTATCAAGGCGTCCTCCAAATTTCTGTTGCCCTCTATCACCTGACCAACCATAATTGGCGTGGTGCCGCCATTCTACTCGGAGAAGGCATCAGCCGTCTGCGCCATTATCAGCCCACTTATTTTAGCATCAACGTCGAGCAATTAATTGATGACAGTGCCGCGATTCTCAGCCAATTGCAAGCCGCTGGACCAGAAAAAGTGGCTGATGTCGCAGCGGAGCTGTTTGCTCCTGTGGGGCAGCCGTCTAAATTACCTTTGATTGTGCAAGTTTAGGTACGTAAGAGACATTTCATCCACCCCCAACCATCAACTAAGGATAATTCCTTAGCGAGATTTTTCAGTAAGGCTGCTCTGCTATCTTCTAGCAAGATTAGATGAATTTCTGACAAATTTTGGCGAGTCTGAACATCTAGAAACGCAGGAATTTCGCGCTGCGATTACCCAATTTAAACAAGACATTACCCATATTATCGCATCCTTGCGTCACCTAATCAGCCAGCAAGAAGACAGCAATACTCAATTGAGAGAACATCTAGCCAGGGAAATCTCGCAGATAATCAACACCTTTTTCACCAGAGAGACCCACCGCCAGATACTCAAGAGTATAGAACATTACTATGCCGTAATTCGTCGCCAAGCGCAAAACATCGCTAACCACCACGAAAAGCAAACCTTACCACGAAAAGCAAAGGTTTATTAAAGTGGTTTATGAAAATTTCTCCCAGGCGTATAAAGCGGGGGCAGCCCCAAACCAAATCGCCATCTATGATATGTATTTACGATTCTACCGATGGGCAGCAAACTGCTTAGGTGAAAATAATGGCCTCATCGCTTTTATCACTAATCGCTCTTTCATTGACCGTAAAGCCTTTGATGGATTTAGGAAAGTAGTTGACAAAGAGTTGGATTTTGTCTATATTATAGATGTGGGTGTTGACATCCGCAGTGGCGATACTAGCGGCAATGTGTTTAATATTAAAACCGGTGTCGCTGTGATGTTTTTAGTCCGGCACAATTAGGAAAATAGGTGAGATGGAAAGTGAGATTTTAATGACAGTGAGTCAACTGCCAGACGCTCTCAAGCAAGAGGTATTGCACTATGCGGAATTCCTGGCAGAAAAGCACAAAAAAACCCTGGGTGCAGAAAATCCAGAAAAAAAACGTCGTGCTGGAACTATGAAAGGAATGTTTGTGTTACCATTACCAGATGACTTTGACGAACCCTTAGAAGAATTTAAGGACTATATGTAATGACTAGGATTCTGCTGGATACTCATACTTTTATCTGGCTGACTGAAAATGATACTTAGCTGCCAGACCGACTAAGATCCACAATCAAAGCGGCTGATTTCGTTTGTGTCAGCATGGCCAGTCTTTGGCAAAAATATTTTATTTTCACATAGTTGATCAACTAACAGCCGAAGAAAAGTTGGCCTGGTTTGCACGGACAAAACTTGCCTAAATTACGTTTGAATATGTGACACCAGATGCTAAGGGTAACTGGATTAATTTAACCGATAATGAATTTGATAATTTCTTGCCTTTGGTTGACAAACGGGTAAAAGCAGGCAAGTCAAACAGGGCAGTGTTTCAGCTTTTTTCTCGTGGTGTGGCTACCCAACGCGATGAATGGATCTATGACTTCTCCAAATCAGGTTTGATAGAAAAAATGCAGTATTTGGTTGAGGTGTATCAGGAGAAATTAACCCAAGGAACGGTCAGAGAGTTAGATATCAAGTGCGATCGGGAGCTGACTAACTATGCAAATCGGCAAATTGATAAATATTTTGCCGCCTCCCAAATGGTTACTGGTAGTTATCGCCCTTATGTAAAAAAATATTTGTATTTTGACCAGCATTTTAATGGGATGACTTATCAGCTCCCTAGTATTTTTCCGGCTCAGGGAGATAATCTGGCTATTTGCTGTACTGACGCTGGTTCCCAAAAGCCATTTATGACGATCGCCTGCCAGACTATTATAAGGAAAAACCCCCCAAAGACCCCACGATTAGGGAAAAATTTTATACCTACCGCTTCACCGACTATAAAGAACAAGTGATTAACTTGCTGCGGAGAGTCTGTACCGTCAGCATCGAGACAATGCACATCATCTATCAGATGCCCAATACTATCGAGCATAAAGGTTAAGGCATATTGAGGACGAAATCAATTCCCGCAACCAGGGTAACTTGACGCCTAGAATTGGGTCCCCGCTGCCACCAGGATGTGGGCCCCAGCCCCGCCAAGAGGGACCAATAATCAAGGGGTGAGACCCCCCAGGAAAAAACTGGGGGAGCGGATGTATGACAGGGGACACCCAGTAAGCTATAAATAAAAATCAATCGTTATCATTTGCCAGATGCTAGTTTGGCAGCAAAAAGCCTGAGTATATATGCTCAGATAAATCAGCATAAGCAAAACTGAGGGAGATTTCTCGGTAGAACTTATGGATGGCATCTAGATTTTTCGATGATATTCCCTTAATATATGTTCAAACATAAAAGGAATATTAAGGGCACATCGTTCATACCCAAAAATGGGTGATGGCCTAGCTTTCGGTGCGGATAAAGCTGATTTGAGCGGGATGTTTACAGGTGATGCCGATGGGAAATCTGCTTCTAGATACGGTTTGGTTTGTACCGATTTACACGATAATCGGCAGCGTTTTTTCCTTCCTATGGTCGCCGGGAGTCATCCGGCGGACGGGACCAAGACCGGCGGGTTATATCAATATTTTTTGGACTTTTTTGGCTTTCGCCCATAGCCTGCTGGTGTTGACCAGTATCTGGCAGGAACCGGCGCGGCAGCTATCTGTAACCTGGCTGCATGCAGCGGGTTTAAACATTACCATCGACTTAGAAATATCCTCCCTGACAGTGGGGGTGATGGCGTTAATCACCGGCTTAAACATTTTGGCGCAGGTGTATGCCATCGGTTATATGGAGATGGATTGGGGCTGGGCCCGCTTCTACGGTTTGCTCGGCTTGTTTGAATCGGGAATGTGTGGCCTTGCCCTGTGTAATTCGCTGTTTTTCAGCTACGTAATTCTGGAAATCCTCACGTTGGGCACTTATCTGCTAGTGGGGATTTGGTTCAACCAGTCTCTGGTAGTAACTGGGGCGAGAGATGCGTTTTTAACCAAACGGGTGGGAGATTTAATCCTACTCATGGGTGTGGTGGCGCTGTTGCCTTTAGCGGGGACTTGGAATTACACAGAGTTAGCCGCTTGGGCGGAAACGGCGAAGATTGACCCCGGAGTTGCCACGCTATTAAGTTTGGCTTTAATTGCCGGTCCTTTGGGTAAATGCGCGCAATTTCCCCTGCATTTGTGGTTGGATGAAGCGATGGAAGGCCCGGTGCCTGCTTCCATTGTGCGGAATTCAATTGTGGTGGGGATGGGTGCCTGGGTTTTGATTAAGCTGCAACCTGTTTTAGCTCTGTCTCCCTTGGCGTCAACCGTGATTATTTTGGTGGGTGCAGTGACGGCGGTGGGAGCTAGCGCGATCGCCATTGCCCAAATTGACATCAAACGCTCTCTATCTTACTCGGTCAGCGCCTATATGGGGTTGGTGTTTATCGCCGTAGGCACGGACCAGGTACAAACGGCTCTGGTGCTGATGTTCACCTACGCCATTGCGATGGCACTATTAGTGATGACTATTGGTGGTATTGTGTGGAACAATATCACCCAAGACCTCACCAAATATGGCGGTTTATGGTCGCGGCGTCCCATCACCGGGATTTCCTATCTGGTTGGTGCGGCTTCTTTGATTGCCTTCCCCCCTCTGGGTGGCTTTTGGGCATTGCTGCAAATGGCTGATAAACTCCTGCAAACTCAACCCTGGTTGCTCGGAGTTTTATTACTCGTAAATGGTTTAACCACTTTCGGCGTGACGCGGGAATTTAGCCTCATCTTTGGCGGTAAACCCAAACAGATGACCGTGCGATCGCCCGAAGTTTTATGGCCGATGACGTTACCCATGACCTTGTTGATGGGATTTGCGCTACACGTGCCCCTATTGCTGCTAAGCTGGCAAGTGCTACCGTTGGTTGAGGTGAATATCCTGGTGGCTACTGCCTTGGTGGCATCCACAGCGATCGGCGGTGGTTTAGGAGGATATATTTACCTGAACGAAAAATGGGAAAAACCGGTACGGTTGGGTTCCCAGTCTCTGCAAGACTTTTTTGCCTACGACCTCTACACCGCTAAGCTGTATCGCTTGACGATCGTGTTTGTCGTGAACCTGGTTTCGCAGATCATTTACTGGATCGATCGCTACCTAGTGGATGGCGCCGTTAACCTGGTAGGTTTAGCCACAGTTTTCAGCGGCCAAACCTTAAAATACAACGTCACCGGCAAAACCCAGTTTTACGCTTTCACCCTCTTGGTCAGCGTGGCGGCCTTTGTTATCTTCTTGATCTGGCCATTATTGCCAGGAATTTGGGGTTAAATTTCGCACAAGAACAGTTTGTAATCATTACTGAGGATATTATGAAAGGAAACCAGCAAAATCTCGACCTGTCCAGAAGAAATCTACTCAAATTCGGCGCCCTAGCCCTTGGCACTGGAGCCGTGACCACCAGCATCGCGGCTAATTTAGCCACCCCGCAACCCGCCGCCGCCCAAAATAACATAACCCCCGATGAAGCATTGCAAAAGCTGATGGAGGGGAATAAGCGGTTTGTCGATCAAAAACGGCAAAACCCCAATCAAAATACGGCACGTTTAACCGAAGTTGCTCGAGGACAGAATCCATTTGCTGCGATTTTAAGCTGCGCCGATTCTCGCGTCCCTACAGAGATTGTTTTTGACCAAGGATTAGGGGATTTATTCGTTGTCCGCGAGGCCGGTAATATCGCCACCGCAGAAGAAACCGGCAGCCTGGAATTTGGCACCGCCGTATTAGGTGCTAAAGTGCTGATGGTTATCGGTCACGAAGCCTGTGGTGCCGTGCAAGCGGCCCTGCAAGGGAGTGCAGTTCCCGGTCAAATTGGCAGTATTTTGGCAGCGATTAAACCCGCCTTAGCCAATGTCACTGGCGAAGGGGATAAACGTTTAGAAAATGCCATTAAAGCCAATGTGATGCTACAGATGCAGCGGCTGCAAGCCTCACCGGTGATTCAGCAGTTGGTGAAAGATGGGAAGCTGAAGGTAGTCGGGGCTTATTACGATTTGGATACTGGGGTAATCAGTTTAATTAGTTAATTTGGGAGGTGGCAGTTGCCCGCGTAACTGCCACAACATAGCCAAGGTGATGTAAGGAGAAAAATGATGCTGAGTGTGTTGCTGTTAGCACCAGTTATTGGTGCGGGAATAGTGGGGTTTTGGCCGAAGGGTAAGGATGAACAAGTGCGGGGGGTGGCATTGACGATCGCCACCGCGATCTTCCTCTGGAGCATCTGGCTGCTCACCCAATTTGATATCACCAGTACCAAATTACAATTTTCGCAATATCTCCCCTGGGCAGAACCCATTGGTTTGAGCTACAACATAGGGGTTGATGGGCTCTCCCTTCCCTTAGTAGTGCTTAACAGCATCCTCACCTGGATTGCCATCTACAGCACCAAAAAAGACATCGCCAGACCCCGGTTTTACTACGCCCTCATCTTCCTAGTGAACGCCGGAGTAGCCGGGTCATTTATCGCCCAAAACTTACTCCTATTTTTCCTGTTCTATGAACTGGAACTCATCCCCCTGTACTTCTTAATCGCCATCTGGGGAGGGGAAAAGCGCGCTTATGCTGCGATGAAGTTCTTGCTATATACGGCTCTATCCGGGATTTTAATCTTAGCCGGATTTCTAGGCATCGCCTGGTTGGGCAACTCTGGTACGGTGGCATGGCTGAATCACTATTCCGCCTTTGATTACCAAGCCATTATGACCAAAGGCTTATCCTTGGAAGAAAAAATCCTCTTGCTGACTGTTCTGCTGGTGGGTTTCGGCATCAAAATTCCCCTGGTTCCCTTACACACTTGGTTGCCTGATGCTTATGTGGAAGCATCCCCACCGATCGCCATTCTCTTAGGCGGTATTCTCGCCAAATTAGGAGCTTACGGTTTGATCCGGTTTGGTATGCAACTGTTTCCCGATACTTGGGCACTCATGGCCCCTGGTTTGGCCGTTATTGGCGCCTTTAGCGTGGTGTATGGCGCTCTCAGCGCGATCGCCCAAAAAGACATCAAACGCATGGTCGCCTACAGCTCGATCGGCCACATGGGTTACATCCTCGTCGCCGCCGCTTCAGGCACCCCCTTAAGCCTGCTCGGAGCCGTCGCCCAAATGGTCAGCCACGGCTTAATCTTAGCCCTCCTATTTCACCTCGTCGGTATCGTGGAAATCAAAGTTGGCACCCGCGAGCTAGACGTACTCAACGGTTTAATGAACCCCATCCGAGGTTTACCCCTCACCAGCGCCCTCTTAATTTTAGGCGGTATGGCCAGCGCTGGTATCCCTGGTTTAGTCGGTTTTGCCGCAGAATTTATCGTTTTCCAAGGCAGTTTTTCCGTCTTCCCCATTCCTACCTTGTTGTGTATTCTCGCCTCCGGTTTAACCGCCGTTTATTTCGTGATTTTGCTCAACCGCACCTGTTTCGGCAAACTCGATAACAAATTGGCATACTATCCCAAAGTCCAATGGGACGAACGCATCCCCGCCTTCGTGTTAGCCGTTATCATCTTCGTTTTGGGCGTGCAACCAAACTGGCTCTTACGGTGGAGCGATACCACCACCACCGCAATGGTTGCTAATATTTCCCTCCCTAATGCCAAGCAAATAGCTACCAAGTAAAATCCTCCTTCTCATCCCTATGCCATAACCCTTTATCCCCCCGTTTATCCCCCCCACCCCCCCTTTGAAAGGGGGGGAAAGAGGTTTCCCTTTGCCCTCCTTCAAACGCCAATCGGTTGGAGGGATAGAAGTAGGGGCTAAAGAGTAGCTCAACTCCGAAACGGCAACGATAATATAAAAATTGTCAACCCCCAAATCCCTGAAAATGATCAAATCCATTCCCGCGCTCTTAGTTGGTCTGCGATTTCTCATCGGCCCATTCCTGCTATGGGATGCAGTAGATGGCCAAACTAGCCAGGGGTTTATCATCGCCTTTATCGTTGCCTTCCTATCGGATATCTTCGATGGCATTATCGCTCGGCGCCTCGGTGTCAGCACCGCCAAATTGCGCCAAGCCGATAGCTGGGCTGATGTGTGCCTTTATCTCTGCATCGCCTATAGCGCTTGGCAAGTGCATCGGGAGATTGTCCTCACCTTCCAATGGCCTTTACTCTCAGTTGTATTTATCCAATTAGTCTGGTGGGTAGTGAACTTAATCAAATACGGCCAACCCGCCAGCTATCACACCTACTCAGCCAAACTTTGGGGCTTAACTCTGTTTGCCGCCACCGTGGCCATGTTCGGATTTAATTACGCCGGAATCGCCCTTTGGCTAGCAATTATTGTGGGTTTCATCCATACAATGGAAGAAATCGCCATGACCCTGATTTTGCCCCAATGGACTCACGATGTGCTAAGTATATTTCATGCCCTAAAGTTGCGCGATCGCGGTTCCGCATCACCCTGATATCTCAGCCCATAAAATATCTTCATAAAAGGAGCTAAACATGGTACAAGCACCACCGAAAACAGAGGCCAAATTACCCCCATCAGACCATATATTTGCCGATATTATCCACCGCTTAGAGGCGGGGGGGTCGATGCTGCCCGATACGCCGGAAAACTTGATGCAAATCATTGGCATCTACAAAGCCTATGCGGTGCCAATGGATTTCTACTGGCGGGACTTACTATATATTGCGGAACGGGTGTTTTTAGACCCCCTGCCCTTTTTTAAATATTTCTTGCCCCAAGAATATCTCGACCTGCATAATCATTATGCGGGAGATGATGCGGACTTGCGCATTTGGCGGGGACGGGCTACCGCACACCCAGAACTGCTGGAGTTTATGGACAAGGGGGAATTAAAATCTAGTCTGCCCCGCCTGGTGCATCACTTGTGGCACGATCGGATTAATATGGAATTTGCCGAAGCCTGCATGCGGGCGATGTTGTGGCATCAAGGCATGGGGGGTAAATTCAACGACTATTTGGAATCTGAGGAATACAAAGCCAATGCCGATCGGGCAATTCAGGCATATTTCCAAGGCAACCCCGCCATGTTGGCACTGTACAAGCTATTCCCAGAGATGTTTTTGGAGCAAGTGCGCCAACTATCTTATTATGCCAACCTGGGATTATTCTGGGAAGTGATGGCGCCGGTGTTCTTTGAAATGTCCGATATTTATGATGAAGGCGGCTTTAAAGGCGTACCCGATGCCATGCAGTTTTTAGTCAATGGCATTTTCGCGATCGCAGGGCGTCCCATCTACCACCACCTGTATATCGGCGATCAATGCTATGAAATCATCCCCAAGTCTAAAGGATTTACCTGGCTTTATGAAGCGGCTTTACCTTATGTAGAGGCAGTTTTTTACCGCACGGCACCTTTCCGGGGCACCAAGTCTTATAATGCTCAGGCGAAACAAGTGCCAGACGAGCAAAAAGATTTTCACTACGGCATTTTGTACGCCGATGTGTTCCCCGTGGGTACTGCTGGCATTCCTCCCACGATGCTGATGCAGGATATGCTCCACTTTTTGCCCCCCTATCTGGTGGATTATTACCGGAAATATTGCCGGGGTGAAGATGATATGCTGATTCAGTTGGGTATTTCTTTCCAGCGGTCGATGTATAATGTGACTTCGGCGGTAATTCAGGCACTGCGTCAGGCGTTGCTTTATCCTTTAGATGACCCAAATCCCCGGCATTTGATGGCAAACCGGGCGTTTTTTGAAAGTCAGCTCGATCGCTTCAAGCGTCCCGAAGCTCGCATCCGCGAGATTCAGCGCCAAGATTATCGTTAATCATCCCATTGTCCCACGGTCAACCCCTATAAACACAGCCCGCCTTGGCGGGCTATTTTAATTAATAAGGCTATAATCTAAAAATGGGTCATATCAAGTCCGGGAGTATCATGCGGATAATTCCGGGGCAACCACAGGGGGATTGCCCCTACCGTAGGGGCAGCAAAGCGTGGCTGCCCCCTCAGTTATTCACCAACGAACCAGTAGGACTTGATATCACAAGGAGGGCAGTGATGAGTCAGACGGCAAGTGAAAAAATCCGGTGGACTACTGCTGATTTGCAACTATTCCCTGAAAATGGCAACCGCTATGAGATTATCGATGGAGATTTATTAATTACTAGAGCCCCAAGTTGGCAACATCAGGTGGTTTGTGGTCGAATTTTCGCCGCACTAGATGCTGGGTCTGTATCTACGGGGTTGGGACGTGGGGCGATCGCTCCCGGCGTGATTTTCTCTGATGCGGATAATGTAATTCCTGATGTGGTTTGGGCTAGTAATGCACGCCTAGATAAGCTCTTAGACCCCGCCGGACATTTAACGGGGGCGCCAGAATTAATCGTTGAGGTGTTATCTCCAGGCAAAGAAAATCAACTCCGGGATAAAGAAGCCAAGCTGAAACTATATTCATCTCGCGGTGTGCAAGAATATTGGCTGGTAGATTGCTTGCTGCAAGAAATTCAAGTTTATCGCCGGGAAACAGTCCGCCTGGTGTTAGTTGCCACTTGGTTAAATAGGGATCGCATTAGTTCCCCTCTATTACCAGGGTTTTCCTGTGCTGTTGCCCCCTTATTTGCTTAGATTTTTCTGCCCTCTGTGCCTCT
This sequence comes from Oscillatoriaceae cyanobacterium M33_DOE_052, assembly GCA_015296065.1. Taxonomy (GTDB): domain Bacteria; phylum Cyanobacteriota; class Cyanobacteriia; order Cyanobacteriales; family Laspinemataceae; genus Koinonema. The sequence goes on along the minus strand of DVDU01000199.1, from coordinate 53,197 downwards.
GGGGGGCAAATCAACCCCAAAGACACAAAGAATACATAAGATGGCCAGAGAATATACAGCCTCTGGTAATTTACCCCATGAGGATGACGTTATCAATCACGTGAATAACGCCGTTATCGGCTTCAATATCGGCGGCGACTACCGTGGCATTTTTTACTTCAAAGGCGTAGGTGCAATCGATTTTGATGGGGGAGCCTTCTAAAGAAGTGACGCTGCTGAGTTTTTCCAGGTCACTTTTCATCAGTTTGCCAGAAACCACATGATAGGTGAGAATTCTGGCCAGTTGGGGAATGTTTTGCAGCAGGGTGTGGATAGTTCCGGGAGGCAGTTTGGCGAAGGCTTCATCCGTGGGGGCAAATACGGTGAATGGGCCGGGACTTTTGAGGGCGTCAACTAAATTGGCTGCTTGGACAGCGGCAACTAGAGTTTGAAAGGAACCGGCGCTAACGGCAATATCGACGATATCTGGCATGGGTTTTTTTTGGTTGAAAAATTGGCTTTTAGCATTTTAAACCAAAACGGTTTATATCCAACCACGCAGGCGATAAACTCCGCCGCCAATGTATTCTTTTAAGTTTTGGGTTATTTTATGGAGGTGATAAGCATCAGGCAGGAGATTGAGTAATCGAGATTGCCAGGTGCCTTGGAGTTCTTCTAGTTCTTGTTGGGTGAGGAAAAAGTCTGTAGGGGCGGGGATGGCTTCGATGCCTTGGCGACGGAAAACTCCTAGGGAGCGGGGCATATGGGAGGCGGATGTGACTAACAATACGGGGCCTTTGATGTTTTTCGCATCAAGAATTTTGCGCACGTTGACGGCGTTTTGGTGGGTGTTGTGGGAGTCGGGGTCTTGGAAGATGACTTCTGGGGGGACTCCCATTGCTTCGGCGATTTTGGCCATGTCGGCGGATTCGGGGGGACCGCCGCCTTTCCATTCGATTCTCCCGCCGGAGAGGATGAGGTAGGGGGCTTTTCCTTGGCGATAGAGCAGGGCGCCATAGAGGATTCGATCGCCCGCCTCGGATACTTCCACCCAGGGGCGGGGTTCGATACCCGGTTTCGTCCCGCCGCCCAACACCACGATCGCCTGCGCCCGGGGTAGCTCCGACTGGGGCAGGTTTTGCCATTCCAAACTGCGCGCCAAACCGTAACTCACCCAGGGGTTACTCCCCAAAATCAACACCACCAAAGCCGAGACGATCGCCCCTCGCGCCCACCGGGGGCGGCGACGCATCCAGATCAAAGCCGCCACCATCAGAGCGCAAGCCAAACCCAGAGGGTAGATAAACAGCGGTAGCAATTTCGAGATAAATAAAAACACCTTTCTCACTCCCAAAGCCAGGGGACAATCTCCCCAGTTTAGCAACCGGGAGCCCCCCCGCTTTAACCGCCTCGACAATGGGGGACAAACTCCTTTGTATCAAAGGGCTAGTAGTGCTTTGGCGCCGCCTCTTCCCCAATTAGTTGACCATTAGCCGTGATTTAATATATCATTTTCTTCAATAGCCCCACCCTCGAGCAGAGATTGATTCCCCCCCTCTAACAGGAGTAGCCCGGAAAAATTCCCTGCTGGCCCGTAAATACCGCATCTACCCCAGCAACTGAGAGGTTGCCTCATATCATCAAGACAATTTTTGCCCATTGTTCGGGACTTTTGTCCTAGCAGTCACAGCAGGCGGTTGCCCTTCAATTCGCCTCCCTTGCGGCAACCTTACCTAAATTGGCAGCATAGGCGATCGCTGCGAATAAATGTATCGGCAAAACTCACCCAAAACGGGATGAATATGAAACTAAGAACTAAATTTATTTCCGTTTTTTTAGCCTTAGCATCACTGGTCTCAGCCGGGGGTATCATCAACACTATTAATGCCAACAGATTGCGGCAAAATTATACTAATATAAGCGACAAAAACACCGCAGCATTAATTTATTTAGAAAAAATTAAATTTGCTTCCCTCAAAATTATCTTAGCCGTTACCCATTACCAGAATGCTGGAGAGATTAACATTTCCACTAGCAATGCACAATCGCGAGGCCAAGAAATCATCGCAGCGAGCCAGGAAATTGAAAAAATGCTTGGTGAGATTGAATCGCTGCCCGTAGGCACAGAAATCAGAAAACTTTTTCCCGAGATATATCAAATTCAATCCCAAGCTGCATTTAAATATCAAAATTTGCAGCTAGAGCTAGAAAATACCAATCAATTTAATTCTAAAAAAATACAGAATTTGGTTCAACAAATCATAGAAATTCAACTTAAATTAATTGACCTAAGTGATGCAGCGATTAAATCAGAAATCGCGGAACTGGTGGTGGAAAAAGAGCGCGCCCAAACCAGTGCCAATCAATTTTTATTGATTAATATATTGTTTATGGCATCCGTGGCCATCGCCGCCGCCATCATGGGATTATTATTAGCAGAAACCATCGCTAAACCAATAGTGAAGCTGAAAAAAGCCGCCTTAAGCGTGGGCAAAGGCAACCTGGATGCCCGGGCAGACATCAAATCGCGAGATGAAATCGGGATTTTAGCCCGGACATTTAATGAAATGGTCGCCAGCCTGAAGGCGACCACTGTATCCAAATCATACTTAGATAAAATTATCAGGTCTCTGAGTGATGCCCTCATCGTCATTGATGCTAAGGCGAAAATCCAAGATTTTAATTTTGCCACTTTAATGCTGCTGGATTATCAAGAAGAGGAGCTGCTAGGACAGCATGTGAGCTTGATATTTAATCAAAAAGAAACCCTGAGAATGCTGGATATCAATGGGTCAGATTCTACGGGAAATAGCTTTTTGGGGAGCCAAGAGACCACTTTAGTGGCGAAAAATGGTAAGCAAATTCCGGTGTATTTTTCCGCATCAGTGATGCGGGATGGAGATGGGCAAATTCAGGGCGTAGTTTGTTTGGCGCAAGACGTATCGGCGCGCAAACAAGCCTTGGGAGCGCTGCGCAAACAAGCGCTGATGTTCACAACAATTTACGACGGGGCGATCGTCACGGACTTAGAAGGCAACATCACCGACTGGAACCCATCCGCCCAGAGAATTTTTGGCTACAGCAAAGCCGAAGTATTGGGGCAAAAAGCGGAAATTCTGTTTCGACCGGAGCGGGCCGCCTACTTGACGCCGCAAGTATTCGACGGGATTAGACGCCAAGGGCGTTGGGCAGCAGAAATCCGGTTTCGCCGCCAAGATGGGAGCGAGGGGGTTTGTGAAACGGTGATGGTGCCCCTCCGGGATGAAAATGGCTTGATGGTGGGCACAATTAGCATTAATCGGGATGTTACCGATCGCAAGCGAGCGGAAGCAGAACTGCAAAAAGCCCATGCTGAATTAGAAAAGCGAGTAGAGGAGCGCACAGCCGAACTAGCGGCGAACAACGATATCCTGCTCGAGGAAATCCGCGATCGCGTCGCCGCCGAAGCCGCCCTGCGCAAATCAGAAGCCCGCTACCGCCTCCTCGCCCAGCGAGAAGCCCTGCTCAACCAACTCGCCAAGCAAATCCGCAACTCCCTCAATCTCGATACTATCTTAGGCACAGCCGTAGAGCAAATCCGGCATTTGCTGCAAGTTGACCAATGCTTATTCCTCTGGTATCGCCACGACGACAACTCCCGCTGCTGGGAAGTCGTAGCCGAAGCACGCCAGCCCGATCGGCCCAGCTTCTTAGGTGTTTATGAAGTGCCAGAAGGAAAGACGGGCGCCCAGGGGTTGGCAGAACTCGACATCATTTGTGAAGAAGATCTGGCCACAGCCAAAGTACCAGAGATGCAGGAACTCCACCATCACTGCGGTCTGCGAGGAGTTTTAGCCCAGCGCATCCGCGCCACCAGGGCAGTGGAAGAAATTGGGGTAGTCGCCGCCGCCCATTTTCAACCCCGCCAGTGGACGAAAGGAGAAGTGGACTTGCTCAAAGCGATCGCCGACCAATTAGCCATTGCCATCACCCAAGCATCCCTATACGCCCAATCTCAAGCGGCAGCTCGCTCCGCCCGAGACCGCGCCAAAGAACTCAAACAAGCCTTAGAGCAGTTGCAGCAAGCGCAAACCCAGCTCATCCAAGCTGAAAAAATGTCCAGTTTGGGGCAAATGGTGGCTGGTATCGCCCATGAAATCAACAACCCCGTCAGCTTTATTTATGGCAACCTCGACCCCGCCAAACAATACATCGAGGAACTGGTGCATTTGGTGGAACTCTACCGCCATCACTATGCCAACCCTGTAGCAGAAATTCAAGATTATGCGGAGGAGTGTGATTTAGATTTCCTACTCCAGGATTTACCGAAACTCCTGTCTTCCATGCAGATGGGAGCCGATCGCATCCGCCAAATCGTCCTTTCTTTGCGCAACTTCTCCCGCCTCGATGAAGCCGAGTGTAAACCAGTCAATCTCCACGAAGGCATCGATAACACCCTCCTGGTATTGCAACACCGCCTCAAACCCAACGGCTCCCACCGCCCCATTCAAGTAATTAAAAACTACGGCAATCTGCCCAAGGTGGAATGCCACGCCAGTCAAGTCAACCAGGTGTTTATGAATTTGCTAGCCAACGCGATCGATGCCCTGCGCGAGTATGAAGAAAAGCTCGGTCCCGAAGCCAGCGGGTTCCCCCGCACCATTACCATTACCACCGAAATCGTAGCTCGATCGTCCAAACTAACCAGAAAAGACCCCATAACCCCAACCACTACCGCCCAATTAGCCACCATTAGAATCGCCGACACCGGGCCCGGAATGAGCGAAGAAGTCCGCCAACATATATTTGACCCCTTTTTCACCACCAAACCACCGGGCAAAGGCACCGGTTTAGGCTTATCCATCAGCTACCAAATTATCGTCGAAAAACACGGCGGCAACATCAAATGTCTCTCCACCCCCGGACAAGGAACCGAATTTATCATCGAGCTACCCTGCCAGCTCAATTATTCCCCAGCCAAAAAAGCCTATACCACCTAAAAATATCAAGTTTTACAGCCGCGTTGATGAATATTTTCAGGAGGAGCAAAAAAAATTCGCCCCTCCTAAATCAACATTAGCGCCAGTTATTCCGAAGGCAGAGAAACAGCCGCCACCCGGAAACCAAAACTAGGATATTTCATCTGAGCATCGAACCAAAGCCGAAAGGCCGATCGACAACCTTTCGGCTTGCTAAACCAAGAACCACCACGCAGAATTCTGAAATCAGATTCCCCACCAATTTCCCACGCCGAGCCATCAGTAGGCGCATTCTCATAATTTTCGTGCCAACTATCCTGACACCACTCCCACACATTCCCTGACATATCATACAAACCAAAAGGATTCGGAGAAAAACAGCCCACATAAGTCGTTCTCTCCAAATATTCGCCTGTTTGTCCATTCTCGTAACTGTAATTGCTGTTATAATTAGCCAAATCAGGGATAATCGTCTCACCAAAATAGAAAGGGGTAGTAGTTCCGCCCCGACAGGCGTATTCCCACTCCGCTTCACTAGGAAGACGATAGGAGTAACCAGTTTTTTCCGATAATTTTTGGCAAAATTCCACCGCATCATACCAGGATACTTGTTCTACCGGGCGGTTCCAGCCCTTGAAAAGGGATGGGTTGTCACCCATAACCACTTCCCATTGATCTTGAGTGATCGGATATTTACTCAGATAAAATGATGGTACAGTAACTTCGTGTTGCGGACCTTCCGCCTCCCATCTTTTTGGTTCACTGTTTGGGGAACCCATGATAAATTTGCCGCCGGGAATCGCTACCATTTCCAGGTAAACCTCGGTTTCCAAATCTTGGCGGAAATATTCCGCCCGTTTCCCCACTTTACTGATTTGCTTTCCCTGTTTATTTATTGTGATGGCATCGAATGTAAAAAACATGCTGGTAATTTAAATCAAGCTAGGATGATTTATTTGACAAAATTTTCGCCAGTTATATTATACAGTACCTCTGGCAGAAAAACTGCCGCATAGACAAAAGAAACCATAAAATTTTTTGATAAAACTTGAGATTTTTATCAAAAAATTAATGGCAAAGAAACCGGGTTTCTCTGAAAAACCTCCTCCCATTACGGAAATTTTCCGCAGAAACCCGGTTTCTGGACACCCACCCGGTTTCTGTCACCCCACCCCAACGTTAAATTATGGTTCGTAGTAGCACAGCCACTTAAATATGGAGCTGTCACGATAAATCTTAATCACGCCATGCCCCCCACCACGGTAAATTTGGGCAACTTTGGGGTTAAATTTGGGTTTGGGGGCAAAGAAACCGGGTTTCTCTCGATATTTATCGTCATCAACCCAGATTTTTCAAAGAAACCCGGTTTCTGTCTGTTTGTTGCGGATGTTGACGTGCTGTCCCCTACCAGTGCTAAATTTGGGTTAATTTGGGAAAGAATCGGGGTTTATCCAGAGATTATTTCCCCTCTAACCGCCGCAGCCATTCGGCATCAAGTTTGGCAGATTGCTCGATTTCTTGCTCGATTAAGTCGGTTTCAGAGGTATAGGCTAAATCCTCACCGGTGATGACATTAGCGGTGGCAAATTGTTGGGCGTAGGCGAGTTTTTTCTGCAATTCTTCGTCCGGTTGATTTAAAGTAGTAGCGCGCTGTTGTCGCATTTGGTTGCGCGCTTCAATTTTGCTGTTTTGCCACTGGAGCCAAAAGTAACGGATTAAGGGGACCGAGAGGAAAGCCACCCCGTAAGCTAGGAGGAGCCAGTAAATGGAACCGACGAAGGCGACTAAGCCACCTAACTCGGCAACGATCGCCTTATCAGTCAACAGGGACCCCAGAATTAAAGCCCCCACCAAATTCAAGCCTCCTAAACCCGCCGCCAGCGTAATTTGTCCCCCCGTCGCCTGACTAAACCGCCAGGAAATTTCCTGCAAATAAGCCCCCATAGAGAAGGTTGCTTCCTGAGTCGCCGTCACCTGTAACTCAGGGAATTGATAAACAATATCCCCATCAGGACTCACTTGGGGGCGCCCATTAAACCGCGTCAGCACGGGCAACATATAACTCTCATAATCGTCCATCGGCGCATCCAGATAAGGGGCAATTTCTTCTCCCGCTACCGCCCCGCCACGATTACGAATCGCCGCCCCAATCATTTGCCAGCGGCGATCGTCTAAATCCTCATTCGGATTGCCATCACCGAACAAAAAGGAAAATATAGCCTCGAAAAAATTCAGCTCATTTTCCTTGCCAGCCTTCGCCCCTCCCCGCTCCCGGCGGCGCTGGCTATATCCGCCATAATTGGGGTTAAAAATATACCAAAAATCAGGCCAGTACCAAATGCTAAACGAAGAACCACCGCTGCTTCTGCTTCTGCTGCCACTGCTACTGCTGCTGTTGCTATCTTTACTAGAAGCAGTAATGATAATAAATATGGCGGCGAAAATCAGGATAATTGACAAAATTAAGACAATGCCAAAAGAAATCCTAATCAAATAAAATAAAATTCGCCATATTTGTTGCCACCACTCCTCTAACTGAATTTGCCAGTATTTATTCCGCAGAATGGCGCGAAAATTGGGGGGAAACTGATAGGCAATATCGCCAGTTTCCGCTACCTGCAAATGTCCGCCCGCATCCGATGCCAGGGCTAGCAATTCTCGTTCGGCGAGCTGCAGTTCTAACCCAGCTTTTGCCGCCACGTCCCCCACAGTAACGCGGTAGTCGAGTTGTTCCACCGCTGCCATAATCTTGGGATTTAGAGTCATCTACAATCTTCTCCCGGTTATTTTCCTTTATTATATGAATTTTTCCGGGGGTGGAAAATCCCCCATCTCATCCACATTACTAGAGGTTGTCGATTTAGCGAAAGTAGCGATAACATCACCCTAAGTTTAGGGGTGACGTTATGATGATGTTGTCAAAAGCCGCTCTCACCGGGGCGATCGCTTCTATTTTCGCCACTTTCAGCAGTGCGCCTGCATTGGCGGTGAATTTAGACCATGTAAATCGGTTGCTCCGCACCAAGGAATGTATGGGGTGTGACTTGGTAGGAGCGGACCTGATCGGGGCGGATCTGCGCAAAGCCAACCTCCTGGGGGCGGACCTGCGGGGGGCGAAGTTGGCGGGAGCAGACCTAACTCGCGCCCAACTGAGTGGGGCGAATCTGCGCTGGGCGGACCTCACCGGGGCGAATCTGACCGAGGCGGAAATGGTTCAGCCCCACGCCGATCGCCAGGGCATTTCTGTCATCCGCACTGTGGAGCCCAATCTAGTAGTTTCTCACTTAACTGCCACAGACTTAAGGGATGCCGTTCTCGCTAACGCCACCTTACACAAAGCCACTTTGACCGGAGCCAATCTAGTCCGCGCCAGTCTCACTGGGGCCGACTTGCGGGAAGCCAATTTCACCAAAGCTAACTTGAGAATCGCCAACCTCACCGGTGCCAATTTCCGGGGGGCAAATCTCACTAGAAGCTACTTAAGTGATTCTAACTTAAGTGGGGCAGACCTCAGTTTTACTCAACTCAGGGGCGCTTTTTTGATGAATGCCAATATGGAGGGGGTCAATTTCCGGGGGGCAAACCTGAGTAAGATTTATCTATCAGACTCCCACTGCAAGCGGGATGCTTGTTTTCCCACCTACCTGAATAGTGCCAACTTGCAAGGAGCTGACTTGCGCGGTGCTAATCTCCGAGGTGCCGTCCTGCTCAATGCCAACTTAGAAAACGCCAATCTCTACAAAACCAATCTTAACCAAGCCGACTTGCGCCAAGCCAATCTGACTTTTGCCTATTTCCGGGATACCAATCTCACGGATGCGGACTTAAGGGAGACGATTATGCCCGATGGCCGGGTCAACCTTTCCCATCAACTCTCACTATAGACCAAGCCATCTTTGGTGAAAATCCGAAATTGGGCGGGGGTTTTTTCACAATTGCCCCCTGCCCAAATCCGATTTTATTAGGGCTTTTCACAATTGCTCCGTGCGAATGGGCCGAGAATCGGTTACAATTGTTAAGAATATTTAACTACACTAGCTATTCCTGAGATTAACTCAATCCAAGACGCAACTATGTCTCTTCCCATTCGCAACGTCGCCATCATCGCCCACGTCGATCACGGCAAAACTACCCTCGTTGACGCCCTGCTCAAACAATCCGGCATCTTCCGCGAAGGGGAAGACGTACCAGATTGCGTCATGGACTCCAACCCCCTCGAGCGGGAGCGGGGGATTACGATTCTGTCTAAAAACACAGCAGTTCGCTATAAAGACACCCACATCAATATCGTCGATACTCCGGGACACGCTGATTTTGGCGGTGAAGTGGAGCGGGTCCTGGGGATGGTCGATGGTTGTCTGCTGATTGTGGACGCCAACGAAGGCCCGATGCCCCAAACCCGGTTTGTCTTGAAAAAGGCTCTGGAAAAGGGACTGCGGCCCATTGTGGTGGTGAATAAAATCGATCGCCCCCAGGCGGACCCCCACGGCGCGATCGACAAAGTGCTGGATTTATTCCTAGAACTGGGCGCCGATGACGACCAGTGCGAGTTTCCCTACCTCTTCGCCTCCGGGTTGCAAGGTTACACCAAAAAAGACCTGAACGAAGAAGGCAAAGATATGCAGCCCCTATTTGAAGAAATCCTCGCCCACGTCCCGCCACCAGTGGGAGACCCGAGCAAATCCCTGCAGCTCCAAGTAACCACCCTCGATTATTCAGAATATTTGGGGCGCATCGTCATCGGACGCATCCATAATGGCACCCTGAAATCCGGGCAGCAAGCCGCTTTAGTGAAAGAAAACGGCGAAATTGTCAAAGCCAAAATCACCAAATTGATGGGGTTTGAAGGCTTAAAGCGAATTGAAGTTAACGAAGCATCGGCGGGAAATATCGTCGCAGTATCCGGTTTTGCTGATGCCAATATCGGCGAGACCATTACCTGCCCCGATGAACCCCAAGCCTTACCTTTAATTAAGGTAGATGAGCCCACCTTGCAGATGACCTTTTGTGTCAATGATTCGCCATTTGCCGGTTTAGAGGGGTCTTTTGTGACTTCGCGACAACTGCGCGATCGGCTCCTGCGGGAACTAGAAACCAACGTCGCCCTCCGCGTCGAAGAAAGCGACTCCCCCGATAAATTCCTCGTTTCCGGTCGCGGCGAACTCCACCTGGGTATCCTCATCGAAACCATGCGCCGGGAAGGATACGAATTCCAAGTATCCCAACCCCAAGTCATCTACCGGGAAATCAGCGGCGTTCCCTGCGAACCCTTTGAGTGCCTCGTCTTAGACGTTCCCGAAGAAGCCGTAGGCTCCTGCATCGAACGCCTCGGACAGCGACGCGGAGAAATGCAGGATATGCGCGTGGGCGGTAACGGACGCACCCAGCTAGAATTCGCCATTCCCGCCCGAGGTTTAATCGGTTTCCGGGGTGAATTCATGCGCATCACCCGTGGTGAAGGCATTATGAACCACAGTTTCCTAGATTATCGCCCCTTCGTCGGTGAACTAGAAACCCGTCGCAACGGCGTAATTATCGCCTTTGAAGAAGGCACCGCCACCTTCTACGCCATGAAAAATGCCGAAGACCGGGGAGTATTCTTTATCACTCCCAGCACCAAGGTTTATAAAGGCATGATTGTCGGCGAACACAACCGGCCCCAAGACCTAGATTTAAACGTCTGCAAAACCAAGCAGTTAACCAACGTCCGGTCTTCTACCGGTGATGAATTGGTGCAATTACAAGCACCAGTAGAAATGACTTTAGAGCGAGCATTGGAGTATATCTCCTCCGATGAAATGGTAGAGGTGACACCTCAATCAATTCGCCTGCGCAAACTCCCAGCCAAGAAGTTAGCCAAACGTTAATTTCGGCGCCGAGAAACCGGGTTTCTGAAGCCAATTTAGGTTATCCAGAAACCCGGTTTCTTGCTGACACAAATGATAAATTTGATTAATCCCAATTAAGGATATTTGCCATATGTTAATCAAAGTTCCAGATTTCGTGAAAATTCAATTGACTAAATGGGGCTTGCCTAATAAATTTTTCCCCGATGAAATTGTGCCAGAGCGTGCGCGGATGAATGACCAGGATTTAATCAAGCATTTCGACCGAATTTGGGAAAATCATTTAAAATCAGCTTTAGATAACTCGGAAATATGCCCTACAGATACAGCTTATCAAGAACTAAGCCAATCACAACAAAATTATTTTAAGAGCGACCAGGAACATCGGGAACTTAGAATCAAAATCGAACGGGAGCAATTGAAATTCATTGCTCAGCTCCAGCATTTAGGCCACCAAAGCTATGAAATGACACAGCTTTGGTGGATTAAGTCGAGCGATAAACATCCGCAAACCATCTTTATTAGCTTTGACACGGTAGAAGAGCGGCAACGATTTGCTGATTTTGCCCAAATGCTGGGATGGAAAGATGAAGAATTGGGTAAAGAACTTTTAATGGATTTTCTGAATAAGTTTAAAGCCCACCCTTATGAGGTTCGCCCCAAACTAGAAGCTCATCGCCGCAAAATTTGGGATGAGCAACTAGCAGCAATGGCACAAGACCCACAAATTCAGGCGGAAATAGCTGCCATTAACCACGACTTCCAAGGATTATGACAATCGAGAGAGGGCAAATATATTTTGTGGATCTTGTTTTTTGCCTTGGTAGGGGCGAAGCATTCCGCCGACAAATTATGGGCAAAAATGCCAAGATTATTTGCGGAATGCTTCGCCCTGTTTAGGCCAGAAGGTTTCTTGCTGGGTACAGAAACCGGGTTTCTGTGGAGAATCTGCGTTCAGGTACGAGATATCTGGTTGAGAAACCCGGTTTCTGTCAACAAATGACCAAGGACAAATGACCAAGGACAAATGACCAAGGACAAATGACAATTAGTATTTAGCTTGATATTTGCCTTCAAAGTTGCGGGGGGAGCGATGCGCCTCGTAACCGCCAGTGCGCACCAGCCGATCGAACCCGCTCGGGTCTGGCGATACTTTGGTGGCGGCTTCCTCAGTAATAGTGCCTAACTGCCATTGTTCATAAATAGCGTTGTTCATCACCTGCATCCCTTCGTGGGTGTCCATTTGCATCAGTTGGAAGGCACTGTCTTCATCTCCCTTGAGCAGATAATCCTGCATAGAGGGAGTGTTGACGAGGATATCGTGGACAGCGACTCGCCCGCCATCGGTAGCGGGGACTAGCAACTGGGCGATGACAGCGGCGAGAGATTCCACGATTTGAATCCGCATCGCCACTTGTTCTTCTGGGGTGAAGATGTTTAACAGACGGTTAATCGCGTTGATGGCGCTGCGGGTGTGGAGGGTGCCTAAAACCAGGTGTCCGGTTTGGGCGGCTTGGAGGGCGATGTTGATGGTGACTCGATCGCGCATTTCCCCAATCAGAATTACATCCGGGTCTTCCCGCAAAGCCGATCGTAAGCTGGCGTGGAAATCTTGAGTATGTAAACCCACTTCCCGCTGACTAATCAGGCATTTTTGCGAGGGGTGGACAAATTCGATCGGATCCTCAATCGTAATAATATGCTTATTTTCAGTTTCGTTTAAGTGACGAATCATTGCCGCCATCGTCGTGGATTTCCCAGACCCGGTAGGACCCGTCACCAAGATTAAACCCTGCTTGATCCCGATGATTTTTTTAAAAACTGGTGGTAATCGCAACTCATCTATAGAGGGAATTCTCAGAGAAATCAGCCGCAACACCATCGCGCCGCCAGTAATAGTTTCAAAGCAATTCACCCGACAACGCAGAAAACCGGGGTAGAAAATGGCTGTATCCAGCTCCTTCGTTTTCGCAAACTCATGGCGCTGGGTGGTGTTGAGGATTTCGCTGAGGTATTCCTCAAACATTTCCGGCGTCACCTGGGGTTGGTCTTCTGCAGTGACCATTTCGCCGCGAATCCGAAATCTTGGCACTTCTCCCACCCGGATGTGGATATCCGAGGCTTTCTGGCGGGAGGCGTTTTTCACCATTTGCTCGATCGGCCCTGGACCAGTGCGGTTTTTGGCGATCATCATCTCAGACTTCAGGGGTAGGGGTGGCGGTGGCGGTGGCGGCATCGGCACCCGAGGTTTTGAGTTCGTAGGCACAGTTATTTTCGTCATTTTCTCTAACTCCCATCGTGAGGGATTGAAGTGCCGGATGCCTGAATCAGTACAAATACAGCCTGAAAATCTACCTACGCCAATCCATCTTACTTCATCCGTGCATTTACAGGTATTATAAGCAGGATACCCATATAATTGGTAAAAATTTAACTTTTTGTAATCTAAATTCCCTAGACGATAAAGACAATGTTGTGAGAGAATGATTAGTTAAACATTTAACTCAACCCCTGATAGTGGCAGAACCCTGCCAGAAAAAGACATAAGCAATAATGGGGATAGTCAAACCCAGCAAATTAGTGGTGCAAAAGCCAAAAATTAAAGCAGATGAAAATCGGGGCTAAGATAGCCGCATGGCTGGAACGTCGCTGGGCAACGCCAGCATATGCCGGATGGGTGCTGTTGGGGATGTCTCTCTCCTTATTTGCGGCAGCAACGAATACGATGGCAGGATGGCTGTATGCCATCAGCGGTATCAGCTTGGCCATGTTGGGCATGGCGGCGGTGCTGCCAGCCAAGTCCCTGCGTCAAATCCAAATCCGTCGCCGTCCGATCGAGCCGGTAAGTGCTGGCGACGAGCTGACAGTAGAGCTAGAAATCGAAAACCCCACAGCTCAAGCCAAAACTTTGCTGGAAGTTTATGATGTGATTCCCTTACTGCTACAGGGGCTGAAACCGCCCCAAGAGGGAAAACCCCGTCAGGTGGCGATCGAAGAAATCCCAGGGGGAGGAGTATATAGATGGACATACTACCAACCCGCACCCCGTCGGGGGTTGTACCATTGGCACGAAGTGCAACTCAGGAGCGGCGCGCCTTTGGGGTTATTTTGGTGCAGCCGATCGCGTACTGTCCCCGCCGTTGCCATAGTCTATCCCCAAGTCTTGCCCCTCAACACCTGTCCCGTCATCGATAAAATCGGCCAGCAAGAAAACAAGCTCTATGAAGCCTCCAACCGGTCGCAAATGACCACCGCTGGCATCACCCGCACCCTGCGGCCCTACCGCTACGGGGACCCCATTCGGCTGGTTCACTGGCGCAGTAGCGCCCGTTTGGGAGAATTGCGAGTGCGGGAATTGGAAATCAGCACCGGGGGGCAAGAAATCGCGATCGCCCTAGACAGCGGCGGCACCTGGGACCCAGAAGATTTCGAGCAAGCCGCGATCGCTGCCGCCTCCATCTACTTCTACGCCAGCCGCAGCCAACTAGAAGTCAAACTCTGGACCCCCGCCACCGGATTAATCCAAGGCAACCGCGTCGTCCTCGAAGCCCTAGCCGCCAGCAACCCATCAGAAGCCACCGCCCCCCACGCCCGCCCCCCCGAACCCCCCAACCAACCCCTAATCTGGCTCACCCAAAACCCCCTCACCCTACAACAACTACCCAAAGGTAGCCGCTGGATTTTTTGGCCCCCCCGAGGCAACCCAGAAGAAAAAACCGGCATCAAACCGGATCTTCCCGGCATAGAAATCCAACCAGACAAACCCCTACAACTCCAACTCCAATCACCCCTGCGGTGAGACGGGGGGACGGGGAGACGGGGTGACGGGGAGGATGGGGAGGGGTGGGAGGAGGGGGAAGATGGGGAGGGGTGGGAGGAGAGGGAGGAAGATTGCTTCCCACACTTCCCACACTTCCCACACTCCCCACACTCCCCACACTCCCCACACTCCCCACACTCCCCACACTCCCCACACTCCCCTGCTCCCCGTCCCCCCATAACTCGCGGATTTTACCCACCCAAGTACCTCGGCCAAGGCAAACACCGCCACAGTGATAAGTGATGCTACTAATAAATTAAACAAAATTATAGAAAAATGGCATTAAATAGTTGCCATATTGGTATCGGATGATGTAAAATTAAGCCAGGTAGATAAAAATATCAGTAATGTTGCGGATTTTTACAAAAAAATATTGGGACAAATCAGTAAATATCTCCGGTTAGCGTCACTTGAAGCCGTGAGGAAAATCAATAAGACAGATGACTAACAGCACAGCCAAACTAAATAATTCCTGCCACTATTAATAGTGTAAGCCGCAAGGGCAAGCAAAACACCGAGTCAAACCAAGACCAAGAGTTAGCTACCGCAGGAGATAATGCAATGAAACGCCAAACTTCCCTCGCTCTCGCCATGACCTTAACCGTTGCCAGCTTCGGATTCGCCTCATCAGCATTCGCTAGTTCCAGAAGCAGCCTCAACGAATACTTCCAACCCAACAGATTAGAAAAAATCGACACCAGCACTCAGAAGAAAGATAAAGAACCCAACCCAAGCACACAACGCTGCATTCCATGCTTTCCAGGGGTATGCTGCTAGTCAGATAAATTCCAGACATAATTGGTGGCAACAATATATGGATAATATTTAGATGAATCAAAAAATCAAGGGTTAGGGAAAAAGCATTCCCTAACCCTCAGTATTATTGCTAATTTCAAGTTCGGGGAAATTACGGATTGACGAAACTGGGATATCATTGTATGCTCAAATCATATGAACAGAGCCCCCGATGGTATGAAATCGTCACTTTATTGGTTAATTTGGCTAGTAGGGACAATCTCCGCGTGGTTGTCTCCGTGGGTGACGCCGGTATGGGGACAAATCGCCCCAGATGGCAGCATCCCCACGGCTGTCACCACCACCGATAACGCCAACTTCACCATCGAGGGCGGTACTCGCGTCGGGGGCAATCTTTTTCACAGTTTCAGAGAATTTTCTGTACCCACTGGGGGATCGGCAGTCTTCAACAATGCCCCAGATGCCACCAACATCATCAGCCGCATTACTGGTGGCAGCGCCTCGCAAATTGACGGCCTCATCAAAACCAACGGCACCGCTAACCTGTTCCTCCTCAACCCCCAGGGCATCATCTTCGGTCTCAATGCCAGATTAGATGTGGGGGGGTCTTTCCTGGCCACTTCTGCCACCACGGTCAAATTTGCCGATGGCACCGAATACAGCACTGCCAATACAGCTACGCCACCTTTGCTGACGGTGAGCGTACCCGTGGGCCTACAGTTCGGCTCCAACCCCGGCGCCATTGTCAACCGCTCCCAAGCCGACCCAGATGCCAGCTTCGGGGGGCGGCCTCGGGGGTTGAAGGTGCCCGTCAACCAAACCCTAGCCCTGGTGGGGGGGGAAGTGCGGGTGGATGGAGGTAATGTTACTCCTTTTGGGGGGAGATTGGAGCTGGGGAGTGTTGGAAGTAACAGTAATGTTCAGTTCAATGCTGACCCCAGAGGTTTTGCCCTCACCTATGATGCCGCCACATCTTTCCAGGATATTCTCATATCGGGTGGGGCTGTTGTCGATGTCACCGACGTTAGCAATACAGTGGGGAGCGGCGCTCTGCAAGTTCAGGGCCGGCGCGTCAGCATCACTGGAGGTGCGGGGCTCTCTTCGTTCACCATCGGAGCGTTATCCGCTGGCACCATAGTGGTTAATGCTTCTGAGTCAGTGGAGTTGAGCGGTTTTGTGCCGATCGCCACTTTTTTCTACCCCAGCAATATTTCCACTACAACCACAGGCGATGGAAATGCGGCGGATATTAGCATTACCACCCAAAGGCTGATAGTCCGGGAGGGCGGAGGGATATTTACCAGTTCCGTCAGCTTCCCCGGACAGGAGGTGAAACCGCGAGGTAGCGCGGGTAACTTAACTGTGGTGGCGTCGGAGATGGTGGAAATCTCCGGCACTTCTCCAGCAGGCTTGAGCCGGTTAAATGTGGAAACTAGAACCGATGGGGATGCTGGGGCTTTGCGCCTTACCACGGGCAGGCTGGTGCTGCAAGATGGTGGTCAATTATCTGCTGGCACATCCAGAGGCACGGGGCGGGGTGGTACTATTACCGTGGTGGTTTCCGAGTCGATGGAGTTGACTGGCAGCGGTTTTGATGATGAGGGCAAATTAGTGCCCAGCCAGTTGACGGGGACTAGCGAAGGGGCCGGGGATGCGGGCAACGTTACTGTCACCACTGGGACTTTGCGGATTAACAATGGGGCGCAGTTGGCGGTGAGCGCGACAGGAACAGGGGCGGCGGGCAACTTGGAAATCAGCACCGGGAACCTAGAATTAGATAATGTGGGGAGTATCCGGGCCGAGAGTGCTGCGGGCAACAAGGGCAGTATTGAGATTGGGGCGCGGGATTTGGTGCTGCGGCGGGGCAGTTCTATTACTACGAATGCCACGGGGGATGCTTCTGGGGGGAATATTACGGTGAATGGAGAGACGATCGCGGCACTCGAAGCCAGCAGAATTGCCGCTAACGCCGTCGTCGGCGCTGGGGGCAACATCGGTATCACCACCAGCGGCCTTTTTCTCTCCCCCGACAGCACCATCACCGCCAGTTCCCAGTTTGGCATTTCCGGCACTGTCAACATCAACAACCCCGACGTTGACCCCGCCTCGGGATTGATTTCACTCCAGACAAATGTAGTGGATGCTGATAACCAATTTGTCTCTAGTTGCGCTACGGATGAGGAAGGCTCCTTTACCGTCACCGGACGCGGCGGCTTGCCCCCAACCCCCAGCGGGGTAATTAGGGCTCAAACGGTGTGGCGAGATTTCCAGGATTATGCCCCTACTGGAGATAGCGAGAACATCTCTACTAATTCTCCATCTCGAGATAAACTACTAGCGGCATCCCATCAACCCTCAAAAATTATTGAAGTGACGGGCTGGGAAGTGGATAGGGCGGGAAATGTCAATTTAGTTGCCGTTGGCAATATGACACCTGAGAGCTTCCGAAACACGGCGCGTAACTGCTACAGATAGGTTTGTAGTTGGGCTGCAGCCCTCATGTGGTTTGTAGTTGGGCTTCAGCCCTCATGTGGTTTGTAGTTGGGCTTCAGCCCTCATGTGGTTTGTAGTTGGGCTTCAGCCCTCCCAAAGGTTTGTAGTTGGGCTTTAGCCCAAAAGGATGCTCATAGTTGGGCGTCAGCCCCGACGGCATAATTCCTTCATTTATGATAAAAATCTTATAAATATGTCACAAAGCAATCATCCCCAAAATACTTTAAAACAAGATTTATCCCCAGATAAAAAAACCGGTGGGAGAAATATTTTGGTTTTTCAACTACTACTCACCGGCTCAATTTTGGGGTTGAGTCTGGCACCACTGCCCAGGGCAGCCGCCGTAGGGGTTAACGGCCAAGAAATCCGCCAACCCGTGACCTCGGAAATCCTTACTGCTTCCTTGCAAGAAGGGAGGGAAATGTACCAGTCAGGGAGGTTGGCGGAAGCGGCAAAAATCTGGGAAAATGCCGCGAGAGAATATGAGAGCCGGGGTGATATTCTGAAACAAGCCATGAGCCTAAATTATTTGGGCGCAGTATATCAAGAATTGGGGCTGTGGGATATGGCAGGAGCCGCCATAGAAAAGAGCTTCAATTTATTATTGCAATTAGGTGGTAATGGCAGTTTGCCCCTAACTGAACGTGAATCCCTAGGAGCTAATTTAGATGGGCAATGGCAAGGGATATTCGCCCAAACGTTGAACAATAAAGGAAGCTGGCAACTAGCGCGGGGAGAAACAGAAGCGGCGCTGGCAACTTGGAAACAAGCGGAAGCGGCTTACAGCAGCGCTGGGAATGAAATGGGTAAGGTGGGCAGTCGGATTAATCAAGCTCAAGCCTTGCAATCTTTGGGACAGTATCGCCGAGCAAAAACGGTATTGGAAGAGCTGGTGGCGCAAATGCAAGAGCAACCAGATTCTGTCCTGAAGGCGCAGGGATTGCGGAGTTTGGGGGTGGCGCTGCAAACTTCGGGGGACTTACTGCAATCTAAGGAAATTTTAGAGTCAAGCTGGGATATTAGCAAGCGGTTGGGGATGGTTGATGATACTAGCGCTACTCTATTGAGCATTGGCAATATTGCCAGAGATTTGCGCCAAAATGAGGTAGCTTTGTCATATTATCAAGCTGCGGAGGAAATGGCTGTAGAACCGCTGGTAAAAGTTCAAGCCCAGGTTAATGAAATCAGCTTGTTAATTGGGCAAAAGCCGCCACAAGAGATGATGGAGCGGGCAGCACAAGTCCAGGGGCAGTTAGAAAGGCTATCGCCTTCGCGGTCTGGGGTGTATGCTTGGGTGAATTTGGCGGAAAGTATGATGAAGTTGGCGGCACAGGACTCAATGCAGTCAAATGCTACATTTGATGCTGCGGCGGCGCGGAATTTGGCGGGGTTGGTGCTGACAAAGGCGGTGCAGCAAGCCAGGGAGTTGCAAGATGCCCGGGCGGAAGCTGAGGCGATGAATCAACTGGGGCAACTGTATGCGGCAAATCGCCAGTGGGAAAATGCGAAAGAGGTAATGGGGCAGACGTTGGCGATCGCCCAAGGAATTGAGGCGGATGATATCGTGGCCCGGGGGGCTTGGCAACTGGGCAAGATTCTCCAACAGCAGGGGGATATTAACGGGGCGATATTGGCTTATCGGGATGCGGTTGATAGCTTGCAATCTTTGCGCCGGGATTTGGTGGCGATCAATCGGGATTTGCAGTTTGATTTTCAAGAAAGTGTGGAACCCATCTATCGGGAGTTTGTGGGTTTGTTGCTGCAACCAATGGCGGGGCAGAATGAGGTCACTCAGGCTTCTCTGAAGGAGGCACGAGGGGCGATCGAAGCGCTGCAAAGAGCAGAAATAGAAAACTTTTTCCGGGAAGCCTGCTTGGAATCGAAACCGGTGCAGCTAGAGGCGATCGATGCTCAAGCCGCCACCATCCACCCGATTATCCTAGCCGATCGACTCGAGGTGATTCTCTCCCTACCGGGACAACCCTTGCGCCATTACACCACGAACCTGAGCGGTGGGGAAGTGGAAACAGTGCTGACTAAATTGTATTCTTCTCTTCATCTTGGTTATGCAGATAAAGAACGCTTGCGCCTTTCCCAGCAAGTATATGACTGGCTGGTTAGCCCCGCTGAGGCAGAACTGGCTCGCTTAGGCATTAAAACCTTAGTATTTATACCCGATGGCCTGCTGCGTTCTTTGCCAATGGCGGCGCTTTATGATGGAACGCAGTATCTCATCGAGAAATACGCGGTAGCCCTCAGCCCCGGTTTGGAGTTATTCCCCCAGGGATTACAACGCCAAGAGCTGCAAACGTTAGCCGTAGGGCTGACAGAGGCGCGGCAAGGCTTTGGGGCGCTACCAGGAGTAGAAGTAGAGGTCAACAATATTGCCTCAGAAGTCAATACCAAGGTGCTGCTAAACGAGGATTTTACTCGCACCAGTTTCCAAAACCAGATGAAAGCGAAGCCATTTGGGGTGGTTCATTTGGCAACTCATGGTCAATTTAGTTCCAACCCAGAGGATACATTTCTGCTCACCTGGGATGACCGGATCCAAGTGAATGATTTCGATCGCCTGTTTCAAAACCGGGAAAGGGGTACTCTCAACCCCGTAGAATTACTGGTTTTGAGTGCCTGTGAAACCGCCACCGGCGATAAAAGAGCTGCTCTCGGATTGGCGGGATTTGCCCTGCGCTCCGGCGCCCGCAGTACCCTCGCCACCCTCTGGTCAGTTAATGACCAATCCACAGCAGAGTTGATGAGTGAATTTTACAGCCAATTAACGACCAAAACAGCAGAAATGCCTAAAGCGGAAGCGCTCCGGCAAGCCCAGATTGCGATGCTGAAAAATCCCCTTTACAATCATCCGTATTTTTGGGCCCCATTTGTATTAGTCGGGAATTGGCTGTAGATGATAAAATTTCATTAGTAAATCAAACAAAATTTAAGGTAGGTATTCCTATGGGAAATAACACCGACCTAGCCAAAACCATATTTTCTGTCACCCTCGCCGGAACCGTAGCCATCGGGACGGGCTGGGGCGAAGCGGCAAAAGCGATCGGGCAACAGCTCGCACCCGCAACCGCCCATGACGGCACCCTGCTGAGCCTGGAATTTAAACCCCCAGGAGACGCTATCCCCACCAACACGGTGGGTGGTGGCACCCGGGGGACCATCAATTTCCGCCCGCCGGGAGATGCTACACCGAATAACACCTCCTCTGGGGGGACTCGGGGCGTCAGCTTCCGCCCGCCAGGAGATGCTACACCGAATAACACCTCCTCTGGGGGGACTCGGGGCGTCAGCTTCCGCCCGCCGGGAGATGCGGCGCCTAGTAACACCGCTTCTGGGGGCAGCCGGAACCCAGACATCCCCGCGATGACTCCTGTGTTACCCCAAAATCGTTATGGGCGCACGGTATCGGCTCGTCCCACGTTCTACGTTTTCGTCCCGCCTACGACTTCACGAGAAGTCTTTTTTAGCATCCAAGACGAAAACCGGAACCATCACTATCAAACCACTCTGAGCATCAAATCAGGTGGGGGTCTAGTAGGAGTCACTTTGCCCGATGACGCTCCCGAACTGGAGATGGGGAAAAACTACCAGTGGTTTTTCGTCCTGCTACCTCCAGGAGGGACTCTGCGCCCCGATAGTTATGGCGTTCAAGGTTGGGTGAAGCGGGTAGAAGCACCGACGCTTGGTGTGGGCAACCTGGAGCCGCTGCAAATAGCCACCTTGTATGCGTCTAACGGAATTTGGTACGATACAGTAGAGCGTTTAGTCGCCGCTAAAACATCTCAACCCAGTGATGCCACGATCGTCAATGAGTGGCAAGATTTACTGGGGCAGGTAGGATTAGAGGCGATCGCCCCGTGGCAAATCAACGAGCAGCTATAAAGCTGACCTTACCAAATGTGGCAAAAGCTGACAAAACAGATTCGTCAGTTGCCCGGAGTGTTAATTATTGCTCCCAGCGTCGCCGGATTGGCGATCGCTGGGAGTATTGCTGGCATATTCCAGCTATTGGAGTGGGCAACCTTAGACCGGTTTTTTAGTCTCCGCCGGACAGAACCAGTAGATGAACGCATCGCGATCGTCACCGTGGGTGAGTCAGATATCACCAGGCTTGGGCAATGGCCCATGTCAGACAGAGCGATGGCGCAAATCCTGCAAAACATCCAAGCTCAGCAGCCGCGAGCCGTGGGCATCGATATCTATCGAGATTTGCCCGTACCACCTGGGCACGATGAACTGGTAGCCTTTTTCAAATCTAACCCCAACATCATCGGGATTGAAAAAGTGGGGGGAAAAAAGATTGCCCCCTCCGCCACCCTAAAACAATTGGGTCAAGTCGGGGCTTCAGATTTAGTCATGGACGCCGATGGCAAAGTGCGTCGCGGCTTGATTTTGCTGGGCACTGAAGAAGGAGAATATCGAGAAGGGCTGGCAGTCAAGCTGGCTTTGTTATATTTAAAAAATCAGGGCATCACCTTAGAGGAAATCAATGGGGCGAAACAGATATATGGACTGGGTAAAGCCCAATTTGTGCCCTTGACCAAAGAACACGAAGGCGGCGGTTATGTGGGCACCGATACAGCAGGCTATCAGATTTTGCTAAATTATCGGGGGGGGTTGGAGCAGTTCCACAATATCTCTCTGACCGATGTGTTGGAAAATCGGATTCCTCCTGGACTATTTCGCGATCGTATCGTTTATATCGGTGCAACTGCCCCCAGCCTCAACGACTTCTTCCAAACTCCCTTAAACATCTATTTTAACATCCTATCCACCGATAGTAAGCAAAAAAAATTCACCACAGAATTAACTCCCGGTGTGGTGATTCACGCCAACCTAACCAGCCAGATTTTAAGCGCAGCTCTCGAAGACCGACCCATGCTACAAGCCTGGAGCAAGAACCTGAACTGGTCTTGGATTGTAGCTTGGTCTTTCATCGGCGCGGGGTTATGCTGGCAGTTCCTGGAAACTAAACAATTCACCAACAATACCTTTTACAAAGGCACAGCCACCAGCATTATCATATCAGGTGGCACTATTTTTGGCATCAGCTACGTAGCTTTTACGCAAGGGTGGGTAATTCCCGTATTTTCACCCATAGTAGCCATGACCGCCTCGGCAATTTTAATTACCAACTACCATAATCAATGGCAGCTCAAAAAAACTAACGAAGCCTTAGAAAAAGCTAATGAAACCTTAGAAGAATATGCCAAAGAACTGGAAAGAAAAGTAGAGGATCGCACGCGAGAAATTAAAAGCGCCTTGGAAAATCTTAAATCCACCCAAGCCCAGCTCATTCATGCAGAAAAAATGTCTAGTCTGGGACAGATGGTGGCAGGAGTTGCCCACGAAATCAACAACCCCATCAGCTTCATCTACGGCAACCTCACCCCCGCTGCTGACTATATCAACGATTTGCTCAACTTGATTACTATTTATCAGGAACACTATCCCAATCCTGTACCAGAAATAAAAAATGAAATAGAATCTATCGACCTAGAATTTTTGATTGAAGACTTGCAGAAACTCTTAGAGTCGATGAAAGCAGGCGCTACCCGCATTCGCAATATTGTTTTATCTTTGCGAAATTTCTCCCGCCTAGATGAATCTGAAATGAAGGAGGTTAACATCCATGAAGGCATAGAATCTACTCTGGTCATTTTGCATCCCCGTATCGAGGAGAAAGGAATAAAAATAGTGCAAGAATACAGCAAAACACCCCTGGTTAGCTGTTATGCTAGTCAGATTAATCAGGTGTTTATGAACATTTTAAATAATGCGGTATCAGCCCTATCAGAAGAGATAACAACGGCGGAGATGGTCAACGGAAACGGGAAATGTCACGGGGGCAAAAACCAGGAATTGACTATCACCATCCGCACGGAGGTGACAGAGGATAATTATGTCAAAATCTCTATTGCCGATAATGGACCGGGCATCAGTGCAACGGTATTGCCCAAAATATTTGACCCATTTTTTACGACCAAGCCTGTGGGTGCAGGCACGGGTTTGGGCTTGTCCACCAGCTACTTTATCGTAGTCGATCGCCACGGGGGCAAGTTGCGGTGTCTTTCTGAACCCGGAAAAGGCGCCGAATTTATCGTGGAAATTCCCATCTACCAGGGGAACGAGAAACTCAAACCCGCCCCCCTCTACCCCACAGGCACAGGGGAGGTGGGCTGAAACACTCTCCCTCCCAGGGGTGAGGGGTGTATGGGGAAAGGGGAGAATCACACCCAGTAGCACTGCCATTCACCCCATTTTTCCCTAAAATCAATATGGGTGGCTTTGCCGCCGCAGTCTTGTCGCACCAATATCAACCCATTTAGGATCAGGTTGTGCTATGACTCGTCTCAACGATCGCGCTTTTAAAATCCTCCTAGAAGAACTGGACAAAATCTCCAGTAAAGACCCAATGGGCAAATCCCTGCGCGAAATCATCCTCAAGCGGTTGTATCGGCTGCGTCAAGAGCAAGGCCCCCTGGCATCCTACGCCGAAATCCGAGACCAAGTAATCGATATCTATCCTCAATTTAGCCAGCAAGCCCTGCAAGCCGCTGCTAAAGCCAACTGCTCCCCCGGATTCCTCAGTCAATTCGCCACCGTCGCCGCCTTTCTTGGCACCGGCGCCGCCGCGATCTGGGTGGTGAATTTGCCATTTCCCATGATTCGCAAGCCCGTAGCGGAGGTAGCACCTATGTTGCTCTTGCCTAGTTACCTCAAAATGGACCGGGACTACCGCCAAGCCACTTCTCTGGTGGAACAAGCGGATCAACTGGTGAACAATGCCACTGGGTCAGCCGATTTTCAACTGGGAGCGGAAAAAGTCACTCAAGCTCGCCAGCATTTGGAGGGGTTGCCCGTGTGGTTTTTGGGATATCAGCCCCAGTTTTACTGCTCGTTCTTTAGTTGCACGTGGAAGTTCACTTTTGATGAGTTTGAGGTGGCTCGCAAATCTATTGGGCGGATGGAGGCGAAATTATTTCAGGAGCAAAACGCCCAAAAGGAGCTAGAGGCGGCGGAAGTGGCTATTACTACCGCGAAACAGCAGTACCAGCAGGCGAAAACTCTGGAGGGGAAACTCCAGGCGATCGAATCTTGGCAAGCGGCAATCGATCGCCTCGCCCAACTGCCACCAGAAACCCTCGCTGGTCAAGCCGCCCCACCCAAAATCAAAGCCGCCGAGCGCGACCTGAACAAAGTAAGCGGTTTCGCCATCCACACCGAAGAAAGCGGCAACCTCATCGAAGCCGCCAAAGCCTTCGCCATGCAAGCCGCCGTCCTCAGCCAAAACCCTCCTCATCCTGTCACCCAATGGGAGCAAATCGCCAAACTCTGGGAAGACGCCATCAATCTTCTTCAGCAAGTCCCCGTGAATAATCCCGGCTACATCGAAGCCCAAACCAAACTCGCCCAATACAAAACCAACCTCGGCAACATCCGCACCCGGGCGATCGCCGAAACCGAATCCACCGCCGCCCTCAAACTTGCCAAACAATATATCGCCGATTGGCAAGAATTAGCAGGCGCCAAGAAACCAGACATCGGAGCCCTCGCCAGCAAATTGCAGTCCATCATCAACGAGCTGGAAAAAGTCCAACCCGGCACCACTGCCACCACCGAAGCCAGCGAACTCCTCACCTTTGCTCAAGAAACCCTGAAAAAGCTACAATAAATGCCCCCAATTTCCTGTCCAACCCTGGCCCAGATTCATCTTACATCCCATAAATTAACCCCAAACAGCTCACCAGTTTCAGGTATATGACCAGGAAATTGGCTACAGCGCTAAAAAATAGAAAAATGGACGCATAGCTATCACAAAAAGTCTGGCTTACATGAGTGAAAAATAAATTATGGGGAAATTTAAGCAGCATCTCAATCCTCATATTATCCTAGAATATATAGCAGTAGCCAAGGCAGTCTGGCTATAGTTAGAGGACTGTTCTATGCCCTGTCCCTGCAAGTATTCCGTATTGCCGTGTCCTTGATTAATTAACGAAACCCAACGATGTCTTCACTACCTTGACTACTGCTATATCTAAGATTTTTTTGTTGATCATAGCCGCCAATTTTTCAACTATTTTCAAAAATTAAGGGTCATGTGAGCTGGAATGAACTGATAAAAATTACAAAATATGATAAAATTTGGCAAAATCTTGGGATCATTGTTTCGGTTCGGGACGGAGTTGGATATAATAAATCCTGCGTGTGGGATTGAACACCGGGATTGAAACAAATATATGAGCTATTGCTTTAATATCACCTGCCCTAAACCCTACAATCCCGATGGCAGCAAGTTTTGCCAAACTTGCGGCGCCAAACTGCTGCTCAAACAACGCTATCGAGCCATCCAGATCCT
This sequence comes from Oscillatoriaceae cyanobacterium M33_DOE_052, assembly GCA_015296065.1. GTDB lineage: Bacteria > Cyanobacteriota > Cyanobacteriia > Cyanobacteriales > Laspinemataceae > Koinonema. The sequence continues at coordinate 26,974 of DVDU01000199.1, read as the reverse complement.
CGGTCAGGGAGGCATGGGGCGCACCTTCTTGGCAGTAGATGACGATCGACTCCAGGCCAAATGCGCCATCAAGCAATTTTTGCCCATGCCAGAAATTCAGGGCAATTCCCAAGCAATGGCCAAAGCCACCCAGCTTTTTGAGCAAGAAGCTAGGCAGCTCCTGCAACTAGGAGAGCAGCACCCCCAAATTCCCGCCCTCCTGGCGTACTTTGAAGAAGATAAATGCCTCTACCTCGTCCAACAACTAATTCCTGGGCAGAATTTGGGGCAGGAGCTAGCCAAACAAGGACCTTTCAGCGAAAGCCAGATATTAGATATCCTCAAAAACCTGCTCCCAGTGCTGGAATTCATCCACCAGCAGCAAGTGATTCACCGAGACATCAAGCCCGAAAATATCCTGCGCCGATCGCCAGACGGACAACTGGTACTGATTGATTTTGGCGTGTCCAAGCAGGTGCGAGGCACCAGTTTGGGCAACACAGGCACCCGCACCGGCACCCAAGGATACGCCCCCGTAGAACAAATTCGCGGCGGTAAAGCCTTTCCCGCCAGCGACATCTACAGCTTAGGCGTTACCTGTATCGAGCTATTGACCGGTGCTACTCTCGATGATTTATTCGACCCAATAGAAAACCGCTGGGTGTGGCGGCCCTACCTCCGTCGGCTCGGCACAGATGTGAGCGAATCCCTCAGCGCGGTATTAGATAAAATGCTCCAAGATTCCCTCAAGGAGCGCTATCAATCCGCCGCTGCTGTCCAGAAAGACCTCAAATATCAACCTTATACAGGGTTAGCGCCAGCGCCTCGGACCACAGTTCGTCCCGCCGCCACCCCCAACCATCACCCCGCCGAGCCACAGAATTGGCAATGCCTGCAAACCCTCACGGGACATACCGAGGCAGTGCTATCTCTGGCCATAAGTCCCAATGGCAGGATTTTAGCCAGCGGTAGCGCCGACAAAACCATCCACCTCTGGCAGGTTCTCGAAAGTCGGGTCAACCCAGAACCAATCCATATCCTCAAAGGTCATACCGCCCCAGTTTCTGCCCTAGCAATGAGTCCCGATGGCCGGATTTTAGTCAGCGGTAGCGAAGACAAAACGATTAAGCTCTGGCAAATCGGCACAGGGTTTCTGTTGAGAACCCTCACCGAGCATACCGGTTCCGTGTTTGCCCTAGCCATTAGTCCCGATGGCCGGATTTTAGCCAGCGGTAGCGGTGACGGCACGATTAAAATCTGGCAGTTAAGCGGCGTTAAAATCCTCCACACCCTCACGAACCACAGTAAATCAGTTTTGGCCATAGCCATCAGCGCCAATGGGGGAATTTTAGCCAGCGGGAGCGAAGACAAAACCGTGAAAATTTGGCAACTGGGGAATTCCGAGCCATCTTTTCAGGGAGAAATCACCAGTCATTCCCAACCAGTTTGTGCCCTGGCTTTTAATCCCCAACAGACGATACTCGCCAGTGCCAGCTTTGACAAAACTATTCAAATTTGGGATGTAGATGCCCACAGCCGTCTGGGCAACCCCAAAACACATTCCATTCGGTTTGATTGTCTGGCCTTCAGCCCCGATGGCAAAACCATTGCCACCGGTTGTGAGGATAAAAGCATTAAACTATGGGATTTAGAAAAGGGTAGTTTGCTGCGCACGCTCCGGGGACATACCGGCGCAGTTAGTGCTGTCGTCTTTAGTCCCAATGGTCAAACACTCTTCTCCGCTGCTGGGGATAAAACGATTAAGATTTGGCGTTTAGTTGGGTGACAAATACTGTCAGGGTAAGAATCATTCTCGGCTAAATCTGTACCTTATCAACTGGAAAAACCCTGTATATAAGAGCAGACGAAGGGGCCCGCACTCCAGAAGCTTTCTTCGCAGCAACTTGATGTAGGGCAACTCATCTCTCCGTGGGAGCGAAACACAGAGTTAGCGGGGAGCGTCAGCATAACTGCAAAAGGAAGGTCAGCGAAACCCTCGGGCTCCGGATGCAGTATGGTCAGGATTGGTTAAACTACCATTAGCGAGCTATCGAAAGATAGGCTCCCCCCTGCTGCAGAGCCCAGATCTGGGTGAGCGGACTTAGGGGCAATCCCTCTGTGGTTGCCCTTTGCCCCCCAATTGATTGGGGGGAGGGGAGGATTGCAGTTCTGTTATCGATTGCAACAATAACGAGGCGCGATTATGCCCTATGGGAGATTCAGGTTTTTTGCAACTGCGCTAGCGATTAGTTGCTCTGCGGTGGCAGTTGCCACCCCCACTTTTCCCCAGCAAATGGGAGCCCAACAAAACGGCAACGGACAAGCTCTGAGCGTCCGCTCAGACATCCAAGAAGCCGATTCTAAAACTGGCATCGTGACGGCTCGGGGCAACGTGGTGATTGTTTACCCAGCGCGACAGATGCAAGCAACCGCCACCCAAGCGCAGTATTTTAGCCGGGAGCGGCGCATCGTCCTCACTGGCAATGCTTATGTTTTACAGAATGGCAATAGCCTCCGGGCGGAAACCATTACTTATCTGGTGGATGAAGGAAGATTTATCGCCGTCCCCAACGACAATCAGCAGGTAGAATCGATTTATTACATCACCGACCAATAATTGATCATTGATAATTAATAATTGATAGTCATCAATTATCAATTGTCAATTGTCAATTATCAATTATCAATTAATAATGTGAAAATTTGGCTGCAAAACGTCCATAAAAGCTATGGCAAGAGAACCATAGTTAAAAGAGTTTCTCTCTCGGTTTCTCAGGGGGAAATCGTCGGCTTGCTCGGTCCAAATGGTGCGGGCAAGACTACTACTTTTTATATGGCGACGGGGTTGGAAAAACCCCAACAAGGGAGAGTGTGGCTGAATGATTTGGATATTACGGATGTACCGATCGACAAACGAGCGCAATTAGGGATTGGTTATCTTCCCCAAGAAGCGAGCATTTTTCGCAATCTGACGATTCGGGAAAACATTTTGTTAGTTTTGGAACAAACTGGGGTGTCTCCGTGGGAGTGGGAGGAGCGCCTCAATTGGCTACTGCGGGAATTTCGGCTGGAAAAAGTGGCCTATACTCTGGGTATTCAGGTATCGGGGGGTGAAAGAAGGCGATCGGAGCTAGCCAGAGCCTTAGCGGTGGGTGGTAGCGGTCCCAAATTTTTGCTGTTAGACGAACCATTTGCAGGGGTAGATCCGATCGCCGTTGCCGAAATCCAGCAAATCGTCGCCAAATTACGACAGCGAGGAATGGGAATTTTGATTACCGACCACAACGTGCGGGAAACCCTCGCCATCACAGACCGCGCCTATATCATGCGAGATGGAGAAATTCTCGCCTCCGGCACCCCCGAAGAGCTATACAATAACCCTTTAGTCCGACAGTATTATTTAGGAGATAAATTTCAACTGTGACCCGTCAAGGTTCTTAACCACCTCCTTTAACCATCCTGAATTGGTTCTTAGCACCCTCCTTTAGCACTCACACAAAGTCTCGCTCCTACATAAAATACTCACATGACAGATAGCGCTTTAAAATCCCGGAAAAATTTTCGCTGGTGGCTGATCCGAGTTCCCGTGATAGACCGCTACATTGCCACCGAGTTAATCGCACCATTCCTATTTGGCTTAGGCGCATTTTCCTCCGTCGGCGTTTCCATTGGCACCCTATTTGACTTGGTACGCCGCGTCACCGAAAAAGGCTTACCGGTGCAAATTGCGGTAGAAGTTTTTCTGCTCAAGCTGCCAGATTTTATTGTCATCGCCTTTCCCATGTCAGTGTTGCTAGGCACTTTAATGGCATATAGCCGCCTATCAGCAGACAGCGAGTTAGTGGCATTGCGCAGTTGCGGCGTCCGGGTGTGGCGCTTAGTGCTGCCAGCTCTCGCCTTCAGTGCCATAGTTACAGGCATCACTTTTGGTTTTAACGAATTAGTAGTACCAGCAGCCAACTACCAAGCCACGATTACTTTAGAGCGGGCTTTAAACCGAGAAAAACCGCCTTTTAATGAAAGCAACATTATTTTCACGGAATACGACAAAGTAAGGCAACCAGACGGCAATAAAGAAACCGTACTGAAACGCCTTTTTTATGCCGAAAAATTTGATGGCAAGCAGATGAAAGGCTTAACTATTTTTGAGAGATATCAAGGAAATCTCAGTCAAATTATTTCGGCAGAATCGGCGGTGTGGAATGTAGCCAAAAATACTTGGGATTTTTTCAATGGCACGATTTATGTCATTGAGAAAGATGGCTCATACGGTAAAATCGTGCGGTTTGAAAACCAGCAACTGCAATTGCCGCGCACGCCTTTAGACCTAGCGGAAAGAGGGCGGGATTACGGAGAAATGAGCATTGCTCAAGCTAAAGAACGTTTAGCGATTTTGCAGCAAGGGGGAGATGAAAAGAAAATTAGAAAAATGGAAGTGCGGATTCAGCAAAAATATGCTTTGCCATTTATCTGTATCGGGTTTGGCCTGGTGGGTGCCACGTTAGGAATCAAGCCTAGGCGCGCCAGTAAAGCTACCAGTTTTGGCATCAGCATTGTGGTAATTTTTGGTTATTATTTAGTGGCGTTTCTCACCAATGCTTTGGGGCAGATGTCGGTTTTGTCGCCGTTGGTGGCGGCTTGGTTGCCCAACGTGATCGTTTTGTCGATCGGTGGCTTTCTGCTGATGAAAGCCTCTCGCTAATTGTGATTTGTCCTTTGTCCTTTGTCCTTGGTCATTTGTCAAAAGTCATTGGTCATTTGATGCAAATATGACATCACCTAGGGGCAAACCGAAGGTCGGCGCAGAGAACGCATTCGGGCGAAGAATATAGGGCAAATAACCCAAAATTTATTACCCGAATGCTGCGCCCTTAACCGTGGATGCTTCGCCCCTTAAAATGGTGATACCAAACGACCAACAACTAACGAGGAGTTGATGGCTGGTGAAGGACGGAGTAGAAACTGGCAATCACAGCCATCGCCAACCACCAGAGAGTATTTACCTCCGGGCGATACCAGACAGTATCAAAGAAGCCATGACCCATGATACCTAGGATGGAGGCAATTGCTGCCATCAACCAATATCCGTGGGGATTGGTTGTATGGCGCAGAGCGGCTAACTGGCGCCAGCCTTGGTTTAAAGTCACCACGAGCAGCCACAAGAAGGCTGCTAGACCGATAAACCCAGTTTCCACCGTGATTTCCAACAGCACGGAATAGGCGCTGAGGGCGGTGTATTTGGGACGCATATAGAGGGGATAAATTTTGTTAAAAGCGTTGTTACCAGGACCGATACCGAGGAGGGGTCGATCGCGAATCATCTCTAACACCGCTTCCCAAACATTGATGCGGAAATTATTGCTGCTATCTTCCCGACCGACAAACATCGTCGCCACACGCAACCGCACTGGTTCTACCAGCAACACCGCCAGTAGCAACAATGCCAGCGAACCACCTAAAACCCCTGGTAGAGCCCAGGGTTGCCATTTTGACGGTAGTCTAGGACTCCACCAGTAAACGAGCAACACTAACAGGGTATAACCAGCTACCACAAAGCCAATCCAGCCACCCCTACTGCCAGTCATAAATAAGCAAGTAGCATTAGTCACGACCATTGTCATCGCCAGTAGCTTGGGGAGCCAACCCCGCCACGCAAATAAGGCGGCGATGCTGAAAGCCACAGCAGTCACCAGATAACCGGCGAGGAGGTTGGGGTTGCCCAAATAGCTGTAAACCCGGGTCATCCCAGCGGTGGGAGAAGTGGGGTCAGTCCAAGTAGCCAAGGCTTCAGCCCGAAAAAACCATTGGCGAATACCGTAAACGCTGATAATTTGGGTGACGAGCAAAAAGGCGGTGATAGTGATGGAACGCAACCGGTGAGAGCGCAACACCCTGGCCAGGAGGGCAAACAGCAGTAAGTATAAGGTCAGTTTCAGCCAACCGGAAAACGCTGCCGCCTTCACCGGCGAGAGGGCCGTTGCCACGGTGGCGATCGCCCAATAGAGCAACAGCAGCAAGTGAATTGGCGTGAAACCAGATTCTAAGCGCTCATCCGATAAAGTCAACAGCACCCAGTAGGCACCAGCGGCCAACAAAAGTACACCGACGAGGCTGCTAGAGACAAAAGGAGCCAAAGATAAAATCAAACAGCATAGCAAAGCTCCTAGGGGCTCTGCCCATGCCAATAACCAACTGCTAGAGCGCCAAGCTCGCAGCGAACCTACCCACAAACGGGATAAATAGCTCCCCTGCTGCCAGCTAGATGCTGGCCAATAAGAGAGGGTGAGCTGTTGCCAAACTGAATTCACGATCGTTTTTAGAGAATATTCCAATGGGCTCGTAGTTTGGCTTCAGCCCAAACTCCAGACTCTGGAGGGCTAAAGCCCAACGACAAACTTATTTTAGTTTTGATAGTCAAGCTGAAGGGAAAGCTACACAGCTAGGGGCGGCAATTGCACAACGTATTTGATCCCAGACTCCGACTCCCCTTCCAGAGCAATCCTGCCCCCAAGCAGATCCGCCAAATGACAACTGAGTAAAACCCCCAGTTCTTCCCGGGACAGCTTGACGTTAGATTTTACTACCTCCTGAGTCTTTTGCGGTTCCGAGACAGGTTTCCCCGGAGAGCCGCCAGCCACGGGAGCGGAAACATCCAGATATCTGGGAGCCACTTCACCAGGGGCGCTCTCGTTTTCCGCTTCTGACGGCACTGGCGTTAGAGGCTCAGGGAGGGAACACCAGAGCAACTCCGTGGGGTAAATGCCATCTCCGAATTCGGGATGAGAAACCCAAACCTGGATTTCCAGGTGAGGGGCAACGCCTTTTTTGGGGGACGAACTGTGTAGCTCGATATGAATGCAAACCGTACCGCCCGCGATCGCTCCTTGAATCAACCGAGAGACCAAATGATAAATAATTTGATAGACCTTATCCTTATCCAGCATCCAAATCCGATTGCCCGGAGAGGCAGAAAGAGTAATCTTTTGCTCCCGCTTCGCCGCCGCATGCTGTAAGTTATTTACCACCTGGTGGCAGAGCATTTCCACATCTACCGCCGAAATATCCAGGTTCACCGATTTATCGTTGAGTTCCTGTAAAGCCACAATTTCGTCCAACAGGCACAGCAAATACCGACCGCTACCGTGGATAATCCCCAGATATTCCTTTTGTTTTTGGTTTAAATTACCATACACCTCCTGACTGAGAACCCTAGCCATACCCATAACGGAAGTTAGGGGGTTGCGTAATTCTTGGGTTAAGCGATCGAGCAACTCGATTTTCAGCGCATGTAGCTGCTGGGTTCCCCGAACAGGCTCGCCATCTCCTAACACTGATAATGCTGATAGATGATACTGCTGCCCCAGATGCTGCATCAGAGCATCTCGCTCCCACTCGCTAGCAATCCACCGCGCGGTCATTTGTAAAAACCGAATTTCCTTAGCGCTGAAACTGCGCGGCGCCAAGTCCATCACCGCCAGCACCCCCAGGAAATCTCCCTCTGAATTAATCAGGGGAATTCCTAAATAAGCTCTGATGCCATAATGCCGCACTAACTCAGATTGGCCTAAATCAGGATCCACGGCTCCATCCCTGATCGCTAAAACCCTCTCACTCTTTGCGGCTAGGGCGAACAGGGATTCGCCTCTACCAAACTGACCTTCTACCCCGAGGCGAAATATAATATCTAAATCTGATAAATCCACTGCCGCCCTGAGCCACAAGCGCTCTGGCTCTATAACCCCGAGGAAGCATATGGGTGCTTGCAAAAATGCTGCTGTCTCGCCCAAAGCCTCCTGGAAGACCGACACCTTTTCTCCCGCCACCAAACCTAATGCTGCTAGCACAGAAGACCTTTTTTGCGCTTCGAGTGCTTCCAAATTATCCATAGTGAACAATTGTTTTGACGGTGCTACCATAACCAGATTAGTAGGGTTGCCTTTGACAACCATAAAAGAACAGCGAGACCCCACTGATGCAGCGGTGACTCCCAATTTATTTGCTTATAGCACCCTGAGTTAAATTTATGGTCATTTGTCCCTGGTAATTGGTCAAATCACAAAGGACAAATGAGATTCTGGAGATGAAGAATCTCAGGCGGCGCTGGTAATACGGTTTTGATTTAGTAATGAAACAGATATCTGGTGGGGGCGAGTAATTTTTCGCCCCGACGAAACGCCCCGAACCTGACCGTTCTGTGACCATTATAAATCTAATTGGTATAACGCCCCTAAGTTAAGAAACCGGGATTCTCAACCGGAACCATGCTCCGGTAGGATTTGAGGGCACTGCTATAGTAGGGTGGGCAGTGCCTTACAGAATCACCTCTTCATAGGTAGTAGAGTTTTGGCACTGCCCACCCTACGAACTGGATGTCCTAATCTCTCTGGCTACTGCTATATTTGGGGTCAGCAGGAACTATCACGGGTGATTAGTGATTAGTGATGGGTCATTTCACCCTGGACAAATGACTAATCACTAATTACCATTATGCCTAATTCCAAGCGGGATGTGAAAGTAGCTTTTCAAACACCCGCACGCCGCGAAGCTGGTTGAATAGGGGCAAATGACCTCTGGGAGCGGTTAAATCCCAGGTAAATTGGTTGGGGTATCTTGTCCAATTGTTACCCTGTTTCCAGCCAATTTTCGGCCACATCTTGTCCCAGTTTTTGCCGACACCGAGCCAAATTTCCCGCTGGACGGTTAAACCAAACTTGCCTTCGGAGTAAACCATCCACAGCCGATCGATGGTCTGAAGGTCCGCAATCGGTAATTTATCAACTTCTGTGAAATATAGCCACTTTCTCTGCACGGCATTGGGTCCGGCGAGCTGGCAGAGATGTTGCATGGTCAATTTGTCAGCAGCTTGAAAGTCGCACTTAGCCAGCAGTTGCTGTAGGGGGGTATAATCGAGGCCGCGTTCCGAGCCTACGGTAACTACCCCGTCAGGAAAATAGGTAGCCAAAAATTCACGATTGGCGATCGCATCGTTTTGATAAAGCAGTTGGTAGGTTTTTCCCTCTACCAACCAGGCGGTGAGTCCCCGACGTTCTAGTAAAAATTCCCGGAGCAACTGCCAACCAGCCTCACCTTTAGCGGCAAGCTCTGAGAGCAGCTGGAGCTGATTTTTTTCCGAGGCTGACCGTAACTGGGAGGCATATTGGGTGAGATCGAGGGATACATCTGGTGCGGTGGAAGTTGTTGAGTCAGTCATGAAACCACTTAGGATCGACTTATGCTTTGGGACGGGACAGATGAACCTCACTTCTGGAAAAAGATGGAGGTTTCACTGGATATGGGAAAAGCTGCCACTCTTCCATTTTCCCATGATGGCGCATCCTGGTGGCAGAAACACCCGGGCTTACTGGCGCTTCGTTGCATTAGCGCCGAGAAATTATTGATCAAACCCGAAAGTATCCCGATCCGATGCTTCGCCCCTAAGTCCGGCGAGTCCTTTGTCGAGTCACAGTTGACGGTGCCTCGAGGATGTGAGCGGGCTAACAGAGGCGCAAAATTCGGTCAACGATCGCGCTGGTAGAGGTGGGAATTTCAATATCGCATAAAACGATGCGCCCTCCATAGGCTTGAACTGAAGGTGCTTCCGGTAGGGTTTCGATTTTGTAGTCGCCACCTTTGACGTAAATATCAGGTTTGAGGGCTTCAATTATAGTTACGGCGGTGGGTTCGGGGAAGATCGCCACCCCATCCACAGGTTTGAGGGCAGCGAGAACCTCAGCCCGCTGCATTTCCGGGACGATCGGACGCGAAGGCATCCCCTCCCGTCGGGGCTTGATCTGGCGGACAGAAACATCGCTGTTTAAACCAACGATCAGAGTGCGGCCCAAGGCTTTCGCCGCTGCTAAATAGCGCACATGACCCACATGGATCAGGTCAAAGCAACCGTTAGTAAATACCATCGGTCGCCAGCGGGCTTCTTCAGCGGCGATCGCCGCCGCCAGTGTGGGAATATCGTAAATGCTTTCCCTCATCTATTCTCCTCTCGTTTCATGTGGCGTTCTGGCGGCTCATGGGGTGACACAGGGGGGAATGCTCATTCCTCTGGATGGGGGCGGTAGCCGTTTTCAAAGGCATAGCGAATCACCTGGGAACGATTTTCCAGCTTCAGCTTGCTGAGGATGTGCCGCAAATGAGTCTGAACGGTTCGAGGGCTAATATAGAGATTCGCCGCGATTTGCTTGTTGGTATAGCCTTGAATCACCTCTAAAAATACTCTTGCTTCTGCAGGCGTCAGGGGCAGGCTCTCTGCTCTTAGGGGGGAACCACCGATGGCGCCATCCCCCCCATCCTCCCCTTTTATCGGGGGGGCAGCCCGGTATGGCACCATCCCAGCCGCTGCCACCTGCTGCATCAACCGGATCATCTCGGCATTAATGCGGCGCGATCGCTCTAACTGCGCCTCGATTTTGGCCACCAATTCCAAGGGTTCAAAAGGCTTAATTAAGTAATCATCCGCCCCCCGAGAATGCCCCTCAATTCTATCGTCCAACTCTCCCTTGGAAGACAGAAAGATAAAAGGTAACAACTTACCCGAAGGATGGCTTCGCAGCCGCCGACAAAACTCAAAGCCGTCCATTTCCGGCATCATCACGTCGGATACTACCAAATCTGGGGGCTCAATCTCAAACAAATCCAATGCTTCCACCGCCGATGGGACAGCTTCCACCAAATATCCCTGGTTTTCCAGATGGCGTTTCAAGATTTTGCGCAGGGTTCGATCGTCATCTACGATGAGAATCCGTTTCATCTGACTTTGTGAATACACCTACCTTTTCATATCGGAGATCGCCGAGTTAGGGCGAAGCTACCATCAATATTTGGGTAAAACCAATAGGCTATTGCCCGGTAGCTTCGGCCCTACGTTGTCGTTACTCCGTCCCCCAGTCTCCCAAGGGTGCCACATTCTCAGCGACGGCATCACGACCATAAACCCAACGGCTCTATCATAAGCTGGCTGGTCACCAGTGTGGGCCGATACAGTGGTCTTCATCTCTACTCAATGCCACAGATTAAGGCGACACCGGTAATTGCCAACAGGAAGGGCGCCTTGACGAACGATTTTCAAAGGATGAGAAAAACGCCACGTGGGCAACTGCGCTGGGACAGTGCCCCTGGAGGCAGTGTGGGGAGCGATCGCTGCATACCATCTTTCTGGCTCGGACAACCCTCGGGTCAACCAGTCTTAGTTTCCAAGACAGCGGCGAGAGCAGGCATGACTCGCGTCGCCAGTGAATGGATCTTATTTCATTATATCCACAATCAACCGGTGCTAACGGAAGACGGTGGCAAGCTTTTTGGCCAGGAGAGACGATTTAGGGTTTAGGCGACTATTTCACCCCCCACCCGCCACCCCCCACACCCCACACCCCACACCCCATAGTTGAACCCGAGTGGTGGAGTAGCTCTTACAGGGGGGACAGGGGGAAAAGTATTTAAAAAAGGTTAATTAACCGAGGTATTGCTGGGGGATCTGGTAGGTTTCAGTACAGGAAAACTGCCGGGAACGACCGGACGCGAATATGTACGAAAAAATTACCCCCCCCACTGTTGGCGATCGCATCACCTTCAACAACGGGGAGCCCCAAGTCCCTGACAACCCAATCATTCCCTACATTAGAGGCGATGGCACCGGTGTGGACATCTGGCCTGCCACCCAAGCCGTCATTGACGCCGCTGTAGCCGCTGCCTATGGTGGCAAACGCCAGATTAGCTGGTTTAAAGTTTACGCTGGGGATGAAGCCTGCGAACTCTATGGGCTCTACCAATACCTCCCCGAAGACACCCTCACCGCCATCAAAGAATATGGCGTTGCCATCAAAGGACCCCTGACCACTCCCATCGGTGGTGGGATCCGCTCTCTCAATGTCGCCCTGCGGCAAATCAATGACCTCTATGCCTGCGTCCGCCCCTGCAAGTATTACAACGGCACCCCCTCACCCCACAAAAACCCGGAACAACTGGACGTAATTATCTACCGGGAAAACACCGAGGATATCTATTTGGGGATTGAGTGGCGTCAGGGAACGGAAATCTGCGAAAAGCTGATTCACATCCTCAACAACGACCTCATCCCCGCTACCCCGGAACACGGGAAAAAGCAAATCCGCCTCGACTCCGGTATCGGGATCAAACCAGTGAGCAAAACTGGCTCCCAGCGGTTGATTCGCCGCGCCATCGCCCATGCCCTGCGGTTGCCCAAATCCAAGCAAACCGTGACCCTGGTCCACAAGGGTAATATTATGAAATATACCGAAGGTGCCTTCCGGGACTGGGGTTATGAGCTGGCAACTACGGAGTTCCGCGCCGATATTGTCACGGAACGGGAATCCTGGATTCTCAGCAACAAGGAACGTAATCCGGATATTAGTCTCGAAGACAATGCCCGCCAGATTGACCCTGGTTATGACAATCTCACTGCCGAAAAGAAAGCGGAAGTGATTCAGGAAGTGGAAAATACCCTCAATGCTATCTGGGCAACTCACGGGCAGGGTCAGTGGAAAGATAAGGTGATGGTGAACGATCGCATCGCCGATAGCATTTTCCAGCAGATTCAAACCCGACCGGGCGAGTATTCTATCCTGGCTACCATGAACCTGAATGGGGATTACCTCTCCGATGCGGCGGCGGCGATCGTCGGCGGTCTTGGTATGGGACCCGGCGCCAATATCGGCGATGAATGTGCCATTTTTGAGGCGACTCATGGCACGGCTCCCAAACACGCAGGGCTCGATCGAATCAATCCGGGCTCCCTGATTCTCTCTGGCGTGATGATGTTGGAGTTTATGGGTTGGCAGGAAGCAGCCGATTTAATTAAAAAAGGAATTGCCGCTGCCATATCCAACCGGGAGGTAACATATGACCTCGCCCGGTTGATGGAGCCAAGGGTCGATCTCCCCTTAAAGTGTTCAGAGTTTGGACAGGCGATTATCAAATACTTCGCCTAGAAACCAATTCTCTGAAATTATTCACACTTACGAACCATTGCAGGAAAATGAAGTTTTCATTATTTAAGTGAAACCTTCAACTAGCAACCGGATTTTTACCCCCTGAAATTACGGCAAAAGAAACCGGGTTTCTTAGAGAAACCCGGTTTCTTTCCGTGGAAAAATGGAAAAATTGCCTCTTAAACTGCACGGGTTCTTTGAATGAGAAACCCGTTTGTTTATCCTCACTCCAATTTGGGCAGCGAATCTGGGGAGGACAAAGGCATCCCCGAATTAGGTGCGGCGCCATTAGGGACTAGATCTGGTTGCACCAGTTGGTTTTGGTAATTGTCAATCACTGCCCGGTTAGGCTGACCGTCCACCGGGAGAGAACTGCCCGGAGGCAGGGAGCTAGGAGCCCCGACTCCGCCAGGAACCACCACCGTTCCCGAGGGGGGAGGAATGGGTGGCGTCGATCGGAGCAAATAGTTATAAGCATTATTCGGGGCGGCGTCTAGCGCCGGAGCCACAGGCATAATTGGGATCCCTGCCCCAGAATTACTCCCCGCCAAACCCCTGGTGGTCTCCTCAGAAATCCCAGGAGCCATAGTTTGTTCAGGGAAAGCCGTGGCAGCGCCCTCCGTCGGAAATCCTGGGGCTACAGACAAAGGAGGGGTTTGGCTGGGTGAGGACCCGGAGACCGGGAGGGAGCTGGGCTGTTGCCCCAAGTTGTTGGCATTACCGCTCAAGGGATTTTGCTGATAGATGTAAGGGTTGTTGCTGTAGTTAGGCAGCACCGGAACCGGGTAAGTGTTAGGGTTGTTGCCGTAGTTATTCCCGTAATTGGGGATAACAGGAGCCTGGGAACTACCGGGGTTGCTGCCATAGTTAGCCATAGCGGGGGTGCTACCCATATAGGGGTTAGAAGAATAATTAGGGTTGGTTCCCCCGTAGCCGCCCCCAGGAGCTACCCCCAGAGGGCCCCCCGGCACGATCGGATATTGCTGAACTGCTGAGAGTAGAGGGTTGATGGGTGGGGTGCTGTTAACATCTGGGATCAGGCTCAGAGGATTATTTGGGGATGAGTAGGCACTGATGGGCGGTGGGGGAAACTGACCCATAGCTTCGCCTACCTGACGGTTTGTCCCGACTCCAGGGGAAAGTCCTAATAGGGAGTCACCAAAGCTGGTGACATTGAGGGGGTTGGCATTGGTGGGGATCTGGTTGGCACCTGGCGGCGTTGGACGGTCGGAGTTAGCTTGGGGCGATAAATTTTTCTCTGGCGTCCCTCGGCTTGGGGCTGGTTTCGGGGTAGTCTTGGTTTGTGGTTGAGACTGAAGCTGGGTGCTGTTAATCACCGCCGGTGGGGGTTTTAATTGTGCCAAAATGTCCGAGGTATCAATATCGGCGGCAATCCTCCTGCTTTCAGCGTCAAGTGTGGTGGTGGAGCCCGGAGCAGCGTTATCGGAGTTTTCCTCGATATTGAGGGAAAAGAATTGCTCTGGGTTGTGCCAAAACTCCCAGATACAAACGGTGAGCAGCAGCAAGAATGCCAAAGAACCCCAGACGATGGGTTGTTTGAAAGGTCGCAGTCTGGCTCGGATATTGCGAATGCTCGTTGGTAGCTGATTGGTTCGTGACATAATTGAGGTGCAGCGATCGCTGCACTCGATTTTAATGACTGGCACTTTCAAGGGCAGCGGCGACGGGTTGCCCAGGTGACTGGCAGGGGCCGCCTCAAGCTGCCTCAACTAGCTGCAAATAAGGACACGGCATGCCGTGTCCCTACGGGCGCCCCACCGGGAGTGACTGTTGTCTATGATGGCTGTAATTGATGTGTTCTTGGCGTTCCATCTTTGTCGCTGGTTGGTGGCTTTCCTCAGATCGGTTTGGGCAGAGATGCTAATCCGCTGGTTTTCTGGGACTGGGCAGCCAAAATGCACTTATAGTAGCTCTAATATATACTATTCTAGCTTCAAGGAAGGCGCATAGGCTGTGATCGCGGCGATCGCCAACTCATTTGGGTGGGGTATGTGGGTGCAACCATCAGCCGCCTGAGTGCTTTGCCCGCCGGGTGGTTGGCTCGGCGGGTGGGGGTGACAAGACCCTTTCGTGGAGCGCGCCGGAGGCGATCGTGGGGCAACGAAGAAGAGCGCGAACCGTCAGGGGGTGCTACGTTTTGGGGGCTGCGTCGCCTGACGGATTGGGAAATCCCAGAGTATGCTATTAGACAGCTACCTTTTATCCCATCAAAGCTGAATCACCATTCGATGCAGTTGGGTTTTCCCCTAGGGGTGGGATGGCTGTGGCTGCCCGCCACCGTGACACCTAAAGAATGACGCCCTGTAGGGGCGGTTCGCGAACCGCCCCTACATAAGCTCCTGTAGGCTTTGAGGAGGCCGAACCACTGGGCTGTTTCCCGCCAGCATCCCGGCCAAGAAAGCAGCGGCTTTCTGCGGCTCACTGTCACCGCTGATGGCCATACTCATCCGTATATAATCGATCTCTAGCACCACGTTTTGGCTATGGCCCACATGAAGGGGATGGATTTTATAAAATTCTCTTAATTGCAAATTTCGAGAGGGATAACCCGATTAAAGCAGAAGTTTCTGCAGCCAATGGGCGCGGTGACAAAGCAGTTTCGGCGCTCGCCGATCTAAAAAGGAATGTCTCAGCCTCGGATTTTTTGAATTTTTGTTGCTGTCGGAGCTTCCATC
Organism: Oscillatoriaceae cyanobacterium M33_DOE_052; assembly: GCA_015296065.1. Taxonomy (GTDB): domain Bacteria; phylum Cyanobacteriota; class Cyanobacteriia; order Cyanobacteriales; family Laspinemataceae; genus Koinonema. The sequence continues at coordinate 11,340 of DVDU01000199.1, read as the reverse complement.
TGATTGAGATGCAAGAAAGTTACTATGGTTAAATCAGGTCAATCCTCCTTCCGCCGGATCATTCTGTTTTGGATTGTACCCCTGAGTGTTGCGGGGTTGTTACTAGGGGTTGTTGTGACTTACAGAAAGGCGCGCACGGCCCTACTGGAAACTGCCCGCCAAAATCTGACAGAAAGTGCCATCCGCAAGGGAGAGAGTATAGAATTAGCACTTAAAGCTCTCCAAGTCAATTTACTGACGGCTAGCGAAACTGCTGTTTTGCAATCTGGAACGGTAGCAGAAGCAAAACAATTTTTGGAGCAGCTCCAGCAGAGATTGCCTACTCGTGTGGAGTGCGCGCAGCTCACGGATCTAGAAACTGGGCAAATAGTTACCTCTACCTGTGGCAATGAAAAGATTTACACTCAGCTCCCTCTAGATTTGTGGCAAAAGCAATTAACCTCTGGCTCTGCTGCCAAGGTATCTGTGACTACCATCTTGCCTAGCTCTTCTCCTTCTCCGGGAGGTTCTGGGGTGACGAACAAGGGGGAAAGTGGGCAACTGAAATTGCTCCTGAATGCCCCTGTTTATGGTGGTAGGGGTCCTGATTTCTCCCCGGGCAACTCTGGTAGTTTACGCTATGCCTTGAGCATTAGGTCGGTTTTAGAGCAGCGCTCAATTGATGATGATGATGATGGAGCATCTCAATCTCAGGACTCGGACATGGGGGAAAAAAGGTCACTTACTGGTAAAACGGTGGTGATTGACGCCTCGGGTACGATTCTGGAGCATCCGGATCCGATGCGGGTGGGTGATAATCTTTCTGAGGAGAAGGATGCGGCGAGACTCCAAAGCATTATGAGGAATGCGATCGCTGGGCGGCAAGATTTTCTCCATTTGTTCAATTTCCTGGACCCCAATGTGGAATTGCTCTCTGGTTATACGGCAATTCCGAGTCCCCTCAACCCGGAACAAAAGTGGGTGATTTTGGCTGTCACTCGTCTAGACTACGCTCTGGCTGGACTTAAGGAAATTCAAGGGGTCCTGATCCAGCTCATTGTGGCTTTGTTTCTGGCTAACTTGGTGGTGGCTGTGTTGATCGCCCGCCAACTGGCTCGCCCGATCGAAAACCTCCAAGACTACGCTCTTAACATCCAAAACCGTCCCGCTGGTGAACGTGCGCCTCTCAACTTCAACATCAAGGAGTTCGACGGCTTGGCGGAAGCTCTCAACATCATGGTGGAACGCTTAAAAGCCTGGGCGCAAGAGCTGGAAACTGCCTGGAAGGAAGCTAAAACCTCCAACCAACTCAAAAATGAGTTTTTGGCCACCATCTCTCACGAGCTGAGAACTCCCCTCAATGCCATTATCGGCTGCATTCGTCTGGTGCGGGATGATTGCTGTGACGATCGCGCCGAAGAAGTGGAATTTCTCCAACGCGCCGATGATGCGGCTATTCACTTGCTCAATATCATCAATGACATCCTCGATATCTCGAAAATTGAAGCTGGCACCCTCTCGGTGGTGATGGAGCCGGTGGATATCCGCAAGATTATTAAGGAAGTCTTGGATTTGCAGGAAAGTGCGATTCAAAACAAGGGTCTGCAGTTACAAGCTACTGAAGCTCCCGAACCCCTGATGGTGGACGCGGATCCGGGCAAGCTGAAACAGGTCCTGCTCAATTTGGTGGGCAATGCGATTAAGTTTACTGACACCGGTAGTATCTCTATCTCGACTCGCACTACATCGAGCTATCCTGACACTAAGCTGGTTGCCTCTACTGGCAAGCCATTGGCTGTGAATGGCAGTGGTGTACCCCATACTGTGGTGGTGGTTAAGGATACGGGTATTGGTGTGGCTCCTGAACAACAGGAAAAACTTTTTCAACCTTTTGTGATGGTGGATGGCTCTACCACCCGCAGGCATGGGGGCACTGGTTTGGGACTGGCTATATCCAGAAATATCGTCGAACTGATGGGCGGTACGATTAGCCTTTACAGTCAGGGCATTAACCAGGGGACTACGGTGGAAATTGCTTTGCCCACGATGAGTTTTTCTGATTCTCACCACCCTTCTGGGGGTAAAGATGGATCGTCCATGAAGAGTATCTCAGGGGTGAGTAATGATGAGTAAACTGGCTCAGAGAGCGAGTAGGGGCGGTTCGCGAACCGCCCCTACATACGCGAACCGCCCCTACATAAGGTTATTTTGACAGTGGTAGCTCCTGACCGCCGAGGCGCATGGAGTGGCTCAAAACTGTGAGCATTTTCACTAATTCTGCTCCCATCCAACCTGATGATATGTGAGATTGATTAGATGTGAATTGATTGTTGTCACTTAAGCCAGAAATTATCTGGTGAATAAACCGATCGCACACCTGCCCCAAGGGTTCGGCACGGGATATCTCTACCACCTCCCGCTGCACACCTGCCGGAGCAAATTTCCCTTCGCTACTCTCCAAATGCCCCATTTGGAGGGTCAGGGGTGCCTCGGCTGACAACTCATCAAAAATTAAAGTCCCCCGCGTCCCTACTACGGCGAGGCGTCGCTGTTTGTCGGGATTGCACCAGCAAAGGTGAATCATGGCTTGAAAGCCGCTCTTATATGTGAGATGAACCCAAACTAAGTCTGATAACCCGTTCTGGAACAAGGGCAAGTTCTCCCCACGGTCTTGCAGCCAAATTGTGCCTTTGGCTTGTAAGCTGACGGGGGTTTCCCCCAGCCATTGGTTGAAGATGCAAATATCGTGGATGGCAAGGTCCCACAGGGCGTCTGCATCGGGGCGCACGGGACTTAAGTGAGTGCGAGTGGCGTAGCCGTAGCGCAATTCTCCCAACCTCCCCCCCTGGACAATCTCCGTCCCACGCTCGACGGCGGGGTGGAATAAATAGGTGTGGTCCACCATGAGCAAACACCCTTGGGCCTCGGCTTGGTGGCATAGTTCCAGAGATTCCTCTGGGTCGAGGGTCAGGGGTTTTTCGGCGAGGACATGTAACCGTTGTTTTAAGGCTTGGGCAATTAGGGGGTAGTGGGTGGCGGCGGGGGTGGCGATCGCTACTGCGTCCAAGGAGGAGTTGGCCGCCACTTCCTCCCATTGGGTGGTCAACAATACCCCAAAAGGCAAATTAAATCTGGTTCTCACCTCTGCCAATCGCTCTGGGTTGCGGTCCACCACCGCCACCAATTCAGCGGCGGGATGCTCCCAAAAGTTCCGCACTAGGTTTACACCCCACCTCCCGGCCCCGATAATTGCGATTCTGATTTTTTTGTCCTTGGTCATTGGTCCTTAGTCCTTGGTCAATTATCAATTATCAATTATCAATTATCAATTATCAATTATCAATTCAAAGGACTAAGGACTAGGGACTAATGACAAAAAAGCCTGTTTCGCTGCTGCCTGTTGGGCATCTTTTTTGGTGGCTCCCTGACCGGTCCCCAGTTTCTCGCCTCGGAGCCAAACCTCAGCGATAAACCGCTCCGATATGTGGTGTGAGCCACGATGAGGGGGGAGAACTGATTTAGCCTCTCTTTTACTTTCTAGTACCCGGTACTCGGGCAAGACTTTGTAGCGAGCTTGGGTCCATTCTTGCAGTGCGTGTTTGTAGTTTCCTAGGGCGGGATCCTTCTCTAACTCCGCCGCCAGTCGCTGAAAATCCTGGTCTAACCAGGGACGTACTAATTCCAAGGTGTGGGTACTCAGATATAATGCTCCCACTACGGCTTCTAGGGCGTCGGCGAGGCGGGATGCGCGTCCGACTCTATCTCCTTCGGCACTGGCAGATACGAGTAAGTAGCGGTCTAAGCCGTAGCTTTCGGCGATTTGGGCGAGGGAGCGATCGCTCACCAAAGCCGATCGGATCGCCGCCAACTCCCCCAACTTCCGATCGGGATATCGACTCAACAAAAACTCCGCCGCCGCCAGACGTACCACCGCATCCCCCACAAACTCCAACTCCTCGTAATTGGCATCAGGCGAACTCGTCGGGTGGGTCAGGGCCAAGTCTAACATCTGCCATTGCGGCTCCGCCCCCCCCGATATCCCCAATTTGGCCACCAATTTTTCTAGCTGCCGCCGTCTGTGCGAATAACTCAAACTCATCCAACTCCCAAGCGCTTATTTATTCCCTGCTATTTATTTTCCCATTTTCCCCCCTAATACCAAATTTTTCCCTTATTATCTGATTAGTGTGGGCAAATACAGCCTGTTCTGAAAAAATGTGGGACATCGTGACAGTCCCTCTCCCGCTCTGGGAAAGGGATTGAGGGTGAGGGCAGGATAATCAATGTGTTGAGTAGGGGCGAGAAAGCGAATCGCCCCTACTTCTGAACAAGCTGTAAATATAACCCACACAGGACCTTAGAGCCAACCTACTGAAAATGGTTGCTCTCTGTACCCAGATTGACCTATATTGGGATCTTACCAGTGGCTTTAGATCCACCAGGGTGCTAGTGGAGTGCATCTTCTCAGTCAACCATTAGCTTTCCAGGTGTGAGGAAAATGCAAATAAACTTTGGGCTCCCGCGACAGAAGTGGGACAGGTTTACTATGGCTGCCTCTGTGTGGGGTTTGGCCTTGACGGCTAATTTACCACTCATCAGCACGGCGGTGGCTCAGAACGAACCGATGGAGGAAATGAACTCGGTTTCTGAACTGGCCGACGTGAGACCATCAGACTGGGCCTACAGCGCCCTGCAGGGACTGGCGGACCGGTACGGTTGTCTCCTGGCATACCCTGACGGCACTTACAAGGGCAACCAAGCTCTGACTCGCTACCAGTTCGCCGCTGGTGTGGATGCTTGCCTCAATGCCATCCAAACACAAATTGCCTCAGCAGTTTCTGAGATTAGCTCCCAAGACTTGCAGCAAATGCAACGTTTGCAAGAGGAATTCGCCGCCGAACTGGCAACGATGCGGGCTCGCGTCGATGGTTTGGAAGTGCGGACGGCGGAACTAGAAGGGCAGCAATTTTCTGCTACTACGAAACTCGTGGGTACGGCGATTTTCTCGGTAACAGATGCTTGGGGAGATGGCACGGATATGGAACCAAGTTTCCAGGAACGGGTGCGCTTGCTGTTTAATAGCAGCTTTACGGGGAATGATTTGTTGATTAGTTTTATCCAGGTGGGTAACTCGGATCTGTTTAACTTGCCTGGGGAGACAGGGGAAGGTACTTTGACTTCCCAGGTGTTGGGAGACACGGATAATGAGGTGGCTCTAGCGATGGCTTATGTTTTCCCCCTCAGCGAGCAGTTGAAAGTATCGTTAGTCACGAATACGGGGGTTTTGTCTTTTTTCACGCCTACAGTCAATCCCTATTTTGATGACTTGGATGATGGGACGACTTCTATATCTACTTTTGCCCAGCATAACCCGATTTACCGGTTGGGTGCTGGGGCGGCGTTGGCGCTTAATTATAAGGTCAGCGATTCTCTGACTTTGACGGGGGGTTATTCGGCTTCGGAAGGCCCGACTCCTGAGCCTGGGAAGGGATTGTTTAATGGTAATTATGCCGCGATCGGCCAACTCACTTGGAAACCGGCAGAGCCTTTCGCCATCGGCTTGACCTACATCAATTCTTACTTTGGTACGGGGGATTTCGCTTACGGTTTCGGTACTGATTTGAGTTATGTCGGAACCGATGTGGCGAATACTTTAAACGGTTTGCGGGATAATTTTCCCGTGGTGGCTAATTCTTATGGTGTACAAACTGCCTTGGCACTCAATCCAAAAGTCGCTCTCAGCGGCTGGGTGGGATTGACCAAAGCGCGGTTAATTGGGTTAGGTGATGCGGATATTTGGACTTATGCCGTGGGTTTGGCACTGCCAGATTTAGGTAAGCAAGGGAATTTAGGCGGTTTAATCGTGGGTAGCGCCCCCACTCTCCGGGGTTTAGATGTGCCCGGTTCTCCGTCTTTTAATCATGATTGGGCTTATCATGTGGAGGGTTTTTACAAATATCAAGCCACAGATCATATCTCGGTTACGCCCGGTTTGATTTGGCTACCAGCGCCGAATCAGGATCAAGATAACCCGGATGTATTTATGGGGACTTTGCGCACTACGTTGAGTTTTTAAAGGTGGTTTGATAATTGACAATTGATAATTGACAATTGATAATTGATAATTGATAATTGATAATTGATTAATAATTGTTAATTGTTAATTGTTAATTGTTAATTGTTAATTATCAATTGTTAATTATCAAATGGGAGAAAGTCGGTAGTAAGCCGGGTTCTGTTCCCCTTTGGTTTTGAGGCCAAAGGGGGGCGGTTATCTATCTGGGACGCCTGTTACCAGACGCCTCGAGCGGTACGTTTTGATGGCGGAACTGGGAAAAGACCAACCGTGGTTCCTTTGACCTTGCTCCCAACCGGGGTTTACCGAGCCAATACCTCTCGATATTGCTGGTGCGCTCTTACCGCACCTTTGCACCCTTACCTGTGAGGGGTGATGTTTCCCTCCATCGGCGGTATGTTTCTGTGGCACTATCCTCACGGTCGCCCGCACTGGGCGTTACCCAGCAAGTTCGGTCTTTCGGGAGCCCGGACTTTCCTCAGACTCTTTTGGGGAGTCCGCAACCGCCTACGCCTACTTTCTCCCATATTTGATGGTATCACGAAGTACCCGCTAAAGGCATCCCCCCAACCCCACTTTCACAGGAGGGTTGTTGGCCTAAAGCCCCTCTTTCAAAGGGGGGTTGGGGGGATTGATGATGAAGGTTTAGGGTTTATTTACTAAATAGGGATTGTCGGGGGAGCTTTTTGGCGGTAAATTCACAGTTGATAACATGAAAGCGATTGCCACTAAAGCTGCTTTGGGCATCGACTTGGCGGAGGGCGAGACGCAGGGCAAAGGTGAAGGACGTGGGGGTGGATTTTTGTGTGGGCGTGGATTTGAATTTAGAGAATTCTATGAGGGGGACTGCACCGGTGAGTAAGCTGGTTTCTTTGTCTCGTTTGAGGGTTGATTCGGCGGTGAGTTTTTCTTTGAGGGTTTTACCGGGGGCGATCGTGCTGAATACTTGGGGCGGGAGGAGGTCGAAGCTCATCCCCGGAGTCAGGCGCAACAGCCGCTGCGATCGTCCCGCCGCATCCACAAAACTACTATAATCCCAATCCACATACAAATCCCGATTGGAAGTATTTTTTATCTCTACATCCAAATGCTTTAGCTCATCATTCAACTTATATTTTTCCGCCAGTTTAAAATTCATCCCCACGGATGATTCCAAACTATTCGCCGCTAGTTGTGCGTTCAAATCGTTACGGTTTAATTCTATTTTTACTTCATCTTCCCAAAGTGACGCTAGCATCCCCACCAACACCATTGCCACACAGCCGCCGTAAAATGTCAAAATTATCCAGTCAATTCCTGTCATTGGTCATTTGTCCCTTGTCAATCATAAATTACCAGGAAAAATCTTTTGGTAATGGTTCATAATGGGAGCATTCCTCACATGGTCCCGCTGGATTAACGGCACACCGGATGTACTGAGAGTGGGCATTAAACCGGCAACTTTGGTTGCCGATTAATCCTTCTCCAGGGTGGGATTCGATCTGGTTTTGGTCTCGATAATAAATAGCGCGGCGTGGGTATTCTCCTGCCATTACTCGCCTCAGCCGAGATGCGGCTCTGGCTTCGACGCGGCTCATCAACCACAGAGACACCAAAGGCGGCGCGATACCCAAGGCCAAAACCAGAATTGTTTCCAACATCTATGCTTCCTTGAGATTGAAGACAACCAGTGCAATGGGGACTGGGGAACAGGGAATCAGGAATGGGGGGTAGCTACCCCAGAGGTTTAGTTAATATTGGCTGTTTGGACATAATACCACATTAAGGCAATTTTGTCAACCATGATGGGGAGAGCCTTTTTGTGGGCTGCAGTCCAACTAAGAACGGCGTTAGCCGTCGCGTTAGCCACCTTTTTTTGCCTTTTTTTGGGCTGAAGCCCAACTACGAGCCTTTTTTTTGATTATCTTGGTTAATTAATCACCTTTAATGGTAGATGAGAAATTTTCAAACCAGCCGCGCCGCCAGAAGAATGCCACCAAACCTAAAGCAATGGCAATCATGCCCGCCCAACAAATAGGATAACCCCAATACCAGTTTAATTCGGGCATATTCCAAGGAGAAACATCGGTGTTGAAGTTCATGCCATATACCCCAGCCACAAAGGTGAGGGGAATAAAAATTGTGGAAATCACGGTGAGCAGTTTCATCACTTCATTCATCTTATTGCTGACGGCGGATAGATATACATCCATCAGCCCGGAAGTGAGTTCGCGATAAGTTTCTAGGATATCTAAAACCTGAATAACGTGGTCATAGCAATCACGAAAGTAAATCAGGACATCGGGGCTAATTAAATCGTGGCCACCGCGAACTAATGTATTGATCGCGCTGCGCAGTGGCCAGATAGCACGGCGGAAAGAGAGCAATTCTCGGCGAATTTGATAGATTTTTTCCAGTGTCTGGTGGGTGGGATTAACGACTACTTCATCTTCTAGGGCTTCGATGCGTTCTTCGTAATCTTCCAAAACTGGAAAAAAGCCATCGATGATGGCATCTAGTAAGGCGTAGGCTAAATAATCTGCTCCATGATTGCGTACTTGTCCTTTGCCGCTGCGAATCTGATCGCGCACGGGTCCAAATGAATCTCGTTCGGGCTCCTCCTGCACTGTTAGCAAGTAATGCTTACCCAGCACAAAGCTGACCTGCTCGGTGTAAAATCCGCCTCCCTGTTCCTTGGCCATAATCATCAGGACAATCAGAACTAACTGGTTGCTGTATTCCTCGACTTTTGGCCGCTGGGGGACGTTAACCACGTCTTCGAGTACCAAAGGATGCAGGTTAAACACCGATGCTAGTTGTTCCCACATCTGATGATTGCCTAACCCCTGTACGTCCACCCAAGAAACCGACTCGCTATCCAGGTAGGAAGCGCAATCTGGGGGATTCTCGATGCGGATGCGAATGGCTTTGGGTTCGTTGTAATCAATCAGGATAATCGGTGCTGCTGGGGCATCGGCTTCGATGTTCAGGGTTCCTGGTGCGGTTCCCGGTTCGTCATAAAAATAGTCGAAGTAGTCGTGTTCTTCTTGGGCTTCGGTTCGGGCTTCTGACCTTACCTCGGCACTGGTTGAGCGTTTGTCAGTCATGGGATTGAGGGCAACTAGGTTCAATTAATTATCAACGATAAACCAGGGTACTGCCATTTGTCATTTGTCATTTGTCCTTTGTCCTTGGTCCAAGAGTCCTTTGTCCTTTGTCCTTCTGCCTTGGGACTAGGAACTAGGGACTAGCGACTAGGGATTAATTACAAAAATATAGGGGCAATTGATGAATTGCCCCTAGGGAATTAGTTATAGGCTATGTGGGGGGAGGGACTACATCATACCCATACCGCCCATGCCGCCCATGCCGCCCATACCGCCCATGCCGCCCATACCGCCGTCCATTCCGGGCATGGCGGCTTTCTTTTCGGGTTTTTCGACCACGAGGGCTTCGGTGGTTAACACCATGCTGGCGATCGACCCGGCGTTTTGCAGGGCGGAGCGGACAACTTTGGCGGGGTCGATGATGCCTGCGGCAATCATGTCCTCAAAGACGTTGGTGGCGGCGTTGTAGCCGATGTTGAAATCGGTTTGGCGCACGGTTTCCACGACTACGGAGCCTTCGACGCCTGCGTTGTCGGCGATTTGGCGCACTGGGGCTTCTAGGGCCTTCTGGACAATGGCGGCACCGATTTTCTCTTCTTCGGTCATTGTGGCCTTGAGTCCATCTACCTTGGCGGCTAGGTGAATCAAGGTGGTGCCACCGCCGGGGACGATGCCTTCTTCTACGGCGGCTTTGGTGGCGTTGAGGGCGTCTTCAATCCGCAGTTTGCGGTCTTTCAGTTCGGTTTCGGTGGCGGCTCCTACTTTGATGACGGCGACGCCACCGGCGAGTTTGGCAATGCGTTCTTGGAGTTTTTCTTTGTCGTAATCTGAATCGCTTCTTTCTAATTCTTTGCGGATTTGGGCGATGCGCTTTTCTACTTCGCCTTTGGTTTTGGGGCTGAGTTCGGCGACAATGGTGGTGTTGTCTTTGGTGATGGTGATTTTGCGGGCGACACCGAGCATCTCGGTGCTGACGGTATCTAGGCTGAGGCCCACTTCTTCTGAGATGACTTGACCGCCGGTGATGATGGCGATGTCTTGGAGCATGGCTTTGCGCCGATCGCCGAACCCGGGGGCTTTAATCCCAGCTACGTTCAGCACGCCTCGGGCTTTGTTCACTACTAGGGTGGCTAGAGCCTCGCCTTCTACATCTTCGGCGATAATCACTAGGGCTTTGCCGACGCGGGCGACTTTTTCCAGAACCTGGACTAAATCTTGAATCCGGCTGATTTTGCTGTCGGTAATCAGCAGGTAGGGGTTTTCATATTCCACTACCATCCGCTCGTTGTCGGTGACGAAGTAGGGGGAGATGTAGCCCCGATCGATTTGCATCCCTTCGACTACTTCTAGGTCGGTGGTGAGGGATTTTGATTCTTCGGTGGTAATTACCCCATCTTTGGTGACTTTTTCCATCGCTTCGGCAATCATCTGGCCGATCGCTTCGTCGTTCCCGGCGGAAACTGTGGCGACTTGGGCAATAGCGGACCCTTCCACTGGCTTGGCTACTGCCTTGATTTCTTCGACCAAATAGGCGATCGTTTTTTCAATCCCCCGCCGCACGGCTACCGGGTTGGCCCCCGCTGCTACCAGCTTCAATCCTTCCCGAATCATCGCTTGCGCCAGGATGGTGGCTGTGGTGGTGCCATCACCGGCGATTTCCTTGGTTTGGGAGGCTACCTCCTGAATCAGCTTCGAGCCGGTGTTTTCCAGGGGGTCTTCTAATTCAATCTCTTTGGCGATCGTAATGCCATCATTAACAATTTGGGGGGCGCCGTACTTTTTCTCTAATACCACATTGCGCCCTTTGGGACCTAGGGTAATCCGCACTGCATCCGCCAGGGCGTTGACTCCCCGCTCTAAGGCTCGGCGAGATTCTTCATCAAATGCTACTATTTTCGCCATAATTTCGCTCCCTTTAGGGCCGATTTCCGCCAGCCCACGCAACATAATCTTATCAACTGCCTAATTTAGCACTCAAGTGTAATGAGTGCTAATTAGGGGAAACCGTACCTGAGCCGATCGGGCGATGGCGGGGGTGGCACAGGGGACCGGGGTTGTGGTTTTGGCTTCAGCCCCATCTTTGGTTCGTAGTTGGGCTTTAGCCCCATCTTTGGTTCGTAGTTGGGCTTTAGCCCCATCTTTGGTTCGTAGTTGGGCTTTAGCCCCATCTTTGGTTCGTAGTTGGGCTTTAGCCCCATC